>NZ_JBEYXZ010000008.1:0-206389 GCF_040645305.1 Streptomyces sp. NPDC046831 | reverse complement strand
TGGCCGACCAGCTCGACACCGCCGTCGAACACCACGGCAAGGGCGACCTCGCCGCCCTCCTCACCGGCAACGACACCTGGACCGTCGCCGGCTGACAGAGGGGTCGTCGAAACCCGCGAGCCCTGCCGTCAGAGCTGACGGCAGGGCTTCGTCATGCGGTGGGCGGACAGGCGGCCCCGCACCCGTCGAGGTGCGGGGCCGCCTGTCCGCGCGACCTGGGCCCGTTCCCCGCGGCGGTCCCACGAGGGGCGAACATGCCGCGGTCCGGTGGGGGCGGCACACCGCCCTCCACCGGACCGTTTCTGTCTGCTCCGGTCTCTTCCCGTCCGTTCCCGGCGGGCCCGCGCCCCCTGGTCTCCGGCGCGGTCACGCGCCCTCGACGCGGAGGGCGCGCGGCACCCCCCGTACGGCCGTCAGGGCACCGAGGGCCTCCACCGCCGAGGACAGCACGGCGTCAGTGGCCCGGTGGGTCGACAGGGACAGCCGGCAGCCGTCGTCCCCGCGCTCCTGGCGCAGGCTCTCGACGGACACGCCGTGCCGGTCGAGGACGTGGGCCACCTCGCTGAGGACACCGGGCCGGTCGGCGACGTCCAGGGTGACGTGGTAGCGGGTGACGACGTCGCCGACCGGCCGCACACGGCGCTGCTCGTGGGCCGTGTCGCCGGAGCCGGTGACGCCGGCCAGCCGGTTGCGGCAGACCTCGACGAGGTCGCCGAGCACGGCGCTGGCCGTGGGCGCCCCGCCGGCGCCGGGTCCGTAGAACATCAGCTGCCCCGCGGCCTCCGCCTCGACGAACACCGCGTTGAACGCGTCCCGCACCGAGGCCAGCGGATGGCTCAGCGGCAGCATCGCCGGGTGGACCCGGACGGTGACGTCGCCGTCGGCGCGGCGGTCGCACAGGGCGAGGAGTTTGATCACGCAGCCCTGGGCGCGGGCGGCGGCCGTGTCCGCGGCGGTGATGCCGCTGATGCCCTCGCGGTGCACCTCGTCGATCCGGACGCGGGTATCGAAGGCGAGGCCGGCGACGATCGCGGCTTTGGCGGCCGCGTCGTGCCCCTCGACGTCGGCGGTGGGGTCGGCCTCCGCGTAGCCGAGGGCCATGGCCTCCTTCAGCGCTCTCGGGTAGTCCCAGCCCGCGCTGTCCATCCTGTCGAGGATGAAGTTGGTGGTGCCGTTGACGATGCCGAGCACCCGGGTGACCCGGTCTCCGGCCAGGGACTCGCGCAACGGCCGCAGCAGGGGCACGGCGCCGGCCACCGCGGCCTCGTAGCGCAGGTCGACGCCGTGCGCCCGGGCGGCGGCGTGCAGTGCCGCACCCTCGGCGGCGATCAGCGCCTTGTTGGCGCTGACGACGGACGCGCCGTGCGCGAACGCCTTGCCGACCAGGTCGTGCGCGCGGTCGGTGCCGCCGATCACCTCGATCACCACGTCGATGTCGCCGCGGGTCACCAGGGCGTCCGCGTCGGCCGCGATCAGGTGGGAGGGGACCCCGGGGCGGGGGAGGTCCGCCCGGCGCACCGCCACCCCGGCGAGCTCCACCCGGGCGCCGATCCGTGCGGTGAGTTCGGGTTCGTGGGCCGCCAGGTAGTGCGCGACGTCGCTGCCGACGACGCCGCAACCCAGCAGCGCTACCTTCAGAGTGCGCATGGTCCGACTGCTCCGTTTCCGAGGGGCCGAGGGGTGTGCGGGATCCGCCGGACGACGGCCGGGGTGCGGCCGGCGTCCGGCGGCGGTGGTGCCACCGCGGACGGCACTCGCGGCACCGGCCGATTGCCGCCGGTACCGCGAGGCGTCCTCAAGCGGGGATGAGGGCGGCGATGGCGCCCACGGTCGGATCGTCGAACAGCTGCCTGAGGCGCAGCCGCACCCCGCGGCGCTGGTGGATCTCGTTGACCATCCGGCTGGCCAGCAGGGAGTTGCCGCCCAGCTCGAAGAAGTGCTGCCCGACCCCGACGCCCTGGACGCCGAGGAGTTCCCCGAACAGCTCGGCCACCAGGATCTCCGCCGCGGTGGACGGCTCCCGGCCGGCGCGGACGAACCGGGTCCCGGGGCGGGGGAGGGCCTTGCGGTCCAGCTTCTCGTTCGGGGTGAGCGGCAGCCGGTCCAGGACGACGAACGCGGTCGGCACCATGTAGTCGGGCAGGGCCGACTCGGCCCGCGCGCGGAGCTCGTCGAGGTCCGGGTCGGCTCCGGTGGCGGGCACCACGTACGCCACCAGGCGCTGGTCACCCGGGGTGTCCTCGCGGACCAGGCAGACCGCGTGGCTGATCCGCGCGTCGCGCAGCAGCACCGACTCGATCTCCTCCAGCTCGACCCGGAAACCGCGGATCTTGACCTGGTGGTCGAGGCGGCCGAAGAACTCGATGACGCCGTCGGCCCGCCAGCGGGCGGCGTCCCCGGAGCGGTACATGCGGGCGCCGGGTCCTCCGTAGGGGTCGTCGACGAACCGCTCCGCGGTCAGCTCCGGCCGGCCGAGGTAGCCCTCGGCGAGCTGGACGCCGGCGAGGTACAGCTCGCCGGTGACGCCCGGCGGCAGCTGGCGGCGCTGTTCGTCGAGCACGTACAGCCGGGTGTTCCACACCGGCCGCCCGATCAGCACCGGACCGGGCTCCGGGTCCTTCGGGCACAGCATGGAGGTGACGTCGACGGCCGCCTCGGTCGGGCCGTAGACGTTGAACAGGTCGGCGTCGAGCACGGAGGAGAACCACGCCTGCAGCTCCGCGGGCAGCGCCTCGCCGCCGCACACCACCCGGCGCAGGCTCTTGCACCGCGCGGCGTCCGGCTCCTGGAGGAAGACCTTCAGCCCCGAGGGGACGAAGTGGGCGATGGTGATGTCCTCGGCGACGATCGTCTCCGCCAGGTAGGCGGGGTCCCGGTGCCCGTCGGGGTCGGCGACCACGATCGAGGCTCCGGCCAGCAGCGGCCAGAACACCTCGCGCACCGTCACGTCGAAACCGGCGGGCGTCTTCTGCAGCAGGCGGTCGCCGGCACCCAGCGGGATCTGGTGCTGCATGTGGTGCAGACGGTTGGTGATGGCGCGGTGGGCGACGACGACGCCCTTGGGGCGTCCCGTGGAGCCGGAGGTGTACAGCACGTAGGCCGGGGTGCCGGGGCTCAGCGGGGCGCGCCGGTCGGCGTCGGTGGGCGGGGTCGCCGCGGCCCGCGCCAGACGTGCCGCGGTGGCCGGGTCGTCCAGCACGAGCTGCTCCGCCGCCACCAGCACCGAGTCCGTGAGCGACGCGACGGTCACCACGTGGGAGACCCGCGCGTCGGAGAGCACCTCGGTGATGCGGTCCACCGGGTAGCCGGTGTCCACGGGCAGGTAGGCGGCGCCCGTCTTGACGACGGCGAGCGCCGTCACGACGTAGTCGACGGACCGGGGGAGCACCATGGCGACGACGTCGCCCGCTCCGGCGCCGGCGGCGATCAGCAGGTGGGCGATGCGGTTCGCCCGGTCGTCCAGCTCGCCGTAGGTGAGGCGGGTGTCCCGGTGTTCGAGGGCGAGCCGGCCGGGGTGGGCGGCCGCGTTCGCCTCCACCAGTTCGGGCAGCGTCAGGGACGGCACCTCGTGCGCGGTGTCGTTCCACACGTGCATGATCTGGTGGTGCTCCGCCGGGGTGAGCAGGTCGATCCCGCCCACCTCGGCCGCCGGACCGGCCTGGAGCAGCCGCTGCGCGAAGTGGGAGAGCCGGCTGGTGTGCGCGGCCGACTGCCCGTCCGCTGCGCGTTCCGGGCCGCCGTGCGCCCGGCAGCGCAGACGGCCGGTGGCCGCGTCGAGGGAGAAGGCGAACGTCAGGTCGTCGTCCGCCCCGGGGCCGTCGGTGAGGCGGACCCGTGCGCCGACGGGCGGGGCGGCCGTCTCCTGCGCCGTCCCCTCCGCCGTCTCCGGCGCGTCCGCCAGGGCCCGTGCCCGGCGGACCTGCTCCACCAGTGCGCCCAGGGCCGTCGTGGGCCCCAGGCGCAGCCGCAGCGGCCGGGGCAGCGTGTCGACGGCGAGTGCCAGGTCGCCGTCGGCCGTCATGCGGTACTGGTAGGCCGCCGCGGCGGCGAGGGCCAGGTCGGTCCAGTCGGCGTCCGGCGCCCCGGTCGGTCCGTCCAGCGCGATCCCGTCGGTGGCCGGGTCCGTCGCCGTCGGGCGTACGTCGTGCACGGTCATGCGCCACGCTCCAGCAGGAATCGGTGGGCGGCCGCGGCCACGGCCGCGTCGTCCAGCAGGGCCGCGGTGTCCAGGGGAAAGCGCTGCTCGGCGCGTGCGTGCACGGCTCCCGGGCTGGACCGTGCCGACGTCAGCGCCAGCGCCGCGGCCCATCCCTCCTCGGGGCGCAGCTGCCGTGCGGCGTGCAGGTAGGAGACGTAGGAGCGGAAGAGGCCGAGCAGGTCCTCACTGGTCTCCTCGTCGAGGCCCAGCAGGTCGAAGGCGGCGCCGGCCACGGTCTCGTAGACCTTGACGACGTGCGCGGCGGTGGCGGTGAAGTCGTCGTCGCCGGCCGCCTCGCACACCGCCAGCACCTCGGCGGCCGCCTCGGCCCGCTGCTGCTCGGGCAGCACGGCCATGGTGTCGGCGGCCTTCCGGAAGTCCCGGTACAGGCTCAGCCGGTCCACGGGCTCCGGGTCGAACAGCAGCAGCGCCGGCCGTTCCCCCTGCCGCGCGGCGATCTCGTCGGCGAGCGCGGAGGCGAAGACGCCGCCGACGCAGTAGCCCATGACGGTGTCGACGCGGCGGGGCCCCTTTGGCATGAGCCCCCACCACCGCAGGTAGTCGGCGGCCGACAGCAGTTCGCGCTCGGCGGCGGCCGGCTGGTCGGTGAGCCAGATCTCCCGTTCCGGTGCCAGGTGCGCGGCGAACCGGCGGAAGCCGGCCTCCGGCCGTCCCGCCGAGTCGAAGTCGACCGCGAGGACCGTCCGGGTGGGGTCGCCCTCGCCGAGCCGGCGCCAGCTCTGTGTGCTCATCGCGGTTCTCCGTTCTCGGCGCCGAGGAGCGCGGCCTCCTCGGCCGGGGTCAGGCCGGCCTCGCGGGGGCGGTCCAGGCCGCGTTCGAGTTCGTCGGCGAGGACGTCGGCGACCGTCTCCTCCAGGGGGCGGTGGCGCAAGCCGGCGCCGGCCGCCCGGGTGTGGTCGTGGGCCATGAAGCCGCGGTCCTCCGGCGGCACCCACAGCGGCAGGGACGCCGGCCCCCGCCAGTGCTGCACGCCGGCCGCCAGCAGGCGCTCCTCGGACACCGGGACGAGTTCGGTGTCCGGCGGGCCGGCCGTCTTGGCGATCGCGGCCAGCAGGTCGCCGAGCGGGACGGCCGGGCCCACCCCGTTGAAGGTGCCGCCGAGGCGCTGCTCGCCGGCGTCGACGATCCACGCGGCCAGGTCGCGCACGTCGACGTACTGGGTGGGCTGGGCCGGGGTGTCCGGTACGGCGACCCGGCCGCCGCGGGACATCCGCGCGGGCCAGTAGCCGAAACGGTCGGAGACGTCGCCTGGACCGACGATCAGCCCCGACCGCACGATCAGCGCGTGCTCGCCCAGGGTCTCGCGCACCGCCTCCTCGCAGGCGACCTTGATGCCGCCGTACAGGTGCGGGTGCTCGATCCGCTCGTGCGCCGCGGCACCGGAGCGGGCGGGCTCGTGCAGCGCCGCGTCCTCGTTCTGCCCCGGCGTCACCGCGTCGGCGTAGACGTTGATGGACGACACGAAGGTCCAGTGGCGCGCACGGCCGCCGAGCACCCGCAGCGCCTCGCGCACCCACGGGTAGGACATGGTGGCCACGTCCACGACCGCGTCGAACTCCCGGCCCTCCAGCGGCGCGAGACCGCCGGGCGCGTTCCGGTCGACGCTGACCAGTTCGGCGCCGTCCGGGACCGCGCCCGAGGTGCCGCGCGCCGCGCAGACGACCTCGTGCCCATGGCGCACCGCCTCGGCCGCGACGGCGTGCGACAGGAAGGCCGTCCCGCCCAGGATGAGGATCCTCATGGCTCAGGCACCCCCGTGCGCGACGGGGCAGCCGGCCGCGGCCTCCGGGGCGCCGGCGGTGTCGCGGGGCAGCAGCCGGTCGTAGGCCACCGGCAGCGACGCCAGACCGCGGCTGACCGAGTTGTCGTACACCCACTCCGTCTGCTCCGGGTCGATGGCCGGCCGCAGTCCCTCCAGGCGGCGCAGCAGGGTCGGGAAGACGATGTGGCCCTCCAGCCGGGACAGCGGGGCGCCGGGGCAGAAGTGCGGGCCGTGCCCGAAGGTCAGGTGGCGGTTGTTGGTGCGGGTGATGTCCAGGCGGTCGGGGTCCTCGAACACCTTGGGGTCGCGGTTGGCGGCGGCGATCAGCAGGTGCACGAACGCCTCCTTGCCGATGCCGACGCCGCCGATCTCCATGTCCTGGGCGGCGACGCGGAGGGTGCCGCGGTAGCTGGGCGACTCGTAGCGCAGGAACTCCTCGACCGCCGAGGTCACCAGGTCCGGCCGGGACCGCAGCAGCTCGAGCTGGTCGGGGTGGGTCAGCAGGGCGTGCGTGCCGTTGCCGATGAGGTTGGTGGTGGTGCGCTGGCCGGCGATGATCACCAGCGACATCGTCGAGGCGATCTCGTCGACGGTGAACGTGCCCTCCTCGTCGGCCGCCCGCAGGAGCTGGCTCACCAGGTCGTCGCCCAGGTCGGAGCGGCGGGCCCGGAGCAGGTCCAGGATGTACTGCTCGAAGCCGGAACTCACCTGCTTGAGACGGTGGTTGGACTCCTCGTCCGCATAGGGGGCGCCGCCCAGGATCTTGGACCAGTCGTAGAGCATCTCGCGGTCCGCCACGTCCACGCGCAGGTACTCGAAGATGACCATCACCGGCAGGACGCGGGCGAACTCCATGAGGTCGACCTCGCCCGAGGCCGGGAAGGCGTCGATGAGGTCGTCGGCGATCTCCTGGATGCGGGGGCGCAGCGTCGCCATGCGGCGGGGCACGAACGACTTGCTCACCAGCTTGCGCAGCCGGGAGTGTTCCGGGGCGTCGGCGATGAGCATGTTGCGCGCCTGCACCGGGCTGTTGTCGAAGAGCTGGTCGCGGAACCACTTGGGGGCGTTGTCCAGGGACTTCGAGATGCGGCTGTCCCCGAACGCCTTCAGCGCCATCTCGTAGTCGGCCACGATGTAGGCCTCCGCGCCCGGCGGGTGGTTGATGGCGCGCACGGGGCAGGACCGGCGGATCTGCGCGTACGTCCCGTTGCGGTCGTCGAGCGGGTGGGTGAAGAACTCCGGGGGCAGGGGCTCCCGCTCCGCCCCGGACGGCAGCGCCCCGGCGTCCTTCGCCGGGCCGGCCTCGGTGATGTCCTGCGTCATCGCAACTCCTTCTGGATGTTTCACTGAGTCATGTCCTCGGCGGAGGCCAGCGTCCGGATGCCCCTGGTCAGCGTGGGCAGCGCGCCCAGCGTGGCGATCGCGCCGATCGTCGCGAAGACCCAGACGGGTCCCGCCGCGTCGAAGACGGCGCCGATGGCCAGGACGCCGAGGGGCGAGACCACCGTGGAGCTGAAGACGATCGCCCCGAGGACCCGGCCCTGCAGCTCGTCGGGCACGACCTTGGCGGCGTAGGTCAGGAACAGCGCGTTGATGATGGGCCCGCGGACGTAGACGCAGGCGACGACGATGCCAAGCGGGACGACCCCGGGCACGGTCGCCAGCAGCACGGCCGCCACCGGCCCGATCCAGTAGCCCGCGATGAACACCGCCGACGGGCGCACCCGCTTGATGACGGAGCCGGCCACCAGGGCCCCGGCCAGCCCGCCGGCGCCCGCGACGGCGAGGGTCAGGCCGATGAACGACTCCGACGCCCCGCGCGCGGTCCCCGTGGCGATCACCGCCAGGGAGATGCCGGTGGTGTTGAAGGCCAGGTTGGACAGGGTGACGCTGACGATCAGCGGCCCCAGCACCGGATGTTTCGCCAGATAGCGGAAGCCGCCCGTCAGGTCCTTCTTCCCCTGGGCGGCCACGACGGGCCGGGGCGTGGCGCGCACGAACAGCATCAGCAGGGTCGAGACCGCGAAGGACACGCACGCGCCGACGAACGGCAGCACCCGCGCCGCTCCGTACAGGGCGCCGCCCACGGACGGGCCGGCCGTGATCGCCCCGAACCAGCGGATCTGGTTCTGCGCGGTCGCCTGCGCCAGCTGGTCGGGCCGCACGAGCTGCTTGATGATCGCCATGCCGGCGGGCATCGACAGGCCGAAGCACGCCGCCGACAGGATGGCCACGCCGAGCGTGACGTAGAGGTTCACCGAGCCCGTCATGACGAACAGGGAGAACAGGCCCAGCAGCCCCGCCCGCAGCAGGCTGCAGCCGATCAGCAGCTGCTTGCGGTCCACCCGGTCGGCGAGGACGCCGCCCCAGAAGGACATCAGCCCCTGCGCGAGCAACTGGGCCGAGCCGACGATGCCGGCGGAGGCCGCCGACCCCGTCGTGGCCAGGATGAGCAGCGGGTAGGCGACGCCGGCCGCGTTCTCGCCGACGCCCGCGAACGCCTCGCTGCTCCACAGCGACTGGAAGGACCGGTTGCGCAGCAGCGTCGGCGCCGGGCCCGGGGCCGGGGCCGGCCCGGCCGGCTCGGGTGCCTCGGCGACGGCTGCCGCCCCGGAGTGCTCACTCGCCACGTCGCCCCTCCTCCTTCGGCTCCCCGCCGTCCGTCAGCAGAGCGCCGAGGGTCGTGGAGAGGTGGCGGACGTGCGGTTCCCGGAGCATCGACCAGTGCTCACCGGCCACCGGCACCACGGTGGTGTCCTGGTGCCGGTACAGGCCGCCGAGCGCGCGCCGCAGCTCCGCCGCCTCGCGCGCGCCGGCCCCCGCCTTGAGCACCACGGCCGGGCAGTCGACCGGCCCGGGCCGGTAGCGCGCCAGCGTGCGGAACTTGTCCAGCAGCAGCCTGCGCAGGGCCGGATCGCGGCGGGCCTGCGCGCCGGCCTCTCCCAGGCCGAGCGCGGCGGAGCCCATCAGCCACAGATGGCCGAGGACGAACGCGGGGTCGGCGCCGATGCGGCGGCCCGCGCGGCCGGGCATGTGGGCGTCCAGGCAGAAGAGCAGGTCGACCCGCTCCCCGCGCTCCGCCAGGCGCACCGCCATCTCGTGCGCCAGCACGGCGCCGAAGGACCAGCCGCCGAGCGTGTAGGGGCCCTGCGGCTGGAGTGCGAGCAGTGTCTCGACGTGGAGTGCCGCGACCTCCTCCACCCGCATCCGGGACGCGTCCACGCCCCGCGGTTCCAGCCCCAGCACCGGGCGCCCGGTGTCCAGGCCCGCGGCCAGGGCCAGGTAGTTGAGGGAGGAGTCCACGGCGTCGGCCACGAGGAACACGGGCCGTCCCGAGCCCTCGCGCAGACGGGTGAACCGCGGCTCCCGCACCGGCCCGGCAGCGGCGGCCGGCTCCGTGCCCGGTGCGGTCTCCGGGTCGCCGCCGCGCTGCTCCTCGGCCTCCCGGCGCAGCCGGCCGAAGGTGGCGTCGCGCATGAACTCCGCGGCGGGGACGACGACGCCGGCCTTCTCCCGCAGCTGCGTCATCAGGCTCAGCACCATCAGGGACTCGCCGCCGAGCTCGAAGAAGTTGTCCGTGTCGGCGGCCGAGGTCACCCCGAGCGCCCGGCACCACAGCTCCTCCACCGTGCGGTGGACGGCGGACCCGCCGCCCGCGGCGGCGGCGCGCTCCCCGGAGGCGGCCGGCCGGACCGGGGCCACCGCGGGGTCCTGCTCGGCGAACGGGTGTCCCGGCAGCGAGCAGCGCGGCGCGGTGCGCTCCGCCCCGCCGAGGGTGGCCCCCGCGGCGGCGAGCGTGGGCCCGACGACGTCCATGCCGCGTTCCCACAGCGCGCCCAGCGCCCGCAGCAGCCCGCGCTCCCCGTCCTCGGGACGGCCGA
Source organism: Streptomyces sp. NPDC046831 (assembly GCF_040645305.1). Lineage (NCBI taxonomy): Bacteria > Bacillati > Actinomycetota > Actinomycetes > Kitasatosporales > Streptomycetaceae > Streptomyces > Streptomyces sp. NPDC046831. Next base: position 196,527 of record NZ_JBEYXZ010000008.1, on the reverse strand, counting down.
GCAGCGGCACGCCCGTGCGCGCCGGGTCCCAGTCCGGGGAGAACCGCAGGGCCCCCAGCATGGTGCTGCCCGGGCCGAGTTCGACGAACGTGTCGCAGTCCGAGCCGAGCAGCGTCGCCATGCCGCCGTCGAGCTGCACGGGCCGGCGCACGTGCGCGGCCCAGTAGCCGGGACCGGAGATGGTGTCCGGGTCGGCCCAGTCGCCGGTGACGTCGGAGACCAGGCGCAGCTCGGGCAGCCGGGTCGGCATGGCGGAGATCAGGTCCGCCAGCCGGTCCGCCACGGGGGCCTGCAGCTCGCAGTGGGCCGCCCGGTCCACGTTCAGCGGCCGCACGTCCAGGCCGTCGAGCGCCCCGCCCCCGGTCAGCTCCGTCATCGCCGCCGCGGGACCGGAGAGCACCACGCCTCCCCGGCTGTACATGGACACGGTCACGTCGCCGCCGAGCGGCACCCGGCGGGCGACCTCCTCCTCGGTCGCGTTGACGGCGAGCATCCGCCCGGGTTCGGTGGAGCGGAGCCCTTCGGCGCGCTCGCGGACGAGCGTGGCCGCGTCGGCGGGCGACCAGACTCCGGCGAGCGCGGCGGCCGCGTACTCGCCGACGCTGTTGCCGAACAGGGCGACCGGCTTCAGGCCCCATTCCGTCAGCTGCCGGCCCAGCCCGTACCCGAGCGTGTAGAGCCCGAGCTGCTGGTGCGCCCAGTCGTCGAACCAGGCCGCCGGCACCGTGCCCTCGGACACCACCGGGGACAGGTCGAGCCGGAACCGGCGCCGGACGAAGTCGGCGATCTCGTCGAAGGCCGCCCGGAACTCCGGCAGCAGCCGGTAGGCGGCCGCGCCCGCCGGGTGCCGCAGCACCCCGTGCCCGGGGAACAGGAACGCCGCCTGCGCGAGCGGCCGCCGCTCGACGGCCCGCGTACCGCGCAGCAGGTCCGCGGCCTCGGCGCGGTCCCGGGCGACGACGGCCGTCCGATGCGCGTACTGCCTGCGGTCGGCCAGGGTGCGGGCCACGGCGTCGAGCGCCGGGGCGTCCTCGGCGCCGATCCGGTCCGCGAGCCGGCTGCCGAAGCGTTCCAGCGCGGCCGGCGTGGCGGCCGACAGCAGCAGCGTCTGCGCCGCCGGCCCGGCGGGGGACGGCTCCCGCACGGGTGCGGCCTCCAGGACGACATGGGCGTTGGTGCCGCCCACGCCGAAGGCGCTCACCGCGGCCCGCGGCACGTCCGTGTCGGGCCACGGGCGGTGCTCGGTGCACACCCGGAACGGTGAGCTGTCGAGGTCGAGCAGCGGGTTGGGGTTCGTGTAGTGCAGCGTCGGCACCAGCTCGCGGTGTTCGAGCATCAGCACCGTCTTGATGAAGCCGGCCACCCCGGCCGCCGCACTGGTGTGCCCGAGGTTGCTCTTGACCGCTCCCAGCCAGGTCGTGCGGCCCTCCCCGCCGCCCGGCGCGGCGTCGAAGACGTCGGTCAGGGCGGCCACCTCGACCGGGTCGCCCATGGGCGTCGCCGTGCCGTGGCACTCGATGTGGTCGATCTCCCGCGGGGAGACACCGGCGATCCGCTGCGCGTGCCGGACCACCTCGCTCTGGCCTGGGATGGACGGGGCGGTGAAGCCCAGCTTGTCGGCGCCGTCGTTGTTGAGGGACGAGCCGCGGACGACCGCCGCGATCCGGTCGCCGTCCCGCAGCGCGTCCTCCAGGCGCTTGAGCACGACCACCCCGACGCCCTCGCTGGGGACGGTGCCGGCCGCCTTCTCGTCGAACGGGCGGCAGTGCCCGTCGGGAGAGAGGATGCTGCCCTGCTCGTGCACGTACCCCCACTCGCCGGGCGGGGACACGGCGACGCCGCCGGCGAGCGCCGCGTCGCACTCGCCGCCGAGCAGCGCCTGGCGGGCCATGTGGATCGCCGTGAGCGAGGTGGAGCACGCCGTCTGCACGGTGACCGCCGGACCGCGCAGTCCGAGCTTGTAGGCCACGCGGGTGGCCACGAAGTCCTTCTCGTGGCTCACCACGCGCACCAGGGGGCTCAGCTCCCCGGTGCTGTCGAGCAGCGTCCGGTCGGACCCGGCGTACACCCCGACGCGGCCCTGGAAGCGGCCGGGGTCGAGCGCCGCGTCGTCGAGGGCGGTCGAGGCGCACTCGAGGAACACCCGCTGCTGCGGGTCGATGTTCGCCGCGTCGGCCCGGTTGTAGCGGAAGAACGTCCAGTCGAAGTTGCGCGAGCCCGCCAGCACCCCCTTGGCCGGCACGAACTGCGGGTGCCGGACGACGCCGGGGTCCGCGCCGCGGGCGACGAGGTCGTCCACGTCGAAGTGGGTGATCCCCTCGCGTCCGTCCCGCAGCAGCTCCCAGTACTCGCCCACGTCCGCGGCGCCCGGGTAGCGGCACGCCATTCCGACGACCGCCACCGCGCCGGCGGTCGTGGCCGCCTCCGCGCCGCTCACCGGTGGTCCGCCGGGGCGTCGTTCCCGACGAGGTGCAGCACGTGCGCCGCCGTCGGGGTGAGCAGGAACTCGCGCAGCCGCAGTGTCACGCCGAACTCCTTCTTGACCAGCCGGATCAGCTGGACGGCGCCCAGGGAGGTGCCGCCCATGCCGAAGAAGTCGGTGTCGGGGCCCGCCTGCCGCACGGTCTTGCCGGTGCGGCCGCCCGTCCGCTCGACGGCGGCGGTGAACAGTTCCGTGATGCGGGTCAGCGGGTCGTCCCCGGACCGCGGCCGCTCCGCCGTCTCCGCCGCGGCGGGGCGCTGCCCGGCCGGCGCGGCCACGGCGGCCAGCGCCTTGCGGTCGACCTTGCCGTTCGCGGTCACGGGGATGCGGTCGACGAGGGCCCAGAGCGTGGGCACCATGTAGTCCGGCAGCGAGGCGGCGAGGAAGGCGCGCAGCTCGCCGGTGGCCGGGCTGCCGGCCGGGTCGGGCACCACGGCGGCGACGAGCCGCTTCTCCGCGCTGTCGCCGCCGGTGACGACGACCACGCAGTCCTTCACCTGCGGATGGGCCGTCAGCGCGTCGCTGATCGCACTGAGTTCGATCCGGTAGCCGCGCAGCTTGACCTGGTCGTCGGCGCGGCCGAGGAACTGCAGCCTGCCCCGGGTGTCGAGGCGGACGACGTCGCCGGTGCGGTAGAGCCGCTCGGGCACGTCGGGGGAGAAGAACCCGAAGCGCCGCGCGGTCTCCGACTCGTCGCCGACGTACCCGTCGGCGAGTCCGGCACCGCCGGTGTACAGCTCGCCCACGGCGCCGGGCGGCACCAGCCTGCCGCGCTCGTCGAGCACGTACACGTGGGTGCCGGGGACGGGGGTGCCGATGGGCAGCGGGCCCGAGACGTCCTCGGCCCGGGTGACGGTGTGGGTGGTGGTGAACGTCGTGTTCTCGGTGGGACCGTAGCCGTTGGTGATCACCAGGTCCGGGTGGCGGGCCAGGGCGCCGGCGGCGTGGTCGTGCGGTACGACGTCGCCGCCGGTCAGCAGCTGCCGCATGGTGCCGAACGAGGCGGGCGCGAACTCCACGACCAGGCGGAACAGACCGGCCGTCAGCCAGCCCACCGTCACCTCCCGTTCGAGCAGGAAGGCGCCGAGCTCGCTGGGGGAGGGCAGCGAACGGGCGGGATAGATCTCCAGCGTGGCACCGGTCAGCAGCGCGCCCCACAGTTCCAGGGTGGAGGCGTCGAAGGGCAGCGGCGAGAGCCGCAGCATCCGCTCGCCCGGACCGGTGCGCACGTAGTCGGCCTCGTGGACCAGGCGGACGACGGCGCGGTGCGGGACGCGCACGCCCTTCGGCTGTCCCGTCGAGCCGGAGGTGAAGGCGATGTACGCGGCGCGCGCGGGGTCCGCCGCGGGCCGGTCCGGCGCCGGGCCGGGCTCGTCGGCGGAGGCGGGCCAGGAGGCGTCCCAGGGGGTGACGGCCGGGACGTCCCGCAGCGCCGGGTGGCCGGCGCCGTCCGGTGGGACGAGCACCGCGGCCGGTGTGGCCCTGCGTACGATCAGCTCGGTGTGCGCGGCCGGCAGCGTGAGGTCCACCCCGACGTACGCGGCGCCGGCGCCGATGACGCCCAGCACCGCCACCGCCTCCGCCACGGAGCGCTCCACCGCGACCAGCACGGTGTCGCCGGCGCGGACGCCGGCCTCCCGGAGCAGCCGGGTCTGCCGGTCGGCGGCCCGGGCCAGCTCCGCGTAGGTCAGCTCCACGTCCTCCTCGCGCAGCGCCACGGCGTCCGGTGAACGCCGCACCACCTCCCGGAACAGCGCGTCCATCGAGGTGGCGGGGAAGTCCTCGCGCACCTCGTTGACGGCGGCCAGCCGCGCGCGGCGTGCGGCGGGAAGGCAGCGCACGTTCTCCAGCGTGTCCTCCGGCGCGTCCGCCAGCTGCCGCGCCGCGGCGAGGAAGTCGGCGACGAACCCGTCGACCTCGGCCTGCTTCCAGACCGCGGTCGCGTACTCGACGTGCCCGGCGAGCGACGGCTCGGACCGCCCCACCAGCAGCGTCAGGTCGAACTGGGCGCCCCCTCCGTGCCCCTCCTCGACGCGGACGCCCAGCGAGGACGTGGCCAGGCGCTGGGGCACCAGCTGGTCGTGCATGCCGAAGCACACCTGGACCAGCGGATGGCAGCCCACGGTCCGCTCGATGCCCAGGCGCGCCACCAGCTCCTCGAACGGCAGCTGCCCGGCGTCCATGCTGAGCGTCAGCGAGCGCTGGACGGAGCGGAGGTACTCGGCGGCCGGCACCGAGTCGTCCACGTCGACCCGCACCGGGACGAGGTTGCCCGCCACGCCGACGAGGCCCTCCAGCTCGGAGGTGTCCCGGCCGAGCAGCGGCACCCCGACGAGCAGGCTGCGGACGCCGGTGGTGCGGCTGAGCGTCAGGGCGAACGCGCCGAGCAGCAGGGCGAACGGAGTGATGCCCAGGGCGCGGGAGGCCCCGGCCACGGCGGCGCTGGCCTCGGGACCGAGGTCGAGCGGCGTACGGGAGCCCGCGGCGTCCTGCACCGCGGGCCGCTGCCGGTCGGCCGGCAGCTCCAGGACGGACGGCACCCCCTCCAGCTGCTGTGACCAGAAGCCGGCCTGGCGGTCCCAGACACCCCCGGCGCGTTGCTCCTCCTGGCGCCGGATGAGCGTGCCGAGGGGGACGCCGGGGCCGAAGCCGGCCGCCGCACCGCCCGACAGCTCCTCGTAGTGGGCCAGGATCTCCTTCCAGACCAGTCCGACCGACCAGCCGTCGAGGACCATGTGGTGGGCCGTCAGGGTGACGGCCTGCCGTCCGGCCGGGTGGGCGAAGTGCAGGAAGCGCACGGCGGGCGCGGCCTTCAGGTCGAAGGGCCGCCGGGTCTCCTCCGCGAGGACGCGGCGCACCCCCTCCTCGAAGTCCGCGGCGTCGCCTTCGCACGTGAAGCCGGTGAACTCGGCGGTGTGCGCGTCGAGTACGCGGCGTACGACCGCGCCGCTGTCGTCGTCCTCGACGAAGACGGTGCGCAGCCCCTCGTTGCGCGCGACCGTCCGGGCCACGGCCTCCTTCAGGAGGCCGACGTCCAGCCGGCCCTGCTCGACGAAGGCGGTGAAGACCAGGTTGTACGGGGAGCCGCCGGTGATGCTCTCGATGAGCCACATGCCGCGCTGGGTGTGGGACAGGCCGTCGCCGTCCGGCACCGTCGCCGGGCCGGGCGCGGGTACCGCCTCCCGGGGCGCGGCCTGCGCCTGCGCCAGCACCCGCGCCAGCGGGTCGCCGCCGAGCAGGGACTTCATCGGTATCCGCACGCCCAGCCGCTCCTGGGCCAGCGCGGCCAGACGCATCGCCCGCAGCGAGTCGCCGCCCAGCTCGATGAAGCTGCGCCCGGCGAGGTCGGCGCCGTCCGCGGCCACGTCCAGGACCGAGGCAGCAAGGTCGTCAAGTGTCATTGATCAGTCTCTTCCTACGGGGGTCGGGGAGTGGCCGCGGAACGCGCGGTGGAGGCGGGGGTCAGCGCGGGCCGCGCGCGGCGCCCAGCAGGCGGTCCCTGGCGCTCTGGCCGGTCCCGGAGGCCTCGGCGCCGGCCGGCTCGGCGAGCAGCCCGGCGTGGCCGCGCACGGTTCCCGCGCGGAAGAGGTCCATGGTCCTCAGGGACCGGCCCGATACCTGGCTCAGCCGCTCGACGAGCATGATCAGCAGCAGCGAGTCGCCGCCGGCGTCGAAGAAGCTGACGTCGTCGCCCACCTCGTCGGTCTTCAGGACCTCCTGCCACAGCGAACGGACGAGTGCGATGCGGGCCTCGGGGGTGGACAGGTCGGGCGCGGCGGGCTGGTCGGTCACGGTTTCCTCCGGGCTGTTGACGAGATGGTTGGCGCAACGCCGCAGGTCTGCGAGGAGTCCGGCGATGTCGTCGCGGGGGTAGAGGTCTTCGATGAAGTCGGCGGACAGCTCCAGCTGCCGGGCACCGGACTCCTCGGTCACGCTGACGAAGAGGCCCAGGTCGTACTTCATGTGCAGGGAGGGCAGCGGCTGGAGCCGGCCCACCACACCGGACGGCAGGTGCATGTCCTCGGGCACCTCGGCCATGTTCACCAGGACCGGGGACAGCGGCGGCCAGATGACGTCGCGCTCGGGCCGCAGGGCCGCCGCCACGGCGTCGAGGGGCACGTCGGCGTCGACGAAGGCCTCCAGGGCGGCGATCCGGGTGGTGCGCAGCAGTTCGCGCCAGGTGGTGGCCGCGTCGAGCGTGACCCGGATCATCGTCGTGTTCATGAACATGCCGACGGCGTCGGCGACGCCCGGGTCGTCGCGGCCGGGCCAGCCGAAGGCGAAGAGGAAGTCCCGCTGGCTGCCGGCGCGCGCCAGCGACGCGGCGAACAGGGCCGTGCCCACCATGAACGGCGTGCACCCCTCCGCCTCGGCGGCCGCCAGCACGGCCTCGGTCAGTCCCGGGTCGAACCGGACGGCGGCGCTCGCCCCGGACAGCGACGGCTCGTCGACCTGCCGGCGGAAGGGGACGCGCACGTCGATCGGCACGCCGCGCAGCCGCTCGACCACCGGCGGCAGGCGCTCGTCGAGCTCGTCCGGCCCGGCCATGGTGACCACCCGGCTGGGGTGCGGAGGGGAGCTGAGGACCGGTTCCACCCCGGCGTGCGCGGCCCGGTACACCTCCGCGATCTCCGCCATGAGCAGGGTGCGCGACCAGCCGTCGCAGACGATGTGGTGCACGGTGAACACCAGCAGCGTGGTGCCCGCGTCCACCCGGATCACCTCGGCCCGGGCCGGTGCCTCCCCGGCCAGGTCGAAGGGCGTGTAGCAGAGCACCTCCAGCAGCCGGTCGAGTTCCTGCCCGGTCCAGCCCTCCGCGGCGGCGTCGAGGAAGCCGGCCTCGGCGGGCGCGGCGTCGGTGCGGTACTCGATCCGCTTGTTCCGGGCGTCGAGCCGGAAGCGGGAGCGCAGCGCGGGATGCCGGCCGAGGACCCGCTGCACCGACGACACGAGCAGCGCGTGGTCCACCGGTCCGGTGAAGCGCACGACGGTCGGGATCAGGCTCGTGGGGCGCAGGTGCTCGACCTTGTCGAGGACCCACAGGCCCTTCTGGGCCGCGTTGGCCTCGTACCAGTGCGGCTGCGCCGCGCCCGCGGCGGGCGGGGAGGTTGCTTTCGCCGTTTCCACCACGACCCCCTCAGGAACGCCGGCGCGCCGTCAGGGGCACGTGCTTGTAGCCCGACGCGAAGTTGGAGATGAGCCGCTCGGGCTTGCCCGCCAGTTCGAAGTCCTCGTACCGGGCGAAGAGTTCCTCGAACAGGACGCTGACGGTGACGCGGGCGACGCTGTGCCCGACGCAGTAGTGCGGGCCGATGCCGAACGCCAGGTGCTTGTTGGGCCGGCGCCGGATGTCGAACGTCTCGCTGTTCTCGAACACCTCCTCGTCGCGGTTGGCGGACCCGAGCCAGGCCACGACGGCGTCGCCGGCGGCTATCCGGGTGCCGCGCACGACCGTGTCACGGGTGGCGTACCGCAGCACGTGGTTCACCGGGGAGGCCCAGCGCAACGCCTCCTCGTACGCCGTCGCGTGCACCTCGGGGTGGGCGGCCCAGTCCGCCGGCACGTCCGTGCCGGTGAACTCGGCCAGGAAGAACGTGGGCGCGTGCGGCGTGGTGACGTTGGCGCCGAGCAGCAGGCTGTAGCAGTTGGCGACGATCTCGCTCGCGGACATCAGCCGGCCCTCGAACCGGGTCGAGATCAGCACGCTCAGCAGGTCGTCGCCGATGTTGCCGCGGCGGTGGCGCATCAGGTCCTGGAAGTAGCCGAACAGCTCGCGGTGCGCCGACTGCAGCGTCGCCTCCTTGCCGCCGGGATCCTGGAACTCCGGGTCGTCGGCGGCGATGCACACCGTGGTGAGCCGGCTCAGCCAGGGCCAGTCCTGCTCCGGCAGGCCCATCATGGTGCCGGTCACGGACATCGGCAGCGCCAGCATGGCCGTGCCGAAGTCGAAGACCTGTCCCGAGCCCAGGGGTTCGAGCAGGTCGACGACCTTCGCCCGGATCACCTCGCGCTGGCGGTCCACCGCCTTCACGGCCAGCGCCTTCTTCAGGCGCGCCTGCCGCTCGGTGTGCCGGGGCGGGTCCGTGACGGCGAGCTGCTGCCCGCCGGCGGGGTCGTCGGTGCCGAGCAGGTCGAGGAGCGTGCCCCGCTCGGAGGTGAAGGTGGCGGCGTCCCGCAGCACCAGGTCGGTGTCTGCGTACTTCACCACGGACCAGAAGCCGCGGTCGTCGTCCACCTGGTGCCAGGTGAGACCGTCCGCCTCGCGCAGCCGGCGCCAGATCCCGGGCGCCTCTCCGCTGCTGTACAGGTGGGGGTCGACAAGGTCGGCTGAGGCCGCGTCGACGGGGCAGCCGGAGGAACGGTTTTCGTGCCTGGAGATGGGCCGACTCCTTTCACGGAGGCATCGCGGTTCGGACGGCGTTGACCGGCCCGGCGTCGGATGGCGAACGAAAAGCACCGCCCGCCTGTGCGGGCGTTGAGCGCGGGAATTGCGATGGGGCGGGGAATTCCCGCACCTTCGGCGCACGCATTCCGCGCGGAGAGGGCACGCACCGGTGCCGGCCCGAAGTCCGGCGGCGTCCGCCGGATGCGGCGCGACGGCATCCGGATCACGAGCGGAACACCGTTCCGGCTCGCACTCGCGGTGCGTGGTCCGCGCCGAACCTGTTCGGCCGACGTGTCTGGACCATAGCGGCGCGACGCCCGCGCCGGGCAAGCGAAGACGGCCGAGCGCCCGCCTACTTGGTGAAGTTGCCGACCTGGTGCGGGGTCCGCCGGCATTTCCCCGGCGGGGCGCGCGGCGTGTGTAGGCTCCGAATCCGGAGCAGCCCGCACGCCCCGCTTCCGCCCAGGTCGTCACGGTGGTCCGGGGCGCGCATTCCCGTCCGGCGGAACCCCAGTCCATTTCGGCAAGTCGACCTTGCAAGGGAGCACGGCCATGCGTTACCGCACGCTCGGCGGGACCGGCATAGAAGTGAGTGCCTACTGCCTCGGCACCATGAATTTCGGATTCGTCGGGAACGCGGACCACGCGGACTGCGCCCGCATCGTCAACACGGCCCTCGACCACGGCATCAATTTCGTCGACACCGCCGACATGTACGCGGCGGGCGAGTCGGAGACCATCGTGGGCGCCGCTCTGCGGGGCCGCCGGGACGACGTCGTGCTCGCCACCAAGGTGCACTTCCAGATGGGCGAGGGCCGCAACCGCAGCGGCAACTCACGGCGGTGGATCGTCCGGGAGGTCGAGGACAGCCTCCGGCGCCTGCAGACCGACTGGATCGACCTCTACCAGGTGCACCGCCCCGACTACTCCACCGACATGGAGGAGACCCTCGGAGCCCTGTCCGACCTCGTGCACCAGGGCAAGATCCGCGCCTTCGGCTGCTCGTCCTTCCCGGTCGAGGACATCGTCGACGCCCACCACGTGGCCGAGCGCCGCGGGCTGATGCGCCTGCGCACCGAGCAGCCGCCGTACTCGCTGCTCGCCCGCCGCGTGGAGGCCGACGTGCTGCCGGCCTGCCGGCGGTACCGGATGGGCGTGCTCACCTGGAGCCCCCTGGCCTTCGGGTTCCTGTCCGGCAAGTACCGCAAGGGCCAGGACATCGACCTCGGCCGGGGCCGCCCGGCGGTCGTGCCCTCCCGGTTCGACCCCTCGCTCCCGGCGAACGCCGCCAAGTTCGACGCCCTGGAGCAGCTCGTCGCGCTGGCCGCGGACCTCGGCTGCACCCTGCCCGAGCTCGCCCTGGCCTTCGTGACCGCGCACCCCGATGTCACCTCGGCGATCATCGGCCCGCGCACCATGGCCCACCTCGACGACGCGCTCAAGGGGGCGGCGCTCACGCTCGACGACGCCACCCTCGACCGGATCGACGAGATCGTCCCGCCGGGCACCAACCTCTACGACCCGCTCGCCTCGTGGCCGCCGCCGGCCCTGTCGACCCCCGCGCTGCGCCGCAGGCCGCTCGAGGACCGCGCCGCGGCCTGATCGCTCCGCGCCGGACCGCCACCCCGCGAGGGCGCGCCGTCCACCGGGCGGGAGCGCGTGCCCGCAGGACCCGTTCACCCTCCGACACCCTGCCCCGCCCGCTCCGCCGGCGGGCCGCCGCCACGGCCGCCCGCGGGCTCGGAGCGTCCGCCCTGCCCACACCGTCCCGAAGGCGAGGTCACGAATGAGCCACGACGAGCAGCCGCCGGAGCACGCCACGGCGTCCCGTCCCCCGATGGCGCGCATGGAGACCCACGAGTGGTCCTCCCCCCGCCCGGCGCAGCGCCTGCACCACTCCTGCGGCCACAGCCCCGACGGAGAGGGCTGCCGCGGCAGCGACCCCATCTCGCTCGGACTGTGAGCGGCGGCCGCACCCGCGCGCACCCGCCGCACCACCAGGGCCACGGCGCCACCGGCACCACCGGCACCACCGCACCATCCGCGCCACCGGCACCACCGCACCATCCGCACCGCCGGCACCACCGCGCCATCCGCACCACCGCACCCCGGCCGGGTGCGGCGACAGCGTGCCGACCGCACGGACGCCGCGCCCGCCGGGAACCGTCCCGTCCGCTCCGCCCGCCAAGGAGGTGCCCCCAGTGAGCCAGGACGAACTCCCGGCGAACTCCGAGGCCACCGTGGTCGACGTCCACTCGCTCTACCGCATCGCCCTCGGGCACACCGAACGGGGCGCCGCACTTCGGGAGTCGGTCCGCCGGGGCACTCTCCGCCTCGTCGTCCCCACGCTGACCTTCGGCGTCGCCTGCGCCATGCGCACCTGCTGGGACGAGGAGTGCGACCGGGGACACCCGCTCGGCACCGGCCCGGCGCTGCGCCGCTTCCTGGACGGACGCGGCGTCGAGACGGCCGAGCTGACACCGGACCAGCAGGTCGCGGCCGCGCAGCTCTACGCGGTCTGCACGGACCGGCGGGTCACCGGCGCCGAAGTGCTCGCAGCCTGCCACTCCGTCGTCGTGGCCGAAGCGCGCCGGATGCCCCTCGTCTCGGCGGTCCGGGCGTCCTACTGCTATCTGCGGCTCCCCGAACAACGGCCCGGCCGCCCCACCAGCCTCGTCTGACACCGCCACCACCGAACAGGAGCGACACCCCCATGTCGTACGTGATCGCACAGCCCTGCGCCGACATCAAGGACAAGGCGTGCCTCGACGAGTGCCCCGTCGACTGCATCTACGAAGGCCGGCGGGCCCTCTACATCCACCCCGACGAGTGCGTCGACTGCGGAGCGTGCGAACCGGTCTGCCCGGTCGAGGCCATCTTCTACGAGGACGACGTCCCCGCGGAGTACCAGGACTTCACCCGGGCCAACGCGGAGTTCTTCGACGACCTCGGCTCGCCCGGCGGAGCGTCCAGGCTCGGCGTCGCCGACCGCGACCACCCCGTCGTCCTCGCGCTGCCGCAGCGGACCCTGGCCTGAAAAGGAGCATGAGCGATGCCCGCCCCGTCACTGTGGCTGAAGGCCCTCGCCAAACACCCCGCGGAGGGCGAGGGAGCACCGGAACTGGTCTGCTTCCCGCACTCCGGCGGATCCGCCGGCTGGTACCGCCCCCTCGCGGCCGAACTGGCCCCCGACGTACGGGTGCTCGCCGTGCAGTATCCGGGCCGGCAGGAGCGGCACGACGAGCCGGCCGTCACCGACCTGCACGAACTCGCCGACCGTGTCGCGCAGGTGCTGGCCGCCGTACCCGCCGCCGCACCGCGCATCTTCTTCGGGCACAGCATGGGCGCCATCCTCGCCTACGAGGTCGCCCTGCGCCTCGGCGAGCAGGGCCCGGCCACGCTGATCGCGTCCGGACGGCCCGCCCCCTCCCGCGTCCGGCTGACCACGTCGTACCTCCTCGACGACGAGGCACTGGCCGGGCAGATCTCGTGGCTCGGCGGCACCGCTGCCGAACTCCTCGCCAACGCCGAGATGCGCGCCCTGCTGCTGCCGCTGATCCGCAGCGACTACCAGGCGAGCGAGACCTACCGCCCCCGGCCCGGCGGCCCCCTGTCGTGCCCCCTGATCGCGCTCGGCGGCGACGCGGACCCGGTCGCCCCGCTCGACGACGTGCGGTCCTGGTCGCGGCACACCACCGGGCCCTTCCGCTTGGAGACGCTCCCGGGCGGCCACTTCTACCTCCAGGACCAGTGGCCGGCCGTCGCGGATCTGGTCCGCGCGGCCGTCCCGCGGGCCTCGGCCAAGGCCTAGGATCGATCGTCTATGAGTCCAGCAGACAGCATCGAACGCTTCCGCCTCGACATCCCCCGGGCCGACCTGGACGACCTCCACGAACGCCTGGACCGCACCCGGTGGCCGGACGAACTGCCGGGCGCAGGCTGGGACTACGGCGTGCCGCTCGCCCACCTGAAGGACCTGGCCCGGTACTGGCGGCACACCTACGACTGGCGCGCGGCCGAGGCCCGGCTCAACCAGTGGCCGCAGTTCGTCACGGAGATCGACGGCGCCCGCGTCCACTTCGCCCACATCCGCTCGCCGGAGCCCGGCGCCACGCCGCTGCTGATGACCCACGGCTGGCCCGGCTCCTACGTGGAGTTCCTCGAGGTCGCCGGCCCCCTCACCGACCCCGCCCGGCACGGCGGCGACCCGGCGGACGCCTTCCACCTGGTGCTCCCCAGCATCCCCGGCTTCGGCCTGTCGGGCCCGACCCGGGAGCGCGGCTGGGAGCTCCGCCGCGTCACGGCGGCCTTCGCCGAACTGATGCGCCGGCTGGGCTACGAGCGGTACGGGGTGCAGGGCGGCGACTGGGGCGCGGCCATCTCCAGGGAGCTCGGGCGCACCCGCGCCGAGGTCGTCGGCGTCCACCTGAACCTGCTCCCCAACGGCTACATGACGCAGGAGCCCGGCGACCTCTCCGGGCTCCCGCCCGAGGAGGCCGAGCGCACCCGCCGGTCCTGGGCCCGCTTCCAGGACTGGGTGCGCGACCGGCAGGGATACGCGGACATCCAGTCCACCCGGCCCCAGACCCTCGCCTACGGGCTGACCGACTCACCCGTCGGCCAGCTCGCCTGGATCGCGGAGAAGTGGGAGGAGTGGACCGAGCGGCCCGTGGACCGCGACCTGCTGCTCACCAACGTCACGCTGTACTGGCTGACCGCCACGGCCGGCTCCTCCGCGCGCCTGTACTACGAGCGCGCCCACGCCGACTACTGGGGCAAGCCGCCCGAGGCGTCCACGGCGCCGACGGCCGTGGCCCACTTCCCCCACGACAACTTCGTCCTCCTGCGGCACATCGCCGAGAGGTCGAACAACATCGTGCAGTGGACCGACCACGACCGCGGCGGCCACTTCCCGGCCATGGAGCAGCCCGGTCTGCTCGTCGACGACATCCGCGCCTTCTTCCGCACGCTGCGCGGCGCCGGGAGGTGAGCACTGCCTGCCGCCGGTGACGTGCGGCGGCTCGCCGGGGACCGCCTACCCTTGAGCCATGACCAGCAGCAGCGACCGGAGCCCCGCAGTGGACATCCCCTCGTCTAAGACCTACGAGATCCGTACCTACGGGTGCCAGATGAACGTCCACGACTCCGAGCGGCTGGCGGGGCTGCTCGAGGATGCCGGCTACGTGCGCGCGCCCGAGGGAGCGGACGGCGACGCCGACGTCGTCGTCTTCAACACCTGCGCCGTGCGGGAGAACGCCGACAACCGGCTCTACGGCAACCTCGGCCGCCTGGCGCCGCAGAAGGCGAAGCGGCCCGGCATGCAGATCGCGGTCGGCGGCTGCCTCGCGCAGAAGGACCGCGACACCATCGTGAAGCGGGCGCCCTGGGTGGACGTCGTCTTCGGCACGCACAACATCGGCAAGCTGCCGGTCCTGCTGGAGCGCGCCCGCGTCCAGGAGGAGGCGCAGGTCGAGATCGCCGAGTCCCTGGAGGCCTTCCCGTCCACGCTGCCGACCCGGCGCGAGAGCGCGTACGCGGCGTGGGTCTCCATCTCCGTCGGCTGCAACAACACCTGCACCTTCTGCATCGTCCCCGCGCTGCGCGGCAAGGAGAAGGACCGCCGCCCCGGCGACATCCTCGCCGAGGTCGAGGCCCTGGTCGCCGAGGGCGTCTCCGAGATCACCCTGCTCGGGCAGAACGTCAACGCCTACGGCTCCGACATCGGCGACCGCGAGGCGTTCAGCAAGCTGCTGCGGGCCTGCGGGACGATCGAGGGCCTGGAGCGCGTCCGCTTCACCTCGCCGCACCCGCGCGACTTCACGGACGACGTGATCGCGGCCATGGCGGAGACCCCTAACGTCATGCCGCAGCTGCACATGCCGCTGCAGTCCGGTTCGGACACCGTCCTGAAGGCGATGCGCCGTTCCTACCGGCAGGAGCGCTACCTCGGCATCATCGAGAAGGTGCGGGCCGCCATCCCGCACGCGGCGATCACCACCGACATCATCGTGGGCTTCCCCGGCGAGACCGAGGAGGACTTCGAGCAGACCCTGCACGTCGTGCGCGAGGCGCGGTTCGCGCAGGCGTTCACCTTCCAGTACTCCAAGCGGCCCGGCACCCCGGCCGCCGGGATGGACGGCCAGATCCCCAAGGAGGTCGTGCAGGCGCGGTACGAGCGGCTCGTCGCCCTCCAGGAGGAGATCTCCTGGGAGGAGAACAAGAAGCAGGTCGGCCGCAGGCTGGAGCTCATGGTCGCCGAGGGCGAGGGCCGCAAGGACGGCGCCACGCACCGCCTCTCCGGCCGGGCCCCCGACAACCGCCTGGTCCACTTCACCAAGCCGGACCAGGAGGTCCGCCCCGGCGACGTGGTCACGGTCGAGGTCACCTACGCCGCGCCGCACCACCTCCTCGCCGAGGGGGCGGTGCTCGACGTGCGCCGGACCCGCGCGGGCGACGCCTGGGAGAAGCGCAACGCCGCCGAGGCGGCCAAGCCGGCGGGGGTGATGCTGGGCCTGCCCAGGATCGGCGTCCCCGAGCCCCTGCCCGTCGCCGCGGCCCCCGCCTGCGGCTGCGACTGACCCGGCGCCGGCCCGCCCGGGGCGCATCCGCCCCGGTGCTGCCGGCGTCCGGTGACCGGCGGTCGCTGATCGGTCGTCGGGCATCGGACGTCTGTCATCGGTCCGTCGGGCCGTCGGTGATCGGTGTGCCGCGCGCACGGGGCAGGCATGCCGTCGGTGCGGTGCGGCGTTACGCTGCCGATCATGCTTGTCGCCGCCGCAGTCTGTCCCTGCCCGCCCCTCCTCGTGCCCGAGGTCGCCGCGGGCGCGGCTCCCGAGCTGGACGCCGCGCGGGCCGCGTGCGCGGACGCGGTGGGCGTGCTCGCCGCCGCCCGCCCCGACCGGCTCGTCGTGGTCGGCCCCGCCGAGGAGTCCGGACGGGGCCCGCACCAGGAGGGCGCCCCGGGTTCGTTCCACGGCTTCGGCGTGGACCTGGAGGTACGGCTGGGCCGGGACACCGGCCCGAGGGGCCCGGTGTCCCGGCCCGTGCTGCCCCCCTCCCTCGCCGTCGCCGCGTGGCTGCTCGGGCGGGTCGGCTGGTCCGACGCCCCCGTCGAGGGGCTCGGCGTGGAGGACGCGCTGGAACCCGAGCGGTGCGGGGAGGCCGGACGGTCCCTCGCCGCACGGGCCGGCCGGGTGGCGATGCTGGTGATGGGCGACGGCAGCGCCTGCCGGACGCTCAAGGCCCCGGGCTACCTCGACGAGCGGGCGGCGCCCTTCGACGCGGCGGTCGCGCGGGCGCTGGCGGGGGCGGACGTGGCCGCCCTCATGGCGCTGGACGCCGAGTCGGCGCGCGAACTGAAGGTGTCAGGCCGGGCGCCCTGGCAGGTCCTCGCGGGCGCCGCCGAGGACGCCGCCCTCTCCGGCGCACTCCTCTACGACGACGCCCCGTACGGCGTGGGGTACATGGTCGCGGCCTGGTCCTGAGGACGGCACACCGCCGGGGAGTGCGCGCGACCGGCCGGCGCCGTCCCTCCCGAGGGCGGGTCCTGCTGCCCCGTCAGTGGGGGAGGACGCGGGCGGTCGTGGCCCGGTCCCGGGTCCTGTCCTTCGGGTCACCCCCGTGCAACGCCGGTTTTCTGCGCACATCCGCCGCGTCGCCACCGGTCGCCGGCGCCCGCGTCGGTGCCCTCCGTCATCCGCCGCGTTGCCGTGGGTCGTTGGCGCCCTGTTCCGCCTTGCGGCGGCCGCACCCACCCGGACCCCGCTCGGATCGGCCGAAAGGCGCCGCGACTCATGGCCGCGCGGGTGGCCCTGCCGGCGTCCGCGGCATCCGTCCCGGTGGGCGCCCGGCACCCGTCCCCATACGGCGGACGGCCGGGAGTGTTCGCTCCCGGCCGTCCGCCGTCCGCCGTGTGCCGTTCCCGTCGTCGCGCCGAGCGCTCGCGCGCCCCTCACCCGGCGGGCGGCGTCGGGCCGTCACCCGGTGCGGCGCCGGTGCCCGGGCCGTGCCGGTGGGCGAGCCGGTCCACCGCCGCCTTCGCCTTGTCCGTGCCCGCCCGGACCTTCCCGCTGTATTTGCCCTTGGTCTTCTCGTCGACGAGTCGCGCGGCCCGGTCGAGTCCGTGCTCGATTTGGCCCCCGTGCTGCCGGGCGAAACCCGACACCGTGTCCCTGGCCGGACCCAGCCCGGCCTTCAGTCGGTGCATCACACCCATGATCGGCCCTTCCTCGCGCGGGGTCACCTGCGGGCGCCCCCGCCCGTCTCGTGTCCGGCCGTGTCGTCGGCGGACTGCTGCTTCGGGATCCCGACGGCGTCGGCGTCCGGGCCGGCACCCTCTTCGGCGCCGTCGCCGGGCGCCGCCCCGGCCTCACCCACCGCGCCGGACGCTTCCGCCGCCCCGTCCGCCCGCGCCGTCTGCGCGGCCTCCTCGTGCCCGGCCTCCGAGCCGCCCGCGGCGGCGCTCTCCACGCCGGCCCGCTCCCCGGCGGGCTCCGACGCCCCGGCGGACGTTCCGGCATCGGTCGTCACCACGCCGGCCCGCTCCCCGGCGGCCGACGTCTCATCCGCAGCTTTCGACCTCCGAAAAAACCGTGCAAAAACGCCCATTTCTGCTCCATACGTTACTCGTGTGGGCGAACCCCCGCGTGATGCGGACGCTCCGCTGACGGCATCCGGACCACGACCCGACGGCATCCGGCCGCAGGACCCTTGCAACGGGAACGACCCCGCGCGCGGGCCGTCACGTAACTCGTTCGAGGCGTCCGCGGGACGTTTGGGAGACTGGTGCGGTGAGCAGCGCACCCTCCGCCCCCCGCGTCATCGCCGTCGTCGGTCCCACCGCGGCCGGCAAGTCCGATCTCGCCGTCTTCCTGGCCCAGCAGCTCGGCGGCGAGGTCGTCAACGCCGACTCCATGCAGCTCTACCGAGGGATGGACATCGGCACCGCCAAGCTGACGCCCGAGGAACGCGGCGGCGTCCCGCACCACCTCCTCGACGTCTGGGACGTGACGGTCACGGCGTCGGTCGCCGAGTACCAGCGCCTCGCCCGGGAGCGGATCGACGCGCTGCTCGCCCAGGGACGCTGGCCGGTCCTGGTCGGCGGCTCGGGCCTGTACGTCCGCGGGGCCGTCGACAACCTGGAGTTCCCCGGCACCGACCCCGAGGTCCGCACCCGCCTGGAGGAGGAGCTGACGCTGCGCGGCTCCGGGGCGCTGCACGCCCGGCTCGCCGCCGCCGACCCGGAGGCCGCGCGGGCGATCCTGCCGAGCAACGGCCGCCGCATCGTGCGCGCCCTGGAGGTCATCGAGATCACCGGCAGGCCGTTCACCGCCAACCTGCCCGGCCACGACTCCGTCTACGACACCGTCCAGATCGGCGTCGACGTGGCGCGGCCCGAGCTGGACGAGCGCATCGCACGCCGGGTCGACCGGATGTGGGACGCCGGGCTCGTGGACGAGGTGCGGGCGCTGGAGGAGCGGGGTCTGCGGGAGGGGCGCACCGCCTCCCGCGCGCTCGGCTACCAGCAGGTCCTCGCGGCGCTCGCCGGGGAGTGCACGCTCGAGGAGGCGCGCGCGGAGACCGTACGCGCCACCAAGCGCTTCGCGCGCCGGCAGGACTCCTGGTTCCGCCGCGACCCGCGGGTGCGCTGGCTGAGCGGGGCTGCGGCGGATGTCACAGAACTCCCCCTCCTCGCCATGGCCTTGGTCGAACGACCGGTTACAGCCTGATCACGTGATGGCATCGGGACGCCCAGGCCGTCATCGGCGCCTCCGGCGCCGTGCCATCATCGAGCTTCGATCGACCAAGTGGAGTCCGAGTGGGGAGGGCGCGTGGCGATGGAGGCCGGCCCTCGTGACACCGCGGAAGGCACCGAGCACCTGACCGCCGAGCGTGACGGCGGGGATCCGGACGAGGTCTCGCTGAGCCCCGACGGACCCGAGGAAGGACAGGGCGGCGTGACCGCGGACGGACCCGGGCCCGAGGAGATGTTCGCCGGGCCCGAGGTGGAGGTCGAGCTGCGCCCGCAGCGGCGGCTGCGCATCTGGCAGCTCGCGCCCATCGTGGCCCTGGCCGCGCTCGGCTCCCTGATGTTCGCCTTCCCGCTGGCCTTCGACTTCGGCGACAGCGGTGCCGTGATCGCCATGCTCGGGCTGCTGATCTGCTCCTGCGCGGCCGGCTGGGGCATGATGGCCGCCCGCCGGGTGGGCCACACCTGGCCCGGGCTCCCGCCGCGGGCCTCCGGGCGGCGCCGCGACTGGCGGGTCGTCGCCGCGTACGGGCTCCTGGTGGTCCTGGTCGTCGTCCTCGCCGTCTGGCGCGTCGCCCGGCTCCGCTGACCGGAGCACCCGGCGGGCCGCCGTCGCGCCGGCCGGTGCGGTGGGCTGCGGCACCTGCGGGCCCCGGCAGCGTGTCCCACGCTCCGGCAGGCGCGGTGACCACCCCGGCCGCCGGTCCGCAGCCCGTCGCGCCGGGCCGGACCCGCGCCGGTGTGATCGCCGGGGCGTCGCGGCCACCCCGTACGATCGAGGAATGAGCACGCGGATCGCCTTCCTCAAGGGTCACGGCACCGAGAACGACTTCGTGATCGTCCCGGACCCGGACAACTCGGTCGACCTGTCCCCGGCCGCCGTCGCCGCGCTGTGCGACCGGCGCGCGGGCATCGGCGGGGACGGCGTGCTGCACGTCGTGCGGTCGGCAGCGCATCCGGAGGCCCGGGCGATGGCCGGCGAGGCCGAGTGGTTCATGGACTACCGCAACGGCGACGGCTCGGTCGCGGAGATGTGCGGCAACGGCGTGCGGGTCTTCGTCCGCTACCTCCAGCACGCCGGGCACGTGACCGAGGGCGACGTCAGGATCGCCACCCGCGCGGGCGTGAGGAGCGCCCACCTCGCCAAGGACGGCGACGTCACCGTCGGCATGGGCCGGGCCCGGCTCCCCGAGGGGGACGTCGAGGTGAGCGTCGGCGCGCGCCGCTGGCCCGCCCGCAACGTGAACATGGGCAACCCGCACGCGGTCGCCTTCGTCGACGACCTCGCGCACGCCGGCGACCTGCTCGCCCCGCCGCCCTTCAGCCCCGCCTCCGCCTACCCGGACGGCGTGAACGTCGAGTTCGTCGTCGACCGTGGCCCCCGCCACGTGGCGATGCGCGTGCACGAGCGCGGCTCCGGCGAGACCCGCTCCTGCGGCACCGGCGCGTGCGCCGTCGCCGTGGCGGCCGCCCGGCGCGACGGCGCCGACCCCGCCGTCACCGGGACCCCGGCGACGTACACGGTGGACGTGCCCGGCGGAACCCTCGTGATCACCGAGCGGGCGGACGGTGAGGTCGAGATGACCGGTCCCGCGGTGATCGTGGCCGAGGGCGAGATCGACGCGGAGTGGCTGGAAGACGCGCTCCGCTGACGGGGGACCGGCGGCGGCATCCATGGTCCGGGCCCGGCGGGGCAGGGAACACCCGGCGTCGGCGACCCGGTGCGGGCCGGATTCGACGGACGGCCGTGCGTCAGGTGGCCGAAAACTCTAAACCTCCCATCCATCGCTCGAATGGGTGATCCGTTTCACGCTCTCCGAGAGGCGGCCGGTCGCGGGTGGTGGGCTGGGTAGCATCAAGCACCGGCCCGGACGGGGGATCCGCCGCCACCACCCCTGTGCCGCGGCACAGCCTGGGGCACCCGTCCGCCGGTCCACGCAGCCGGAGGTGCCCATGAGTGCGGATGCCACGAACCCTGCGGCGCCGGGCGCCGTAGTACCCACAGCGGCCCGCAGGAGGGCCCTGCCCCGGATCGACCTGCGCCGCCTCGGCCGGGCGGCGCTGCTCGGGCCCACGGCCCGCGACCGGCTGCCCGACGCGATCGGCCACGTCGCCGAGGCCCACCGGGCCCACTTCCCCGACGCCGACCTCGAACCGCTGCGCCGCGCCTACGTCCTGGCCGAGTCCTCGCACCGCGGCCAGATGCGCAAGAGCGGCGAGCCGTACATCACCCACCCGCTGGCGGTCACCCTCATCCTCGCCGAACTCGGCGCCGAGACGACGACGTTGACCGCCTCCCTGCTGCACGACACCGTCGAGGACACGGACGTGACGCTGGAGCAGGTGCGTGAGGAGTTCGGCGAGGAGGTGTGCTATCTCGTCGACGGCGTCACGAAGCTGGAGAAGGTGGAGTACGGCGCCGCCGCCGAACCCGAGACCTTCCGCAAGATGCTCGTCGCCACCGGCAACGACGTACGCGTCATGTCGATCAAGCTCGCCGACCGGCTGCACAACATGCGCACCCTCGGCGTGATGCGGCCGGAGAAGCAGGCCCGCATCGCCAGGGTGACCCGGGACGTCCTCATCCCGCTCGCCGAACGGCTCGGGGTGCAGGCGCTCAAGACCGAGCTGGAGGACCTCGTCTTCGCGATCCTGCACCCCGAGGAGTACGAGCACACCCGGGAGTTGATCGCCGAGAACGCCGCCCGCGCCGACGACCCGCTGGCCGAGGTCGCCGAGCAGGTCCGCGGTGTGCTGCGCGAGGCCGGCATCCCCGCCGAAGTCCTCATCCGGCCGCGGCACTTCCTCTCCGTGCACCGGGTCGCCCGCAAGCGTGGCCGGCTGCGCGGGTGCGACCTCGGCCGCCTGCTGGTGCTGGTCGGCGAGGACGCCGACTGCTACGCGGTCCTCGGCGAACTGCACACCTGCCTGACGCCGGTCGTCTCGGAGTTCAAGGACTTCATCGCCGTCCCCAAGTTCAACCTGTACCAGTCGCTGCACACCGCCGTCGCCCTGCCTCCCGCCCCCGCCGACGAGCCGGGGGGCACGTCGGCGGCCCGCCAGGTCGTCGAAGTCCTCATCCGCACCCACCAGATGCACAGGGTCGCCGAGGCCGGCGTCGTCGCGCTCGGCAACCCCTACGCGCCACCGGCGTCCGACGACCCGGCGGACGGCGAGCGCGCCGACCCCACCCGGCCCGGTTGGCTCTCCCGCCTCCTGGACTGGCAGCGGGCCGCGCCCGACCCCCACACCTTCTGGTCCACGCTGCGCGCGGACCTCGCCCAGGACCGCGAGATCACCGTCTTCCGGCCCGACGGCGGCACGCTCGGCCTGCCCGAGGGCGCCACCTGCGTGGACGCCGCCTACGCCCAGTACGGCGAGGACGCGCACGCGTGCATCGGCGCCCGCGTCAACGGCCGTCTCGCGACGCTGAGCACCGTCCTGAGGGACGGCGACACCGTCCAGCCCCTCATGGGCCAGGACCCGGCCTCCGAGCCGTCCCGGGAGTGGCTGGACCACGCGCACACCCCGGCCGCCCGGATCGCCATCCAGCGCTGGCTGACGGCGCATCCGGCACCGGCCGGCGGCGAGGCGGCGGACGAGGGCGACGGGACGTCCGACGGTGCGCCCCGCGCGGCGGACGGGGGCGGCGGGACGTCCGGCGGTGCGCCCCGTGCGGCGGACGGGAGCGCGGAGGCCGGTGCCTCCGGGCGCCCGGCCGACGGCTCCGCCCAGGCGCCGCCCGCCCCTCGGCCCGGCGCGGCGAGCGTGGTGGTCGACGACCGGCCGCGCGCCGCCGTCCGGCTCGCGGGCTGCTGTACGCCGGTCCCGCCCGACGAGGTCACCGGCTTCCCCGTCCGCGGGGGAGTGGTCACCGTGCACCGTGTCGAGTGCGGCGCGGTGGCGCGGATGCGGGAGGCGGGGCGTGCGGAGGTCGGGGTGCGCTGGGGCGACACCGCCGAGTGCCGGGTCACGCTGCTCGCCGAATCGTTCGGCCGCCCGCATCTGCTCGCCGATCTCACCGAGGCCATCGCCCTGGAGGACGTCGAGATCATCTCGGCGACCGTCGCACCGCCCGCCCAGCAGCGCGTCCGCCACACCTACACCCTCCGCCTCCCGGACGCCGCCCGGCTCCCCGCCCTGATGCGGGCCATGCGGAACGTGCCGGGCGTCTACGACGTCAGCCGCACCCAGCCGCCCCCGCACAGCGGCTGAACGGCCGGGCGGCGTTCCCCGGCGGGCGCGTCCTCGCAGGTGCCCGCCAGTGCATCCACCGGTCAGCCTCTGCGGCCGCCACGGGGTGGCGGTTCGGTGTACCTGCCGGCGTCGGGCGGCCGGTTCCGATGTGCTCGGTGCCGGCGTCGGACGGCCGGCCCACGCCGGGGTCCAGGGGCGTCGAGCGCGTCGAGTGCCGAGCGGCCGGTTCGGTCCGGCTTGCCTGCGCGGGCGTCGGGCGGCCGGCCCGACGTACCCGTGCGGGCGCCGGGTTCGGTTCGCCGTCGTGGGGGAGTGGACGTCGAGCATGTCGGGTGCCGCGCGGCCGGGGTCTGATCCGGCCCGCCAGCGCAGGGGTTGGGCGGCCGGTCCGGATGTCCCCGTGCGCGCGCCGGGCGGTCGGGCCGGTCGCCTCCGTGGGGCAGCGGCGGGAGCCACGTTCCGGGACTGCCCGCGCGGGCGTCGACCCCCAGCCCCGCGCCCCAGGCACTGAAGGGTCGTCACCCCGCGCTCGGCATGGCCCCGTTCGGGTGGGCCCCGGCGCGCGTCGCCGCCGTACAGTGCGTCCGCGCTGGTAGCGGTGGCTGCATGCCGCTCACCCTCCACCGGCCCCAGCAGGCCGGTCCCAGCGCCCCGTCACCCGGCTCCGGCCTTCTCCCGCCCCCGGCCCGCGCCTCCCGGCCCCGTCCCGCGGCCCGCCGTCTGCGGGCTGTGCTCCTCGCCCCGGCCGTCGCCGTCTGCCTCGTCGCCGCGAGCGCCCCCGCGGAACCGCTGGGCGTCGGCGACCGGCTCTTCCCGTACCTCGGGAACCCCGGGTACGACGTGGCCTCGTACGACCTGTCCTTCGCCTACTCCGGCAGCAACAGCGAGCCGCTGCAGGCCGTCACCACGATCGACGCCCTGACCACCAGGCGACTGGACCGCCTCAACCTGGACTTCGCGCACGGCACGGTGCAGTCGGTGACCGTCGACGGCCGGCCCGCGGACTTCACCAGCGCCGGCGAGGACCTGGTCGTCACCCCCGGCACGCCGCTGCCGCAGGGCGGCTGGACCCGCGTCACCGTGCGCCACACCAGCGACCCGCGCCCCGCCCAGGGCCGGGACGGCGGCTGGGTGCGCACCCGCGACGGCCTCGCCATGGCCAACCAGGCCGACGCCGCCCACCTGGTGTTCCCCTGCAACGACCACCCCTCCGACAAGGCGATGTTCACCCTCCGCGTCACCGCGCCCGAGGGCTACACGGCCGTGGCCAACGGCCTGCCGGCCGGCGTCGACCGGCACGGCGGGGCGACGACGTGGACGTACCGGACCCGGCACCCCATGGCGACCGAACTGGCCCAGGTCTCCGTCGGCCGCTCCACCGTGCTGCGCCGCACCGGACCGCACGGGCTGCCCGTGCGCGACGTCGTGCCCACCGCGGACCGCCGGGCGCTCGAGCCGTGGCTGGCCAGGACCCCCGGTCAGATCGCGTGGATGGAGAGCAAGGTCGGGCCGTACCCCTTCGAGACGTACGGCGTGCTCATGGCCTCCGCCGCCACCGGCTTCGAGTTGGAGACACAGACCCTCTCCCTCTTCGAGAAGGAGCTGTTCACCAAGCCCGGCCACCCCGCCTGGTACATCGAGTCGATCATGGTGCACGAGTTGTCCCACCAGTGGTTCGGCGACAGCGTCACCCCGCGCACCTGGTCCGACCTGTGGCTCAACGAGGGGCACGCGACCTGGTACGAGGCCCTGTACGCCCAGGAGGCGGCCGGCAGGTCCCTCCAGGACCGCATGAAGGCCGCCTACGGCGCCTCCGACGGCTGGCGCGCGGCCGGCGGCCCGCCGGCGCTGCCCAGGCCGCCCGAGCCCGGCAGGAAGATCGGCATCTTCCGCCCGAACGTCTACGACGGCGCCGCGCTCGTCCTCTACGCGCTGCGCCAGGAGATCGGCGAGCCCGCCTTCGACCGCCTGGAGCGGACGTGGGTGCGGGAGCACCGGAACGGCACGGCGGACACGGCCGACTTCGTCCGCCTGGCGTCGGACGTCTCCGGCCGCGACCTGAGCGGCTTCTTCCAGGCCTGGCTCTACGGGGCGAAGACCCCGCCGATGCCCGGCCACCCCGACTGGAGGCCGGCGGCCGTCAAGGCGGCGGGGGAGACCCCGCACACGGCCGCGCACCGCGGAGCCCGGCGATAACACCGTGACGAGACGGGCCGTGCCGTGCGACCATCATCAGGCCGGCGCGGCACGGCACACGGGAATGTCCCGGGGTGCCTGTGCGTTGTGATCAGTGACGGACCGGCCGTGCGGGCCGGCGGGCCGCTGCTCGCCGCCGCACGACGCCACCCCCAACGACGTAAGGACCCAATGACCTCCTCTTCTTCCTCTTCCCAGGCCACCAAGCGCCTCGTGCACACCCACCCCGAAGGACTTCGGGCCGATGCCCTGATGGAAGAGGACGTCGCCTGGAGCCTCGAGATCGACGGAGACCGGGACGGCGAGCAGTTCGACCGCTCCGAGCGCGCGGCCCTGCGCCGTGTCGCGGGCCTCTCCACCGAGCTCGAGGACGTCACCGAGGTCGAGTACCGGCAGCTCCGTCTGGAGCGGGTCGTGCTCGTCGGCGTCTGGACCTCGGGGACCGTGCGGGACGCGGAGAACTCCCTCGCCGAGCTCGCCGCCCTCGCGGAGACCGCGGGCGCGATGGTGCTCGACGGTGTGATCCAGCGCCGCGACAAGCCCGACGCGGCGACCTACATCGGTTCCGGCAAGGCCGGCGAGCTGCGCGACATCGTCCTGGAGACGGGCGCGGACACCGTCATCTGCGACGGTGAGCTCAGCCCCGGCCAGCTCATCCACCTCGAGGACGTCGTCAAGGTCAAGGTCATCGACCGTACGGCGCTCATCCTGGACATCTTCGCCCAGCACGCCAAGTCCCGTGAGGGCAAGGCGCAGGTCGCGCTCGCGCAGATGCAGTACATGCTGCCGCGGCTGCGCGGCTGGGGTCAGTCGCTGTCCCGGCAGATGGGCGGCGGCAGCGGCGGCCTCGCGACGCGTGGTCCCGGTGAGACCAAGATCGAGACGGACCGGCGGCGCATCCGCGAGAAGATGGCGAAGATGCGCCGGGAGATCGCGGACATGAAGACCGGCCGCGAGATCAAGCGCCAGGAGCGGCGCCGCAACAAGGTGCCGTCCGTCGCCATCGCCGGCTACACCAACGCCGGCAAGTCCTCCCTGCTCAACCGCCTCACGGGCGCGGGTGTGCTGGTCGAGAACGCCCTGTTCGCGACCCTCGACCCGACCGTGCGCCGGGCCGAGACCCCGAGCGGCCGGCTCTACACGCTGGCCGACACGGTCGGTTTCGTCCGGCACCTGCCGCACCACCTGGTCGAGGCGTTCCGCTCCACCATGGAGGAGGTCGGCGACTCCGACCTGATCCTGCACGTGGTGGACGGTTCGCACCCGGACCCGGAGGAGCAGCTGGCCTCCGTGCGCGAGGTGATCAGGGACGTCGGCGCCACCGACGTGCCCGAGATCGTCGTGATCAACAAGGCGGACGCGGCCGACCCGCTGGTCCTCCAGCGGCTCCTGCGGATCGAGAAGCGCTCCATCGCCGTCTCGGCCCGCACGGGCCGGGGTATCGCGGAGCTGCTCGCGCTCATCGACGACGAGCTGCCGCGGCCGTCCGTGAAGATCGAGGCGCTCGTGCCGTACACGCACGGCAAGCTGGTCGCGCGGGCCCACACCGAGGGCGAGGTGATCTCCGAGGAGCACACCGCGGAGGGCACGCTGCTCAAGGCGCGGGTGCACGAGGAGCTGGCCTCGGACCTCTCACCGTACGTACCAGCCGCCGCGCTCTGACCGACGGCACGAAGGCCCGCCCCCTCAGCGAGGGGGCGGGCCTTCGGCATACCGCCGTCAGCGCAGGAAACCTGAGCCCGGCGGCGTGTTGCGGCCTCCGCCGGGGCAGGAATCCCCCCGCCGTCCGGCGATCACCGCCCGGCGAACTTCCCGCTGACCGAGTCGTACACGCCCTTGGCCACCGGGCCCAGGCGCGGACCCGCCAGCCAGCCCGACGTCACCGGACCGATCGAGGTGTTGGAGACCAGCGTCGGCCTGCCGTCCCGCCCGGTCGCCACCCAGCCGCCGCCGGAGGAACCGCCGGTCATGGTGCAGCCGATGCGGTACATCGTCGGCGCCGCCGTGTCGATGGACAGCCGGCCCGGCTTGTCCTGGCACCGGTACAGCCGCTGGCCGTCGTACGGCGGTGCGGCCGGGTAGCCGGTCGCGGTGACGCTCTCCACCTCCGGCACGGCCGGGGCGTCGAAGCCGACCGGCAGCGCCGCGCCGACCGTCTCCTCCAGCGACGTGCCCGTGCCGCCCTTCTCCGGCGTCACGTGGATGACGGCGAAGTCGTACGCCGCGCCGTCGCCGCCGGTCGAACCGCCCTGCTCGATCCACTGCTGCGAGGTCTGCGCCCAGTCGCCCCACCACACGCCGTACGGAGCCACCTCCTCGCGGGCGGCGTCCTGCAGCTCGGCGACGCCGAGGCCCGAGTCGTTGTACGACGGCACGAAGGCGATGTTGCGGTACCAGCCGCCCTTCTTGCCGGCGTGCACGCAGTGGCCGGCCGTCCACACGAGGTTCGACTTGCCCGGGTGGGCCGGGTCCTTCACGACCGTCGCCGAGCAGACCATCGTGCCCTCGGGCGAGTCGAAGAAGACCTTGCCCGCCGTGGCCGCGTTGGCGTGGTAGGTCGGCGGCACGGACTGCGCCCGCACCGGCGCCGGCGTCGGATCGGTGACGCCCTGGTCACCGGAGAGGCCGCTGGTGTCGACGCCCCGGTCCGGGTCCTCGGCCCGGCGCATGCGGTCCGGGTCCCACAGGCCCTTGATGATCGGGTTGATGAACTCGTCGGCCTCACGCAGCCAGTCGTCCCGGTCCCACTTCTTCCAGGCGCCGTTCTTCCACTTGTCGATGTCGATCCCGTGGTCCTTGAGCTTCTGCCTCAGGTCGTCCGGGATCTTGATCTTCCCGTCGTCGCCGGCGGTGGCGGTGGCGGAGGCGGTGGCCTTGCCGTCCGCCTCGGCGCCGCCCGAGTCGCACGCGGTGGCGGTGAGCGCCAGCGCCGAGGCCAGGGCGACGGCCGCCGGCACGGGGGAGGTCCCGCGGCGTGCGCCTCCTCGGCGTGCGGCGAAGAACGGGCGTATCGGGCGCATGGTCTGACTCCCCCTGAGGTCGGCGAACTCGGTGGTGCGGCCGTGCGCTGCCGCCGGACTCGGGTCGAGCCCAGGGCTTTCCACGGCGAGCGGGAACGGCATCACACCCTATGCGCTCGCTGTGGGGGCCTTCCGACGGAACGGCAACGGTTGCGTCACGGCAAGGATCTTGAGGCGACCCGTAACCGTGCGGGCGGTCCGGGGTTGTAGCGGTGGGGGTCCCGCTGCCCGCGGCCGGGACTCCCGTGCCGATGGCGGCAACTCGCCCTTGGAGAGCCGGAGGACAGGGAGCCGTGACCGTGACGGATTCTTCGCCCGACGGGTGCGTGTCCACGCGGGCACGTGCCCACGAGGGCGCCCCGCGGCGCCAGTCGGCGCGCGAGCCGGCGGCACGCACCTAGCGCGCGCCCTGCCCCGCCTCCGTTCGTCCCCGAGGGCCACGCCCCACCCGTCTCCCGAGAGGAGCGCGCCATGCCTCCCGCCGACACAGGCGCCGGCCACGCCCCCGCCTCCGGAACCGCTCCCGCGGGCCCACCCGGTGCCGTTCCCGGCGGCGCCCCGAACGAGAACGGCACCGCCCGCCCCACCGACCGGGACCCGACGGACACGGCCCTCCTCACCGGCCCGGACGCCTCGGGCACGGCGCTGCCCGCCGGCCCCGGCGCGGAGGGCGGCGCGTCCTCCCGCACCGATCCGGACAAGACGGGTACGGCCTTCCTCGCCGGCCCGGACGCCGCGAGCACGGCGCTGCCCGCCGGCCCCGGCGCGGAGGGCCCGGTGACCCCCGGTCCCGACACGACCGGCGCCGCGCCCGGCCTTCGCACGGCGGACCCGGTCCTCCGTACCGGCTCGGACGCAGTCGGCGCCGTGCCCGACACCGGCTCGGACGCAGTCGGCGCCGTGCCCGACACCGGCCCGGACGCAGTCGGCGCCGTGCCCGACACCGGCTCGGACGCAGCCGGCGCCGTGCCCGACATCCCTGCCGCTGCCCAGCCGGGCGGCAGCGACAGCGGTGGCGGCAGCGACAGCGACGGCCACAGCGACGGCGACGTCGAGGACACGCTCGACCTGCACCTGCCCGACGAGTTCCTCGCGCTCTTCAGGGGCCCGACCCGGACCGGCACCGATCCCGGGGCCGATCCGGAGCGCCCGGCCGCCGTACCGGCCCCCGTACGCACCGGCGCCGTGGCGCAAGGCGGTGGCAGCCCGCTCCCGCCGCACTCCGCACCGCACCCCTTCGCCCGCACGCCCCTCACGGAGGACCTGCTCGACGGCGTGGGCGACTGGGGGCCGGTCGACACGCCCGCCGGCGTGTTCGAACTCGTCCGCGTCCGCCTCGACCGCGACCTCCCGGTCGTCAGCCGCTGGATGAACGACCCCGCCGTCGCGGCGTTCTGGCAGCTGGCCGGGCCCCGCAGCGTGACCGAGGCCCATCTGCGCGCCCAACTCGACGGCGACGGACGCAGCGTGCCCTGCCTCGGCCTGATCGGCGGCGCACCGATGAGCTACTGGGAGATCTACCGGGCGGACCTCGACCCGCTCGCCCGGTACTACCCGGCCCGGCCGCACGACACCGGTGTCCACCTCCTCCTCGGCCGGGTCGCCGACCGGGGCCGGGGACTGGGCGGCATCCTGCTCAGAGCCGTGGCCGACCTGGTGCTGGACCAGCGCGCCGCCTGCGTCCGCGTCGTCGCGGAGCCCGACCTGCGCAACACGCCCTCCGTGGCCGCCTTCCTGAGCGCCGGCTTCCGGTTCTTCGGCGAGGCCGAGCTGCCGGCGAAGCGGGCGGCGCTCGTGATCAGGGAGCGGTCCCTGCGCCACCGGCTGTGAGCCGGTCCGATCCGTTCCGCTCGAACCCCGCCTTGATCGCCCGTTTGTCAGTCCCGCGCCGTAGGGTGGTCGCGCTATGACGAAGCCCTCTCTCCCCGATCTCCTGCACGCCGCCGTCACCGCCGTCGGCGGCACGGAGCGCCCCGGCCAGGTGACCATGGCCCAAGCCGTCGCGGACGCCATCGACGACGGTTCGCACCTGCTGGTCCAGGCCGGTACCGGCACCGGCAAGTCACTGGGCTACCTGGTGCCCGCGCTCGCCCAAGGGGAGCGGGTCGTCGTGGCGACCGCCACGCTCGCCCTGCAGCGCCAGCTCGTCGAGCGGGACCTGCCGCGCACGGTGGAGGCCCTGCACCCGCTGCTGCGCCGCCGCCCCGAGTTCGCCATGCTCAAGGGCCGGTCGAACTACCTGTGTCTGCACCGCCTGCACGAGGGCGTGCCGCAGGACGAGGAGGAGGGCCTGTTCGACCAGTTCGAGGCGGCCGCGCCCACCAGCAAGCTGGGCCAGGACCTGCTGCGCCTGCGCGACTGGGCGGACGAGACGGAGAACGGCGACCGCGACGACCTGACGCCCGGCGTGTCCGACCGGGCCTGGGCGCAGGTATCGGTGTCGTCCCGGGAGTGCCTGGGCGCCTCGAAGTGCGCCTACGGCGCCGAGTGCTTCGCCGAGATGGCCCGCGAGCGTGCCAAGCTCGCCGAGGTCGTCGTCACCAATCACGCGCTGCTCGCGATCGACGCCATCGAGGGCGCACCGGTCCTGCCGCAGCACGAGGTGCTGATCGTCGACGAGGCGCACGAGCTGGTCTCCCGGGTGACCGGGGTCGCCACCGGCGAGCTCACGCCCGGCCAGGTCAACCGCGCGGTGCGCCGGGCGGCGAAGCTGGTCGACGAGAAGGTCGCCGACCAGCTCCAGACCGCGGCCGAGGGCTTCGAGCGGCTGATGGAGCTCGCCCTGCCGGGCCGCCTGGAGGAGATCCCGGAGGACCTCGGCTACGCGCTGCTCGCGCTGCGCGACGCCTCCCGCAACGTGATCTCCGGGCTCGGCTCGACCCGCGACAAGTCCGTCCAGGACGAGGACGCGGTCCGCAAGCAGGCACTGGCCTCGGTGGAGACCGTGCACGACGTGGCGGAGCGGATCACCAACGGGTCCGAGTGGGACGTCGTCTGGTACGAGCGCCACGACCGGTTCGGCGCCTCGCTGCGCGTCGCCCCGATGTCCGTGTCGGGTCTGCTGCGGGAGAAGCTCTTCGCTGACCGCTCCGTCGTCCTGACCTCGGCCACCCTCAAGCTCGGCGGCGACTTCAACGGCGTCGGTGCCTCCCTGGGCCTCGCCCCGGAGGGCACGGAGGGGGACGACCTGCCGACGTGGAAAGGTGTGGACGTCGGCTCGCCGTTCGACTACCGCAAGCAGGGCATCCTGTACGTCGCCAAGCACCTGGCCCGTCCGGCGCGGGACGGCGACCGGGCGGACATGCTGGACGAGCTCACGGAACTGATCCAGGCCGCGGGCGGCCGGACGCTGGGCCTGTTCTCGTCGATGCGCGCCGCCCAGCTGGCCGCGGAGGAGCTGCGCACCCGGATCCCCGAGTTCCCGATCCTCCTCCAGGGCGAGGAGACACTGGGCGAGCTGATCAAGAACTTCGCGGCGGACCCGAGGACCTGCCTGTTCGGCACCCTGTCCCTGTGGCAGGGCGTCGACGTCCCCGGCCCCAGCTGCCAGCTGGTCGTCATGGACAAGATCCCGTTCCCGCGCCCGGACGACCCGCTGATGAGCGCCCGGCAGAAGGCCGTGGAGGACGCGGGCGGCAACGGCTTCATGGCGGTGGCCGCCACGCACGCGGCGCTGCTGATGGCGCAGGGCGCCGGCCGTCTCGTACGGGCCACGGGGGACCGCGGTGTGGTGGCGGTGCTGGACCAGCGGCTGGCGACGGCCCGCTACGGCGGCTTCCTCAAGGCGTCGCTGCCCGACTTCTGGTTCACCACGGACCGCAACCAGGTCCGCAGGTCGCTGGCCGCGATCGACGCGGCGGCGCGGCAGGCGGAGGAGAAGTGATCGTGGGGTGGCGCGTCCGCAGGCCCGGGACGCGCCACCCCACGACCGGGAGGAGGTCCGTCGCCGGCCCCGGCACGGCACCTCATCCGGTCCCGGCACAGCACTTCAGCACAGCACAGGGCCCCGGAACCGGCGCAGAGGTTCCGGGGCCCGGTCTCGGGGGGTCAGACGCGCCGCAGTACGGCCACCACCTTGCCGAGGATGGTCGCGTCGTCACCGGGGATCGGCTCGTAGGCCGAGTTGTGCGGGAGGAGCCACACGTGGCCGTCCTCGCGCTTGAAGCGCTTGACGGTGGCCTCGCCGTCCAGCATGGCGGCCACGATGTCGCCGTTCTCCGCGACGGGCTGGCGGCGGACCGTGACCCAGTCGCCGTCACAGATCGCCGCCTCGATCATCGAGTCGCCGACGACCTTCAGGACGAACAGCTCGCCGTCGCCGACCAGTTGCCGGGGGAGCGGGAAGACGTCCTCGACCGACTCCTCGGCCAGGATCGGGCCACCGGCCGCGATCCGGCCCACGAGGGGGACGTAGGACGCGGCGGGCTTGCCCGCCGTGTCCGTGGGCTGCACCGTGGCGGCCTGGTCGGAGCCGCGGACCTCGTACGCCCGGGGGCGGTGCGGGTCGCGGCGCAGGAAGCCCTTGCGCTCGAGCGCCATCAGCTGGTGCGCGACCGAGGAGGTGCTGGAGAGGCCGACGGCCTGACCGATCTCCCGCATCGACGGCGGGTAGCCACGACGCTGCACCGAGTCCCGGATGACCTCGATCACCCGGCGCTGCCGGTCGGTCAGTCCGGAGCTGTCCGCCCGGATCCCTGGAGGTCGGCCCGGCAGGGAGCGCTTGTGCCCCTCGGGATTCGTGGCTTCGTTCATCGCGTGCACCGGCTCCAGTCGGCCCTGGGAGCGGTCCTGGGCAGTGATGGTGGCACTGTCTGCGGTGGTGGTCACGTCGGCCCCTCTCGATGGTCTCCCTGCTGCACAACGGTAGATGGTTTCGAAAGGTTGCGCCAAACACACGTTCGAGTGAAAAACGGCGGATCGTCTGACTTGATCATGTGTGCTGGTGTATGGCCTACGGTGCCCGGCGTGCGAAAGGGCGCATGGTTGTACTCTTCACCGCCGGGGTGGCGACCTCGTGGGTGCCGCCCCAGTCTGCCATCCGGTGCCCCCTTCGCCGGGGACCCGCTCCCGCTGTGTTGGCGAGTGGCACGGATCTTTCGTGGGGCGCTCACGGTATCCCCGCCGGACCGCCGCGCGGTACGGGTGCGCACCGCCGTGTTTCCCGCGGCGCCCCGGGGGCAGACGATGCCCGCCGCGCCCGGACGGGGACGTGCGCCGGCGCGCCGTTCCGTCCGCGACACGGGGCCCTTCACACGTATGTGCGAGCCAATCCCCCACATGTAGTGGTTGGATGGCTACAGCAGCCCAAGTGTTGTGGTCCCCCGGGTCTCCGGCCCCTCGATCATCGCCTATGCTTGGGGCTGCTTCGCGGGGCTCCTGAGCCCTGACGAGGCTATTGAGTCTGCTGTGAGGAGGGTTGGAGTCCATGCACTGCCCCTTCTGCAGGCACCCCGACAGCCGCGTGGTCGACAGTCGTACGACCGACGACGGCACGTCGATCCGCAGGCGCCGCCAGTGCCCCGAGTGCTCCCGCCGGTTCACGACCGTGGAGACGTGCTCACTGATGGTGGTGAAGCGGTCCGGGGTCACCGAGCCCTTCAGCCGTACCAAGGTCATCAACGGCGTGCGCAAGGCGTGCCAGGGGCGGCCGGTCACGGAGGACGCGCTCGCGCTGCTCGGCCAGCGGGTCGAGGAGGCCGTACGGGCCAGCGGAAGCGCCGAGGTGGCCGCCCATGACGTGGGACTGGCCATACTCGGTCCCTTGCAGGAGCTCGACCTCGTCGCCTATCTGCGCTTCGCCTCGGTCTACCGGGCCTTCGACTCGCTCGAGGACTTCGAGGCCGCCGTCGCGGAACTCAGGGAGGGCGCGCGGCGCCCGTACGGCGACGACGGCGGCGACGCCGGCGCGGGGAGCCGGGAAGACGATCGCGGGTCCGCGGGGACGGCTGAGGTCCCCCTGCCCGCGAGTGCCGCCGACTGATCGGCGGGCCGGCCCGGGCGTGTCCGGACCGGCCGTGCGGCGGCGAGACAGGACCTGTTGCGGGCGGAGACGTGAGGGCGTCCGCAGCACCAGACAGAACACCGTGCCCTGGAAGAACGGGGCACTTCAGGGCGTTTTCGCCCGTACAGGGAGGCGGCATGACAGAGACGGCGAGCGGTCCGGCACGAGGTGCCCGCGCCAAGGGCGGCAGGACGGGCACCAAGGGGCTGCACATCGAGCGCATCCACACGACCCCCGGCGTGCACCCGTACGACGAGGTGGCCTGGGAGCGCCGTGACGTCGTCATGACCAACTGGCGCGACGGCTCGGTCAACTTCGAGCAGCGCGGCGTCGAGTTCCCCGACTTCTGGTCGGTGAACGCGGTCAACATCGTCACCAGCAAGTACTTCCGCGGTGCCGTCGGCACCCCGCAGCGCGAGACCAGCCTCCGGCAGCTGATCGACCGCATCGTGAAGACCTACCGGAAGGCCGGTGAGGACTACAAGTACTTCGCCTCGCCCGCCGACGCCGAGATCTTCGAGCACGAGCTCGCCTACGCCCTCCTGCACCAGATCTTCAGCTTCAACAGCCCGGTCTGGTTCAACGTCGGCACCCCGCAGCCCCAGCAGGTCTCCGCCTGCTTCATCCTCTCCGTCGACGACTCCATGGAGTCCATCCTCGACTGGTACAAGGAAGAGGGGATGATCTTCAAGGGCGGCTCCGGCGCCGGCCTGAACCTCTCCCGCATCCGCTCCTCCAAGGAGCTGCTCTCCTCCGGCGGCAACGCCTCCGGTCCCGTCTCCTTCATGCGCGGCGCCGACGCCTCCGCCGGCACCATCAAGTCCGGCGGTGCCACCCGCCGCGCCGCGAAGATGGTCATCCTCGACGTCGACCACCCCGACGTGGAGGACTTCATCGAGACCAAGGTCAAGGAGGAGGAGAAGATCCGCGCCCTGCGCGACGCGGGCTTCGACATGGACCTGGGCGGCGACGACATCACGTCCGTCCAGTACCAGAACGCCAACAACTCGGTCCGCGTGAACGACACGTTCATGAAGGCGGTCGAGCAGGGCGGCAGGTTCGGCCTGCGGGCCCGCATGACCGGCGAGGTCATCGAGGAGGTCGACGCCAAGTCCCTCTTCCGCAAGATGGCCGAGGCCGCCTGGGCCTGCGCCGACCCGGGCATCCAGTACGACGACACCATCAACCACTGGCACACCTGCCCGGAGTCCGGCCGCATCAACGGCTCGAACCCCTGCAGCGAGTACATGCACCTGGACAACACGTCCTGCAACCTGGCCTCGCTGAACCTGATGAAGTTCCTCGACGACGACGGCAAGGGCGACCAGTCGTTCGACGTCCAGCGCTTCCAGAAGGTCGTCGAGCTGGTCATCACGGCGATGGACATCTCCATCTGCTTCGCCGACTTCCCGACCCAGAAGATCGGCGAGAACACCCGCGCCTTCCGCCAGCTCGGCATCGGCTACGCCAACCTCGGCGCCCTGCTGATGGCGACCGGCCACGCCTACGACTCCGACGGCGGCCGGGCCCTGGCCGGTGCCATCACCTCCCTGATGACCGGCACCGCGTACAAGCGCTCCGCCGAGCTGGCCGCGGTCGTCGGCCCGTACGACGGCTACGCCCGCAACGCCCAGCCGCACCTGCGCGTGATGGAGCAGCACGCCGACGCCAACGCCACCGCCGTGCGCATGGACGACCTGGACACCCCGGTCTGGGCCGCCGCCACGGAGGCCTGGCAGGACGTGCTGCGCCTCGGTGAGAAGAACGGATTCCGCAACTCCCAGGCCTCCGTCCTCGCGCCGACCGGCACCATCGGCCTCGCCATGTCCTGCGACACCACCGGTGTCGAGCCGGACCTCGCGCTGGTGAAGTTCAAGAAGCTGGTCGGCGGCGGCTCGATGCAGATCGTCAACGGCACCGTCCCGCAGGCCCTGCGCCGCCTGGGCTACCAGGAGGAGCAGATCGAGGCGATCGTCGCCCACATCGCCGAGCACGGCAACGTGATCGACGCCCCCGGTCTCAAGCAGGAGCACTACGAGGTGTTCGACTGCGCCATGGGCGAGCGCGCCATCTCCCCGATGGGCCACGTCCGCATGATGGCCGCGATCCAGCCCTGGATCTCCGGCGCCATCTCCAAGACGGTCAACATGCCGGAGACGGCGACCGTCGAGGAGGTCGAGGAGATCTACTTCGAGGCGTGGAAGCTGGGCGTCAAGGCGCTCGCGATCTACCGCGACAACTGCAAGGTCGGCCAGCCGCTCTCCGCCAAGAAGAAGGAGGAGACGAAGACCGAGACCGCCGAGGAGCCGCAGGCCGCGGTCGAGAAGGTGGTCGAGTACCGCCCCGTGCGCAAGCGTCTCCCGAAGGGGCGTCCCGGCATCACCACCTCCTTCACCGTCGGCGGCGCCGAGGGCTACATGACCGCCAACTCCTACCCGGACGACGGTCTCGGCGAGGTCTTCCTGAAGATGTCCAAGCAGGGCTCGACCCTCGCGGGCATGATGGACGCCTTCTCGATCGCCGTCTCGGTGGGCCTGCAGTACGGCGTGCCGCTGGAGACGTACGTCTCGAAGTTCACCAACATGCGCTTCGAGCCGGCCGGCATGACGGACGACCCGGACGTGCGGATGGCGCAGTCGATCGTCGATTACATCTTCCGCCGCCTGGCGCTGGACTTCCTGCCGTTCGAGACGCGCTCCGCCCTCGGCATCCACTCCGCCGAGGAGCGCCAGCGCCACCTGGAGACCGGTTCGTACGAGCCGTCCATCGACGAGGACGAGGTGGACGTCGAGGGCCTGGCCCAGTCGGCGCCGCGCCAGACCGACCTCAAGGCCGTCGCCACGCCGAAGGCCGACGCCGAGGCGGCCAGGCCGGCCCCGCAGCAGGCGCACACCAGCGCCGAACTGGTGGAGATGCAGCTGGGCATCCAGGCCGACGCCCCGCTGTGCTTCTCCTGCGGCACGAAGATGCAGCGCGCCGGTTCGTGCTACATCTGCGAGGGCTGCGGCTCGACCAGCGGCTGCAGCTGATCCGGCCGCGAGGTGAGAAGGGGCGCCGGCTTCGGCCGGCGCCCCTTCCCCGTTGCCCGGTCAGGACGGGTGCGCGCCGCCCATGGTGCGCACGAAGTCGGCCGGGTCGTCGTCGAAGCCCTTCAGACCGGGCCGGAAGACCCAGTTGCCGTCCTCGTCCCGCACGAACTCCGCCACGGTCGCCGCGGTCGCGCCGAGTATGCCGCCGAAGTCGTCCTGGGCCAGCACGGAGTAGCCCTCGCGGATGCGCAGCCCCGGGTTGAGGACGTCGACGAAGGTGCGGTGTCCGTTCCGCTGCTGGATGACGGCGCCGACCAGCACGCGCGCGTACCGGCCGTCGAGCCGTCCGAGCTCCAGCGTCATCACCTCGTCCCAGCCGAAGCCCTGGCCGTCCGTGCTGTCCCGGTTGAGGTAGATCGTGCCGTCGGGCGAGCGGCTGTCGAAGTGCACCACGTAGGCGGGCGTCCCGTGCATGTCGCCCGCCGTGTAGGTCGCGGCCACCAGGTCCAGGTCGGTCGGCGGCTGCCCCGACGGACTCGGATCCCACCTCAGCGCGACCTCGACCTTGCGGATTCCCTTGCTGAGCCCGCTCACGGACTCCCCCTTCTCGCCGGTCCTGTGCCTCCCCCTGCCCCAACTTCCCGGCGCCAGAGGCTCGTTGTCCATCGTGCCACGTACGCGGGTGCCCGTGCGCGGGTGCTGTCCCCGCGAGCGTGGCCGGCGTCGCGCTCCCTGGCCTTACCATGGCGCGGTGCTGGTCAAGTGGATTCGCTGCACCGTGGTGGACCGCCGCGGTTTTGAACGCGGGCAGCGGAAGTGGGCGGGGCTGCCGGGGGAGCCGGGTTTCCGGGGACAGGGCGGCGGGTGGAGCCGGGTGCGGCCGGGGGTGGCGCACATCGTCGCCTTCTGGGAGAGCCGTGCCTTCTACGACTCCTTCATGGCCCGCTCCCACGACCGGCTGGCCGCGGCCCAGGCCGGCACGTTCAAGGACGCGCGGGTCAGGCTCTTCGACCACCGCTTCGACGTGAAGACGGGCTTCGAGCCGCGCTTCACGGACGCCGACCTGCTGCGGGTGGCCCTGTGCCGGGTGCACGAGGAGCGCGCCGAGCACTTCACGCTGATGCAGGAGAAGGTGTGGAACCCGGCGATGGCCGGCTCGCCCGGCATGGTCCGCGGTCTGTTCGGCGAGGCGCCGGGCAACGAGTTCCTGGTGCTGTCGATGTGGCAGTCGTCCGCCGAGCACGGCAAGTACCGCGCCGAGCGCATCGAGCGGCTCGCGCTGCGGGCCCAGACGGAGGCCGACGTCGCGGCCATGACGGGCGACATCGTCGAGCTCGAACCGAGCTGGACGGTATGACCGCGGAGGGTGGGATTCCGTGCGGTGGCCGTGTGCGCTGTGTGGCGCACGGCTACCGCACTGTGTGACCTACGCCGTACGGGGCCGCTTCGAGTCTTCGATCGGCCGTCACCCGATCTAGTGTTTTGGCATGGCACGACCACGGCGCATCGTCCTTGTCCGGCACGGCGAGTCAACGGGCAATGTTGATGACTCCGTGTACGAACGCGAGCCCGACCACGCCCTGGCACTGACCGAGCGCGGCCGGCAGCAGGCAGAGGAGGCGGGCAAGACGCTGCGGGAGGTGTTCGGGCGGGAGCGCGTGAGCGTCTACGTGTCGCCCTACCGCCGCACCCATGAGACCCTGCGCGCCTTCCACCTCGACCCCGACCTCGTACGGGTGCGGGAGGAACCCCGGCTGCGCGAGCAGGACTGGGGGAACTGGCAGGACCGCGACGACGTGCGCCTGCAGAAGGCCTACCGGGACGCCTACGGGCACTTCTTCTACCGCTTCGCCCAGGGCGAGTCCGGCGCCGACGTCTACGACCGGGTGGGCGGCTTCCTGGAGAGCCTCTTCCGCAGCTTCGAGGCGCCGGACCATCCGCCCAACGTGCTGCTCGTGACGCACGGCCTGGCGATGCGGCTGTTCTGCATGCGCTGGTTCCACTGGACGGTCGCCGAGTTCGAGTCCCTGTCCAACCCGGGCAACGGCGAGATGCGCACCCTCGTCCTCGGGGACGACGGCCGGTACACGCTGGACCGGCCGTTCGACCGGTGGCGGGATCCGGAACCGTACGGAATCACCGGATAAAGTGGCGAAGCGATGACCTCTGACCCCTTCCCCGGCGGGCGCCTGGAGCGTGCCCTGGCGAGCCTGCGCGGACTGGCGGTGGGAGACGCGCTGGGCTCGCGGTTCCTCGTCCCGGCGCACTACCCGCTGCTCCGCAGCCGTGCGCTGCCGCCCGGTCCGTGGCGGTGGACGGACGACACGGAGATGGCGTGTTCCGTGGTCGCCGTCCTGGCCGCGCACCAGCGCGTCGACCAGGACGCCCTGGCCCGGTCGCTCGCCGAGCACCACGGCGCCGGCCGGGGTTACGGCGCGGGGACGGCCAGGCTGCTGGACCGGCTGCGCGAGGGCGGTGACTGGAAGGTCCTCGCGCCCGCCTTGTTCAAGGGCCTCGGATCGTGGGGCAGCGGAGCCGCGACCCGGATCGCCCCGCTCGGCGCCTGGTACGCGGACGACCCGGAGCAGGCCACCCACCAGGCCGAGATCTCCGCCTACCCCACGCACCAGCACCGCGAGGCCGTCGTCGGCGCCATGGCCGTCGCGGCGGCCGCCGCGCTGAACGCGTCCCCGGCGGGTCCCCCCGATGCCGGGGCGCTGCTCGACGGCGTCATCGCCCTCGTGCCGGCCAGGAGCGCCGTCGGCGCCGGTCTGCGGCGCGCCCGCGACATGCTCGACTACGCGGACGTGGCCACCGTCGCCGCCGTCCTCGGCTGCGGACGGCGCACGTCGGCGCACGACACGGTGCCCTTCGCGCTGTGGTCGGCCGCGCGGGCCCGCGGCGACTACGAGGAAGCGTTCTGGACGACCGTCCGGGCCGGCGGTGACGTGGACACCACGTGCGCCGTCGTGGGCGGGGTGCTCGCCTCGTCCGGTGCGGGCGCCCCGCCAGAGGAGTGGGTGCGGCGCACGGAGCCCCTGCCGCGGTGGGTGCCGGCGTCCGCGTGAGGCTCGCCGCGGGCCGGGCGGGACCAGCCGATGCCCGGCCCCGCCGTGCCGCCGAGGGTCAACGTGTAGGCGAAGATGGTCACCTCCCGCCGGACGGCAGCCCCCGCTCGGCCGGCCGCCCCGCGCCGACGCGGCGCCGTGCTCGAACGCGCGATCCTCGACGCCGCGCTGGAGCAGCTCGGCACCGTCGGCTGGAAGGGCCTGGCCATGGACGGGGTGGCCGCCGTCGCGCAGACCGGCAAGGCCGCCGTCTACCGCCGCTGGCCCTCCAAGGAGGTTCTCGTCGCGGACGCCCTGCAGGCCGGCCTGCCCCGGCTCGACGAGGCGCCGGACCTGGGCAGCGTGCGGGAGGACCTCCTCGCGCTGTGCCGCCGGGCCCGCGCGGCCATGTTCTCGCTGCCCGGCTTCGCCCTTCGCGCTGTGATTCACGAATGCATCCTGCGCAGGTGGAACGCTTCCACGGCGTGATCGTCGAAGGGGTGGCCCAGCCCACCGTCACGTTGCTCCGAGACGTGATCACCCGGGGGATCGCAAGGGGATGGGTCCGCCGCGACGCCGTCGACGGCTACGCCCTCGACGCCATCCCGGTCATGATGATGTACCGCTCCAAGATGTGCGGCAGCGAATGGAGCGACCCGGAACTGGAGGAGCTGATCGACCGTCTGATGCTTCCGCTGCTGCGGCCGGCCGGTCCCTGACGGCACGCGCGCACCCTCGCCGGGGAGCGCGGGGAAACCGGGGTGTCGCGGCCGGATCGGGGCGGCGTACGCTAGGGGCGCCATGCCGTACGAACCCCCTACCCACACCGTCGAGCGCTCCCTGCGGGCCACGACCGGAGCGAAGGTCATTGCCGGTGTCGACGAGGTGGGGCGCGGCGCGTGGGCCGGCCCCGTCACCGTCTGCGCGGCGGTCACCGGACTGCGCCGGCCGCCCGTCGGCCTCACCGACTCCAAACTGCTCACCGTGAAACGGCGGACCGAACTCGCCGAGGTGCTGCAGGCGTGGGTGACCGCCTACGCCCTCGGGCACGCCTCCCCGGAGGAGATCGACGACCTGGGCATGACGGCCGCGCTGCGGCTGGCGGCGGTGCGCGCCCTGGAGGCGCTGCCCGTGCGCCCCGACGCAGTCATCCTCGACGGCAAGCACGACTACCTCGGCACGCCCTGGAAGGTGCGCACGGTCATCAAGGGCGACCAGTCGTGCGTGGCGGTCGCCGCCGCCTCGGTCATCGCCAAGGTCCACCGCGACAAGATGATGGCCGAACTGGGCGCGGACCACGCAGACTTCGCCTTCGCGGCCAACGCCGGCTATCCGTCGCCCGTGCACAGGGCGGCGCTGGCGGAGCGGGGGCCCACCCCGTACCACCGGCTGTCGTGGGCGTATCTTGATGCGCTGCCCCGGTGGCGGCACCTCAAGAAGGTCCGCAGCTGGGCGGAGGGAAACGTTCCGGGGATCGAGGGTCAGCTCGGCTTCGACTTCTGACGATTCCGCCCGTTCCGATGTGCCACCCGCCCACGCGGGCCGTACCGACGTTTGATAGACATCAGCCCATGCCTCTCCTTCCCGAGGAGCCTCAGATTCACGAGAGTGCCCAGGGTCCCCGCGCCACTCCGGCCACCGGCCGCACCGCGCCGACCCCCCGTCCCGTCCCCGGCCCCCGCCCCGCGGCTCCGCCGCGCCCCGGCCGTCCCGGGCCCCTGCGCCCCGCGCCGCCGGTGCAACGTGCGCCGCGGGAGGGAGCGGCGGCCAGGCCCGGACCGTCGAGGCCCGCCGCTCCGGCGGCACCGGCGGCCCCGCAGATCCAGCTGATCCCCGCCCCCGTCGACGGCGCCCTCGACGCCGCCGAGGAAGCGGTCGACCTGCTTCTGGAGTCGGGCCGCGCCCCCGGCGACGTCCTGGTGATCACCACCGGCGAGCCGCACCCGTGGGCCGCCCATGAGCTGTCCTTCGGCGAGGCGTCCTACTGGGCGCAGCACGACGCGGGCGACGACGTCTTCTACACGGACGCCGCCCTCGCCTCCCGTGCCGGGTCCCGTCCGGTCGTCGTGGTCGCCGTCAACGGCGGCCCCGAGACGGCGGCCGCCACGGTCCTGCCGCTGGCGCACACCCGGGCCGGTGCCCTGCTGATCGTCTGCGGCGACCCGCAGCAGATCAACGCGGTGCTGGGCGCGGGCGTCTGAGCCGCGTCCGCGCCGTGCGGGCAGCCGTACGGCGCGCTGTCGCCGGGGCCGCCCGGGTCGCCCGACTCTCCAGGGTGCGGCGGCCGGCCGGTTCCGGCGTGACCGGAGCGGGTGGTGGCGTGGCACGTCCGGTGGGCGGTGCGGAACCGTTTCCCCTGGAAGCCCGGATTCGCCCGGTTCCCGTGTAGACGGAAGGGCGTTGAACACGGAACCCGGGTGGGGCGGGCGGTGCGTGCCGGGCGCTTCCCGTGCCCGGCGGTTCCCATGGTCCGGCGGGCCGTTCACCCGGCCGGACCACAGGACCCGCGGGGGCGGGTCCGCCGACGACCCCTTGCCGGGCCGGACCCCGACCGCGGTCGAGCGGTCGCCCGGACGCGGGGCGCGCAGCGGTGACGGCGGAGCCGACGCCGCCGGACATGGCGGCGAAGCGCGGCGGGAAACGCGGACCGTGTCTGCGGACCGTCCGTTTCGCCGGCCGCTCCCTTCCGGACGGCGCGGACAGGGTCCGCCGCACCGACGGCGGACGTGCGGGCCACGGCGATGACGGCCGTGGCCGGACGGGCCCCGGGCGCCTGCCTCAGCGGGCCGCCGCTCGGCGCAGGACGTCCGACGGCGCGCCCCCGGTGCGCGGCGGCGGGGGCGGTGTCTCGGCGCTGCCGAGGGGCTCCGGCGGGGAGTCGGCGTTCGGCCGGCGGCCTCCGCGCCCCTCGCCGAGGACCTGCCAGCCGTCCCGGGTGAGCGTGACGTACGCCCCGCAGCGCAGCCCGTGCAGCGTGCAGGCGTCACGCAGTCCCCACATCCAGGCCCCGTCCTCCTCCGTCCAACGCGCGTCGCCCTCGCGGCAGTAGAGGAGTACGGCGGTGCGCACCGGAGTGCGGCGCCGCAGGTCGTGCGGGATGACCCGGCGCAACTGGGCGAGCAGCACGTTGCGGAACATCCAGCCGTCGGCGGGAGCCGGACGCGGGATGAACGAGGCGCTCGCCCGCAGTCGTTCGTCCGGGTCGAGCACCGCGATGACGGCGGTTCCCGGCCTGGGATGGTGCCGGGCGTGCAGTCCGCTGACCACGTCCCGGGGGTCGCGCAGCAGGGGGATGCCCGCGGCGGCCCACTCCGCGGGTTCGAGCACACGGTGGGCGGAGGCGGCGGACGTCGACAACGACGCCGCCGAGGACGGAGCGAATCCGAAGGTCACGTTCCTCCCTTCGGCTACGCGCCCACACTGCGGGCGGGGTCGGATTCGGGGGACCGCGCACCGCAGCAGAGCCCTACCGGACACGGCCGGGCCGTGCGGGGAGCGGACTTCAATTCTTCCTGTCGAACTGGGATGCGGCAACGAGCAATTGAAGCCGCCGGTCCTTTTCGGCTGACCCGTGGCTTATATCCCTACCCAGGGAGCCTCCGTGTGACGCCTGCCGTGTCGGGTCCGGCATGTTCCCGCCGTGCCGGCAGCCCGGTCGGAGAGTCCGCCCCACGGGCAGCGCGGGAACGGGGGAATTCCGCACCGCCGCGCCCTCGCGGCGCGGCGGAGCGGGGGCCGGCAGCTGGGACCCTCAGCAGCCTCGGCCGAGGACGGGCCGCGACTGCGTTCATCCCCGCACGGCCAGGACCAGTGGCAGCACGTCCTGCGCTCCCGATCTCCTGAGCAGGCGCGCGGCGACCGCGAGGGTCCAGCCGGTCTCGGTCCAGTCGTCCACGAGGAACACCGGTCCCGGGACGCCGTCGAGCGCGGAGGCGAGATCGGCCGGGACGGTCAGTGCCCCGTGAAGTGACTTCAGGCGCTGGGCGCTGTTGCTGCGGGGCAGGCGGGGCCCGTCGGCCGCGTACTCCAGGGTGCCGAGGAGCGGCAGCCGCCCGACCTCGGCGACGTGCGCGCCCAGGGAGTGGACCAGGCGGGGCCGGGTCCGCGAGGCCACGGTGACGACCCCGACCGGGCGTGGCGGCGCGTCCGGCGCCCCCGTGGCCCAGCCACCGGGTCCCCTGGCCCAGTCGGCCAGCACGCCGACCACGGCCCTCGCCACGTCCTCCGGCACGGGGCCGTCGGGCGCGTCGGGCGCGAGCATCGGCCGCAGCCGGTTGCCCCAGCCGATGTCCGACAGACGGCCCAGCGCGCGTCCCGGGGCGGCCTGTTCGGCGGCCGGGATACGCCCCTTGAGGTCGACGCCGATCGCCGGGAGGCCGGTCGGCCACATCCGGCGGGGCTCCACCTCGACGCCGGCCCGTCCGAGATCGACGCGCGCCGCGTCCAGCGCGGCCGTCGACAGGTCGGCGGTGAAGCGGGCGCCCGCGCAGTTGTCGCACCGGCCGCACGGCTTGGCGCTCT
This sequence comes from Streptomyces sp. NPDC046831, assembly GCF_040645305.1. Lineage (NCBI taxonomy): Bacteria > Bacillati > Actinomycetota > Actinomycetes > Kitasatosporales > Streptomycetaceae > Streptomyces > Streptomyces sp. NPDC046831. The sequence goes on along the minus strand of NZ_JBEYXZ010000008.1, from coordinate 151,901 downwards.
CGTCGTCGAGCCGGTGCTGCAGGAACTCCATCCGGCAGTCCGTCGTCGCCGCGTACTCGCGCATCGCCTGCTGCTCGGTCTTCCGCTGCCGGGCGACCCAGGCGTACCGCTCCGCGTCGTACGTCCACGGTTGCCCGGTCGCCACCCAGCCGCCCTTGACCCGCCTGACCGCCCCGTCCACGTCGAGGACCTTGAGCATGGCCTCCAGGCGGGAGCGGCGCAGTTCGACCAGGGGCTCCAGAGCGGGCAGCGACAGCGGTCTGTCCGCGCGGGCCAGCACGTCGAGCGTGCGGCGCACCACCTCTTCGGAGGGGAAGGCCAGTGAGGCGAAGTACTCCCAGATCGCCTCGTCCTCCTTCCCCGGCAGGAGCAGCACCTCGGCGTGCTCGACACCGCGGCCGGCGCGCCCCACCTGCTGGTAGTAGGCGATGGGGGAGGACGGCGAGCCGAGGTGCACGACGAAGCCGAGGTCGGGCTTGTCGAAGCCCATGCCCAGTGCGGAGGTGGCGACCAGCGCCTTCACCCTGTTCCCGAGGAGGTCGTCCTCCGCCTGCTGCCGCTCGGCGTTCTCCGTCTTGCCCGTATAGGAGGCGACCGCGTGCCCGCGCTGCCGCAGGAAGGCCGTCACCTCCTCGGCGGCGGCCACGGTGAGCGTGTAGACGATCCCGGACCCCGGCAGGTCGTCGAGGTGGTCGGCCAGCCATGCCATCCGGTGCGCGGCGTCCGGCAGGCGCAGCACGTTCAGGCTGAGGCTCTCCCGGTCCAGCGGGCCGCGCAGCACCAGGGCGTCCGAGGTCCCGCCGGTGCCCAGCTGCTCGGCGACGTCGGCGGTCACGCGCGCGTTGGCCGTGGCGGTCGTCGCCAGCACGGGGACGCCCGGGGACAGCTCGGTGAGCATCGTGCGCAGCCGCCGGTAGTCCGGGCGGAAGTCGTGGCCCCAGTCGGAGATGCAGTGGGCCTCGTCCACGACGAGGAGGCCGGTCGCGGCCGCGAGCTTGGGCAGGACCTGGTCGCGGAAGTCCGGGTTGTTGAGCCGCTCCGGGCTGACCAGCAGGACGTCGACCTCGCCGGCGGCGATCTCGCCCTGGACGGTGTCCCACTCCTCGGTGTTCGCCGAGTTGATGGTCCGGGCGTGGATGCCGGCGCGGGACGCGGCGTCCACCTGGTTGCGCATCAGCGCGAGCAGTGGGGAGACGATCACCGTGGGGCCGCTGCCCCGCGCCCGCAGCAGGGAGGTCGCCACGAAGTAGACCGCGGACTTGCCCCAGCCCGTGCGCTGGACGACGAGGGCGCGGCGGCGCTCGGCGACCAGTGCCTCGATCGCCCGCCACTGGTCCTCGCGCAGCCGGGCGGTGCCGGTGTCGTCGCCGACGAGCCGGGCGAGGACCGCGTCGGCCGCCGCTCGGAGATCCGCGTTGCTCGTGTGCTCCATGCGTTCCATACAACAGGACGGCGCCGACAAACGGGACCTGGGCCTGTGGACAACCCGCGCGGCGCCGAGCCGCCGGCCCGGTTTGACGTGTCCCTGGTCCGAGTTGTCCACAGGGCGAAGCGGAGTCCGTCGTTTCGCGAGATCGTCGGCGCATGACGAACCACGGCGAAACGACCGGATCATCCGAAACTGCTGAAAACGGCGACATCGCGGCGCGAACCGGCCCGAGTGGGTATCCGGTACGCGACGGGCGGGAAGCGCGGGACGAGCGAGAACCGCGGGACCGGCGGGGAGTACGCGACGGGGTCGCGGTACACGACGGAGCCGGGGGCCATGCGCGCGACGCCACGGTCCGTGGCGCGGCAGCGGGCGGCGGTCCCGCGGTGCACGGAGAACCGGCGGGCGGCCGGGCGGCGACGGCGCCCGTGTCGCGCCACGCGGACGGCGGGACCACGGCGAACGGACGCCCCGAGGGCGGCCCGGAGGTGCGGGCCGAGTGCTTCACGTACGACGGACACGGCGCGGAACACCAGGTCACCCTCCGCACCCCGGCAGAGCTCGCGGACGCCCTGCCGTACCTGCTCGGCTACCGGCCGGAGGACAGCGTCGTCCTGGTCGCCCTGCACGACCAGGGCGGGCGTGGCCGGTTCGGCGGCAGGGCAAGGCTCGGCATCCCCACGAGCGTGGACGACTGGCCGTCGGCGGCCCGGCAGCTCGCCCACGGTCTGATCACGGGCAGCGAGCGCAAGGGCGCCAAGCCCGGGCAGATGGTCGCCTTCCTCTGTCAGGAGCCCGCGGCGGGCGAGTCGGGACGGCAGGTCATGCGGCGACTGGAACCCCTGGCGCACAAACTGCGCCTGGAGTGCGGACGCCTCGACGTGCCGGTGATCGAGGCGCTGTGCATCTCCGACGGCCGCTTCTGGTCCTACTGCTGCCCGACGGACTCCTGCTGTCCCGAGGACGGGCTGCCGATGGGCCTGCCCGGGACCTCCGTGCTCGCCGCGGCGGCCGCCTACGCCGGTATCCAGGTGCGCGGCAGCCTGAGCGAACTGCGCGCCCGGCTGCTTCCCCGCGAGACCTTCGCGGCACGGGAGCAGGAGATCGCACTCGACGCCGCCGGGCTGGCACTGGTGCCCAGGATCCTCGACGACGCGAGCCGGGCGGAGGTGGCCGAGGAGACCCTGTGCCTCGCCGAGGGCGTCATGCGGCGCTTCGCCGAAGCGCCCGGGGTCGCCGGTATCGCCCCGGCCGACCTGCGCGACGACGCCCTGCTCTCCTGTGAGGAGGCCGCGGCGCTGATCCTCGGCCTGCAGGACCGCACGACCCGCGACCGCGCGGCCGAGTGGATGGAGGGCGACGAGGCGGGTGCCGCCCTCCGTCTCTGGCGAGCCCTGGCCCGCCGCTGCGTCGGTCCGTACGGCGAGCACGCGGCGGCACCGCTCACGCTGGCGGGCTGGGTAGCCTGGTCGACCGGCGACGGCATCGAGGCCCGGGAGGCCCTGGCGATGGCGCTGGGCGCGGACCCCCACTACCTGTTCGCGCGCCTCCTGCACCAGGCCTGCAACGAAGGTCTGGACCCGGAGTCCGTCCGGCGCTGCCTGCGCGCCGAACGGGAGGCACGGACACGGCGGACGGCCGGAAGGGACGCCGATGGTGGCATGGGCGCCGACGGCCCGGAGCCGGGGGAGGGCGGTACCCCGGTACCCGGAGGAGCCGGCTGCCCGGCGAGCGGAGAAGACCGTACCGCGGCGAACGAAGGGCCGGGTGGGCCTTCCGAGGCGCGAGCCGAGGCCCCGGCAGGCGGAAAGTCCGCCGGTATGACGCATCGCGCCGCGGCGGCCCCGGCGAGCGTGAACGCCGAGTGCGGCGATGGCGGGGATGGCGGGGAGGCCGGCGGACGACGGGACGCGACCGGTCGTGACAGCACAGCTCAGGTGCCTGGACTGTCCTCGCTGCCCCGTCGCCGGCGCCGGACACGGCTGAACCGGCCGGGCCCCGGTCTTCCCTGCCAGGACGGCCAGCGTCCGGCCACCGCACGATCCGACGGCGCCCACCCGGGCGGTCCGCGGACCGCCCCTGTCCGTCCGCGAGCCCTCGCGGAGGACGGGGTACGGCGCCGCGATGCCGTTCGACCGCAGGGGGACACCGGCGACGACGCCACGGAAGGTGCCGGAGGGAGGTCCTGATGAGGGGTGCGTGAGACGGGAGGAATCGGCACGCACGGCCCTGATCCGCGTCGCCTTTCCCGGCCTGGCGATCTCCACCGCGCGGGGGCCGAGGAGCCGGGCTGCAACCCGTTCGGCCATCGCACGGGTGCCGTGCGCGTCCAGGAGACGGCCGTCGCCGTCGCCGGTCTGGCCGCCGCCGGTTACGCAGAGGAGGCGGGCTCCCTGCTGCGGGGCGTACGGGCCGCCGCCGAGGCCTTCGGGCACCGGCTGCCCGGGATGTACGCGGGGGAGCAGCGCACCGGCCTCGGCGTCCCCGTTCCCCACCCCGCCGCGTGCCGCCCCGCGGCCACGTCCGCGGCCGCGGGGATCCTGCTGCTGACCACCCTCGCGGGCGTCCGCCCCGACGTCCCGGCCCGGACGGTCACGCTCCGTCCCGTGCGCACGGCACCGTGCGGGGAGGTCCGCCTGACCGGGCTGCGGGTCGCCGGCGCCCCCTTCTCCGTACGGGTCGGCCGGCACGGGGCCGCGCTGGTGGAGGAGGCGGCGGAAGGCCTGCAAACGAACACGTGGCCTGGGACGGAACGGGAGCGCGCGACGGCCGGCCGCGGGTACGGACCATGGGCGCGGCCGATGCGGACCAGTCGGCGAAGCGTCGCACGAAGGGCGTGTTTATCGTCAGGCAGACGACTATGATCGCGGCATGCCCTACGACCCGTCAGCCTTTCCGCCCTTCGCCGTGACCGTGGACCTGGTCGTGCTGACCGTGCGCCGCCATGCCCTGTGCGCGCTGGCGGTCCGCAGGGGCGAACAGCCCTTCCAGGGGCGCTGGGCGCTTCCCGGAGGCTTCGTGCGGGCAGACGAGGATCTCGCGCAGGCCGCGGCGCGCGAGCTGGCCGAGGAGACCGGGCTGCGCGCGCACGACCCTTCCGTCCCCGTCCAGGACCACGGCGCCCACCTCGAACAGCTCGCCACCTACGGCGACCCCAAGCGCGACCCCCGGATGCGCGTCGTCAGCGTCGCCCACCTCGCGCTCGCCCCCGACCTGCCCGCGCCCCGGGCGGGTGGCGACGCCAGCAACGCGCGCTGGGCGCCCGTCGAGGAACTGCTGGCGCAGGACGGGTACGGCCGTGACGGCGAGCCGGTGGCGCCGCTCGCCTTCGATCACGCGCAGATCCTGGCGGACGGAGTGGAGCGTGCCCGCTCCAAGATCGAGTACTCGTCGCTGGCGACCGCGTTCTGCCCGCCCGAATTCACCGTCGGTGAGCTGCGCCGCGTCTACGAGGCGGTGTGGGGCGTGGCGCTGGATCCGCGCAACTTCCACCGCAAGGTGACGGGTACCCCGGGCTTCCTGGTGCCGACCGGCGGGACGACCACGCGCCAGGGCGGCAGGCCCGCCCAGCTCTTCCGGGCCGGCGGCGCCACGTATCTGAACCCCCCGATGCTGCGCCCCGAGGTCTGACCGCGGCGCGCGCGGCCAGGCGGAATCGGGCCGGCGATCCCGGCCCGGTGTGCCGATCCTCCTTGCGAACGGCGAACACGGGGCCGAGTGCTGGCGCGGGAGCCGACCAAAGATGCGTCGCGATACCGGGAAAAAGGGGCATAACGCGCTATCTTGCTGCGGGTGATCCAGGCCTTCGGACTGACCAGCGACCACCGCAAGGACCTTCCGCCCGCAGTCGACGACGTCTCGTTCGAAGCGCACGCGGGTCGTGTCACCGCGCTCCTCGGGCAGTCGGGCGCGGGCAAGACGACGACGCTCAGACTCATGCTCGAACTCCAACCGGGCCGTGGCATCACGTACTTCAAGGGCCGACCCCTGCACCGCATCCCGCATCCGTCGCATGAGGTCGGTGTCCTCCTGGGTGAGGTCCCGGGACACCCGTCCCGCACGGTCCGCGGCCACCTGCGCATGCTGTGCGCCGCGGCCGGTGTCCCGGCCCGGCGTGCCGACGAAGTCCTCGAGGTGGTCGGCCTCGTCAGCCTGCGCGAGGAGCGCCTGGGCACCCTCTCCCGCGGAACGGACCGCCGCCTCGGGCTGGCCTGCGCGCTGCTGGCCGACCCGCACACCCTCGTCCTCGACGAACCGGCCGACGGAATCTCCGGACGGGAAAGGCGTTGGCTGCACGGCATGCTGCGGGCCCACGCCGCCCAGGGCGGCACGGTCCTCTACACGACGGCGGATCCCAAGGAGGCCGCGCGCACGGCCGACCGCGTCGTCACGCTCGACCGGGGCAGGATCGTCGCCGACCAGGCCGCCGCGGACTTCGGCCGCCACCGGCTGCGCCCCCGGGTCGCCGTCCGCAGCCCCCATGCCACCCGCCTCGCGGCCCTGCTCACCAAGGAGGCCCGCACCCAGCGCCGCTCGGTGGAGGTCGTCAGGGAGGACGACAACCGGCTGTCCGTCTACGGCAGTACGTGCGCCGACGTCGGTGAGGCCGCGTTCCGGCACGGCATCCTCGTCCACCAACTCGCCGACGAGGTGGGTGACATGGGGCCCGGTGCCGGACCGGCGCCCGCGAGTGCGTCACAGACCGCCGAACGGCCCGAGGTGCCGGCGGTGCCGTCGGTGGCCCCCGAGAAGGTGCAGGTCTCCGGGCAGGCCGCCCCTGCGGGAGTGAGGGAGCCCGCCGCCGGAGACCGCCGTCCCGTCGACCCCCGCTTCCCCGGCGGCGAGGAGAAGCGGAGCGGAACGGAGCGGCCCGGGACCACGCCGACGCCCACGGCCTCCCACGCGGTACGCGACCCGAAGACCCCCGCCCCCGCTCGTCCGCAGGACGGCCCCGTCCCCGCACGCCCGGACGGCGCCGGTGGCGGGTGTTCCCATGGGGCGCCGGTACCGGCCCGTGCGGCCCGCGCCCCCGGTACTGGACGGACGGACGACGTCTTCGTCGAGGTACGGGCGGAGGACGCCGGTGCGATCGCACCCACCGCCGAAACGCCCGCGGCGGAGCGCGGGGACAACACCCGCACCGCCGCGCACGGGGGCGAAGGCGCTGCGGCATCCTCCGGCGTACGCAAGGACATGGCCCCTGCCACGCCGTGTTCCGCGGACGGCGCCGTCACCGTCCGTCCGGACAGCCGGTCGGGGGCCGACCGCGCCGGCGACGCGCCCGCCACCGCGGAATCGGCGGCCGCTTCCCCTCACGCACCCGCCGCCCGGGCCCTTCCCGCGCACGCACGCCGCGTGGACCCCGGGGCGCCGGGGCAAGAGGCGGGCACGTCGGCACCCGTGCACGCACCGTCCCTCAACGGCTCCGGCGGCACGGTCGGGAAGGGAGAGCCCGACCGCGCGTACGTCCCCACCGCGCCGGCCCGAACCGACCTCAAGACCGCGCCCGCCCGTACCGACGTCCAGGCCCAACCTGCCCGCGCCGACGTCCAAGCCGGGCCTGCCCGCGCCGGCCTCCAGACCGCACCCGCCCGCAGCCATCTCCAGGCCGGGCCCGCCTACACCGACTCGCAGGCTGCGTCCGCCCGTGGCGATCTTCGCCCCGGGTCTGCCCATGCCGACTCGCAGGCTGCGTCCGCCCGTGGCGATCTTCGGCCCGGGCCCGCCCATGCCGGCCCGCAGGCCGCGTCCGCCCGCAGCGACCTTGACGCCGGGCCCGCCCATGCCGGCCCGCAGGCCGCGTCCGCCCGCAGCGACCTTGACGCCGGGCCCGCCCATGCCGGCCCGCAGGCCGCGTCCGCCCGCAGCGACCTTGACGCCGGGCCCGCCCATGCCGGCCCGCAGGCCGTGTCCGCCCGCAGCGACCTTGACGCCGGGCCCGCCCATGCCGGCCCGCAGGCCGCGTCCGCCCGCAGCGACCTTCGCCCCGGGTCTGCCCATGCCGACTCGCAGGCTGCGTCCGCCCGTGGCGACCTTCGGCCCGGGCCCGCCCGTACCGGCCCGCAGGCCGCGTCCGCCCGCAGCGACCTTGACGCCGGGCCTGCCCATGCCGGCCCGCAGGCCGCGTCCGCCCGCAGCGACCTTCGCCCCGGGCCCGCCGGCGCCGGCTCCCCGACTGCACCCGTCCGCGCCGACCTACCGACCGGACCCGTCGGCAGGCGGGCACCCGCCAGTTCCGCGCACGCGGATGCCCCGGCCGGATCCGCTCGTACAGATCCGCGGTCCAATCGAACGCAAGATCGAACATGGCGCACGCTCGCGGACACCCCCCTCCCGGCGGCCGGATCGGTCCCGGCCGCCGACTCGCTCCGTCGCGGCACCCGAACCGCACCCTGGCGCCCGGCGGCCCGGGAAGCCCCGGCGCGTACGGGCCGGCCGGTCTGGCCGCTCCGCCACCGGAACCTCCCCGGGGCGCCCCCTTCCGCCACCGCGCAGACACCCATCCCGACGCCACGTCCGGCCGAGGCGGCCAGGTGGGACGGGTTCGCCGTGCCGCCACCCATCTGCGTCCGGCCCGGCGCCGGCCCTCTCCGCCCCCTGCGCTACGAGCTGCGCCGCGCCGCCGGTATCGGCACTGGATTCGTCACCGGGGCCGTCGTCCTCGCCCTCTCCGCCCTGACGGCGCTGCTCCTGGGCCGGGTCGGGCACACCCCGCAGCCGCGGCTGCTGGCCGGCTGGCCGCAGCTGCTGCCGCTCCCGCCCGCGGCCCTCGGCGCGGGCCTGCTCGGCGCGCTGTCCTTCGGCGACGAGTTCCGCCATCCCGCGCTGGCGGCGGACCGCGGCACCGTGCCCCGGCGGCTGGGGCTGCTCGCCGCGAAACTCCTCGTCGCCACCGCCACCGCGCTCGCCCTGGCCTTCCTCGCGATCGGCTGCGACGCCGAGGTGCTCTACGTCGTCTACGGGGCGGAACTCACCGGGGTGCCGGGCGACTGGCTCTGGCTGGGTGCCAGTTGGACGGGGCTCGTGGTCGGCTGTGCCTGGGCCGGTGTCCTGGCCGCGGGTCTGTTCCGCTCGACCGCGGCGGGCGTCGCGGCCGTGCTCGCCGTGCCCGTGATCGTCGCACCGCTCCTGCAGTGGGCGCTGGGCGGGTCGGCGGCGACGCGGCTCGCGCCCGGCCTGCCCGTCCGGTTGCGCCACATGCTCCTGCTGCAGTGGCCCTTCGGCGGAGACCGTTATCTCGTCGCGGCGGCCCGCCTGATCGCTCAACCCTTGGGTGCCGCATTGACGTTGTCCCTGGTCACGCTGGCGTGTGCCTATCTGTTCACGGTGCTGCGCAGCCGGGCCCAGTGATCACAACGCGTGTCGTTTCGGTCACGGAATGCTCGTAACTTCCCACGGAGGGGCGGTTTCTTTTCGATAAGACGTCAATTGCGACGAAGTGGGCGATCACCCTTTCGTGTGCTTTTCAGCAAAGACCTCAAGGGAGTTGGAGACAGCGCCGACAAAGGACTCGTGAGTACCCTTGCGCACACCATGATGACCGCCGCCCGCTCCTCGGACTCAGGTCTCGCCGGCCCGGGCGGACTCGACCGCTATCCCTACACCGATACCCCCGTCCCCGATCGCGTCGCCCCGCCCGCCTGGGAGGGCAGTGCCGAACCGGAGCTGGGCCGGGTGGGCCGGCGTGCCGCGGGCAGCCGCGGCCGCGGACTGCACGGCCAACTCGTTCAGCAACTGGGACAGATGATCGTGTCGGGGGACCTGGGCGCCGATCGCCCGCTGGTGCCCGAGGAGATCGGGCAGCGTTTCGAGGTGTCCCGCACCGTCGTCCGCGAGTCGCTCCGCGTTCTGGAGGCCAAGGGCCTGGTCAGCGCCCGCCCGAACGTGGGCACGCGCGTACGGCCGGTCAGTGACTGGAACCTCCTCGACCCGGACATCATCGAGTGGCGGGCCTTCGGGCCGCAGCGCGACGACCAGCGCCGCGAGCTGAGCGAGCTGCGCTGGACGATCGAGCCGCTGGCCGCCCGTCTCGCCGCCGGGCACGGGCGCGAGGACGTCCAGCAGCGCCTTGCCGACATGGTGGAGATCATGGGGCACGCCCTGGGGCAGGGCGACGCGCTGACCTTCTCGCGCGCGGACGCCGAGTTCCACACGCTGCTGATCCAGGTCGCGGGCAACCGCATGCTGGAGCACCTGTCCGGGATCGTCTCCGCCGCCCTCCAGGTCTCCGGCGGCCCGGTCACCGGCTGTGACCGCCCGAACGAGACCGCCCTCGCGCAGCACGCCCGGATCGTCGACGCGCTCGCGGCGGGCGACGGATCGGCGGCCGAGTCCGCCATGCGCCAGCTCCTCACGGTCCACCCCGAGGTGGAGCGCGTGGTCCCCGCGCCGCGCGAGCACTGAGCACGCGCCAACGCGCACACGAACGCCTGTCCGCGTGGACGGCGGCCCGGTCCGGCCCGGCCCGTGCCGTCGCGCCGCGGTCCGCCCGGCCTGGTGGACGTCTCGCGGGACCCCGTCGGATCCTCCGGGAAGCCGGCGGGGTCCGCGTGCGATGACGACGGGGGCCGGGCCCGCCGACGGGTCGCCGGGATCGGCAGAGTGAGCGTATGTGACCCTGTCTGACCGTTTTTGAGTGCTTACGGGGTGTGACTCGGGCCACGCAGATTGGGCGTAACGCTCGCGGAGACAGCGCGATGACCTAAGAGGTGACAGCCGCGGAGGAATACGGACGCCGTTCACGGCGCTGTGCCTCTTCCCGGCCCCCGCCCGCGCCGTCGGCCCATCCACAGGCCGGTGGTCGGCTCCTGTCCGCCGTGGACGGGGCCGGAAGCCGTTTTCCAACGTTCCGAGAGGTTGTTCGTGTCGGCCAGCACATCCCGTACGCTCCCGCCGGAGATCGCCGAGTCCGTCTCTGTCATGGCGCTCATTGAGCGGGGAAAGGCTGAGGGGCAGATCGCCGGCGACGATGTGCGTCGGGCCTTCGAAGCCGACCAGATTCCGGCCACTCAGTGGAAGAACGTACTGCGCAGCCTCAACCAGATCCTCGAGGAAGAGGGTGTGACGCTGATGGTCAGTGCCGCCGAGCCAAACAAGCGCACCCGAAAGAGCGTCGCAGCGAAGAGTCCGGCCAAGCGCACCACCACCAAGACGGTCGCGGCGAAGACGGTGACCACGAGGAAGGCCACCGCCGGCGCCACGCCTGCGGCGCCCGCCGCCGACACGCCCGTCGAGGACGACGCGCCGAAGAAGGCCGCAGCCAAGAAGACGACCGCCGCCAAGAAGGCCGCGGCGAAGAAGACGACCGCGGTCAAGAAGACGGCGGCCAAGAAGACCACCGCCGCCAAGAAGGACGACGTCGAGCTGGTCGAGGACGAGGTGCTCGAGGACGCCAAGGCGGGTCCGGAGGAGCCCGAGGGCACCGAGAGCGCCGGCTTCGTGCTCTCCGACGAGGACGAGGACGACGCGCCCGCGCAGCAGGTCGCCGCGGCCGGCGCCACCGCGGACCCGGTCAAGGACTACCTGAAGCAGATCGGCAAGGTCCCCCTGCTCAACGCCGAGCAGGAGGTCGAGCTCGCCAAGCGCATCGAGGCGGGCCTCTTCGCCGAGGACAAGCTGGCGAACTCGGACAAGCTCGCGCCCAAGCTCAAGCGTGAGCTGGAGATCATCGCCGAGGACGGCCGCCGCGCCAAGAACCACCTCCTGGAGGCCAACCTCCGTCTGGTGGTCTCCCTGGCCAAGCGGTACACCGGCCGCGGCATGCTCTTCCTGGACCTCATCCAGGAGGGCAACCTCGGTCTGATCCGCGCGGTGGAAAAGTTCGACTACACCAAGGGCTACAAGTTCTCCACGTACGCCACCTGGTGGATCCGTCAGGCCATCACCCGCGCGATGGCCGACCAGGCCCGCACCATCCGCATCCCGGTGCACATGGTCGAGGTCATCAACAAGCTCGCGCGCGTGCAGCGCCAGATGCTTCAGGACCTGGGCCGCGAGCCCACCCCGGAGGAGCTGGCCAAGGAGCTCGACATGACCCCGGAGAAGGTCATCGAGGTCCAGAAGTACGGCCGCGAGCCGATCTCCCTGCACACCCCGCTGGGTGAGGACGGCGACAGTGAGTTCGGTGACCTCATCGAGGACTCCGAGGCCGTCGTCCCCGCCGACGCGGTCAGCTTCACCCTGCTGCAGGAGCAGCTGCACTCGGTGCTCGACACCCTGTCCGAGCGCGAGGCGGGCGTCGTCTCCATGCGGTTCGGTCTCACCGACGGTCAGCCGAAGACCCTCGACGAGATCGGCAAGGTGTACGGCGTCACGCGCGAGCGCATCCGCCAGATCGAGTCCAAGACCATGTCGAAGCTGCGCCACCCGTCGCGTTCGCAGGTGCTGCGCGACTACCTCGACTAGGTCGCGGCCGGTACGCACGGAAAGGCCCGGTTCCCCCCGTGGGGACCGGGCCTTCGTGCTGCGGGCCGCACAGCTCTGCATGACTCTGGGTGTCCCATGACCACTGGGAGCAAGGAGCACGCATGCGACGCCGCATTGCCCGGGTTCTGGCCCGGCCGCTGGTGCTGGCGGCCGCGGGAGCCGCGATACCGCTGGGGCCGGCTTCCCCCGCGGGAGCCGACAGCATCGTCATAGGCGGGTTCCCCGTCGACGTCTCGCAAAGCCCGTGGACGGTGGCCCTCTCCAGCCGTGACCGGTTCGGCGGTACCCGGGCCGGGCAATTCTGCGGAGGCGTGGCCGTCGGCCGCACCACCGTCCTCACGGCCGCCCACTGTCTGGGCAGAGAGGTCCTGGGCGCGCCACCGACACCGGACTTCAGGATCATCTCCGGCCGCACGGATCTGTTCTCGCGCCAGGGCAGGGAGATACCCGTGCGCCGCGTGTGGGTCAATCCGCGCTACGACGGCGCCGGCAACTCCGGGGACTTCGCCGTGATCACCCTCGCCGAGGCCGTGCCCGCGAGCGCGGTGATCGGGATGGCGGGGCCGGGCGACCCGGCGTACGTACCGGGCACGCGCGCCCTGGTCTACGGCTGGGGGGACACCACCGGTACCGCAGCCTACGCGCGCACCCTGCGCGCCGCCCCCGTCCACGTACTGCCCGACGCCGAGTGCCGGCGGGCGTACCCGGGCGTCGCCGACAGTGCCTACGTGCCCGAGACCATGCTCTGCGCGGGGGAGAAGGCAGGGGGCCACGACGCCTGCCAGGGGGACAGCGGGGGGCCGCTGGTCGCGCGGGGGAAGCTGATCGGCCTGGTGTCGTGGGGGATCGGCTGCGGGCGCGCGGGCAGCCCGGGGGTCTACACGCGGGTGTCCGAGGTGGTCCGCGCACTGAGCCCGGCCGCCCGCGCGAGCACGCCCGGCCGGATGGCCGCGGGCACCTGACCGCTGCGGCCCGTGGCGGGACGGGGGCCCGCCGGGCATGACGACGGGCGGCCGCTCCTGCTTCCCAGGGGTGGCCGCCCGTGGCCGGCCTGCGCCGGCGCTGCTCGTCGTGCGAGGGGTTCAGCGCTCGTCGTCGGACGTGGCCGTCGTCGTAACGGAGGTCAGGCGCTCTGTCTCGTCCTGTATCTCAGCGGCGATCTTCTTGAGTTCCGGCTCGAACTTGCGGCCGTGGTGGGCGCAAAAGAGCAGTTCTCCGCCGCTCAGCAGGACGACGCGCAGGTATGCCTGGGCGCCGCAGCGGTCGCAGCGATCAGCGGCCGTCAGCGGGCTCGCGGGGGTCAGAACAGTAGTCACGTCGCCTCTTCTCTAGCTCGACGAGCTGTCGTACCAGGGTCAACATCCAACCAGCCCCAAACGTTCCCGATCGCGGCTTTTCCTCGAAAAAAGTTTTCCGAGGCGGCTGTCTGTCGCCGGTGTGGCGGCGAATGTGCCGTATTGCGTGTCTGTGTGTCTTACGGTTTCGCGCTGTCGGTCAAGGTCGTCCTCCCGGCCGGGTTGCCGGTTGTGCATGAGGACGTGCCCGGAGCCTAAATGGTTCATGCCTGGAAGGGAACGTGATTCCCGCTTCACTCCATCGAAGGATCGAACATCCATACGACTGTCTACTACTCTGGGTCCCTGCCGAGGGTGGCGTTACAAGGGCTCTACCAGGCCTCGGTACCCTCTGAGCGGCACACCGAGCCGCGGCCTTACCCCAGAGGGCCTCATCCGAAATTCAGCGAGGAGCGAACCGCGTGACCGCCGAGACGTCCGTGCCGTCCACAGCGCTGCTGGCAGGAGCAGACCGGGACGGTTCCAACTACACCGCGCGGCACCTGCTCGTCCTCGAGGGGCTCGAGGCCGTACGCAAGCGCCCGGGCATGTACATCGGATCCACCGACAGCCGCGGTCTGATGCACTGCCTGTGGGAGATCATCGACAACTCCGTCGACGAGGCCCTCGGCGGCTACTGCGACCACATCGAGGTCGTCCTGCACGACGACGGCTCCGTCGAGGTGCGGGACAACGGCCGCGGCATCCCGGTCGACGTCGAGCCCAAGACCGGCCTGTCCGGCGTCGAGGTCGTCATGACCAAGCTGCACGCGGGCGGCAAGTTCGGCGGCGGCTCCTACGCGGCCTCCGGCGGCCTGCACGGCGTGGGCGCCTCCGTCGTCAACGCCCTCTCCGCCCGGCTGGACGTCGAGGTCGACCGCGGCGGCCACACCCACGCCATCAGCTTCCGGCGCGGCGTGCCCGGGGCGTTCGGCGGCAGGGGACCGGACGCCACGTTCGAGGCCAAGGGCGGCCTGCGCAAGGCCAGGAAGATCCCCAAGAGCCGCACCGGCACGCGCGTGCGCTACTGGGCCGACCGCCAGATTTTCCTCAAGGACGCCAAGCTCTCCCTGGAGAACCTGCACCAGCGTGCTCGCCAGACCGCGTTCCTGGTGCCCGGCCTGACCATCGTCGTCCGCGACGAGTTCGGGCTCGGCGAGGGCGGCAGCAAGGGCGAGGAATCCTTCCGCTTCGACGGCGGCATCAGCGAGTTCTGCGAGTTCCTGGCGAGCGACAGGCCGGTCTGCGACGTCCTGCGCTTCACCGGTCAGGGCACCTTCAAGGAGACGGTCCCCGTCCTCGACGAACACGGGCAGATGACGCCCACCGAGGTCACCCGGGAACTGGGCGTGGACGTCGCGCTGCGGTGGGGCACCGGCTACGAGACGACGCTGCGGTCCTTCGTCAACATCATCGCCACCCCCAAGGGCGGCACCCACGTCGCCGGCTTCGAGCAGGCCGTCGCCCGGACGATGAACGAGGTGCTGCGCGCCAAGAAGCTGCTGCGCGTCGCCGAGGACGACATCGTCAAGGACGACGCCCTGGAAGGTCTCACGGCCGTCGTCACGGTCCGCCTCGCGGAACCGCAGTTCGAGGGCCAGACCAAGGAGGTCCTCGGCACCTCGGCGGCCCGGCGCATCGTCAACAACGTGGTCTGCAAGGAACTGAAGGCGTTCCTGACCTCCACCAAGCGCGACGCCGCCCAGCAGGCCCGCGTGGTGCTGGAGAAGGCCGTCGCCGCCGCCCGCACGCGCATCGCGGCCCGCCAGCACAAGGACGCCCAGCGCCGCAAGACGGCCCTGGAGTCCTCCTCGCTGCCGGCCAAGCTGGCGGACTGCCGCAGCGACGACGTGGACCGCAGCGAGCTGTTCATCGTGGAGGGCGACTCCGCGCTCGGCACGGCCAAGCTCGCCCGGAACTCCGAGTTCCAGGCCCTGCTGCCGATCCGCGGCAAGATCCTCAACGTCCAGAAGTCGTCCGTGACGGACATGCTGAAGAACGCCGAGTGCGGCGCGATCATCCAGGTCATAGGAGCCGGGTCCGGCCGGACCTTCGACCTGGACGCGGCCCGCTACGGCAAGATCATCATGATGACCGACGCCGACGTCGACGGCTCCCACATCCGCACGCTGCTGCTCACGCTGTTCCACCGCTACATGCGGCCCATGGTCAAGGCGGGCCGGGTCTTCGCGGCCGTGCCGCCGCTGCACCGCATCGAGCTGGTCCAGCCGAAGAAGGGCCAGGACAAGTACGTCTACACGTACTCGGACCGCGAGCTGCGCGACAAGCTGCTGGAGTTCCAGAGCAAGAACATCCGGTACAAGGACTCGATCCAGCGGTACAAGGGTCTCGGCGAGATGGACGCCGACCAGCTGGCCGAGACGACCATGGACCCGCGCCACCGCACCCTGCGCCGCATCAACCTCTCCGACCTGGAGGCCGCGGAACAGGTCTTCGACCTGCTCATGGGCAACGACGTCGCGCCCCGCAAGGAGTTCATCGCGGGCTCGGCGGCGACGCTCGACCGCTCGCGCATCGACGCGTAGCCGCCGCGGGGCCGCCGGGCCGGGTCCGCCCGGCATCGGCCCCGCGTAGCGGGCCGGCCCGGGCCGGGCGGGCGGAGGGCTCGGCCGGGCGGGGCCGCCACCGGGCGGCGCGACGCCCGGTCCGGTGCGGGTCGCGTTGCCGGTGCCGTGGGTGCTGGTCAGGGGCGGGTCACCTGATGGGGTGAAGAGCAGGGTGAAAGGACGGCACGGGTCCTCCCGGTCTGTCCATGCTTGGGCATGCAGTCAAGCAACGGTCGTCCCCGAGGGGGCGGCGGTGAGGACGTGGCCGAGCACTACGCCGGACGGCCCCTGGCCCCCCGGCCCGCGGACATGAGGTACCGCGACCCCTGGTACGACGCGCTGGCCTCCGGCTGGGGCGAGGCGGACAGCACGGGCGCGGCCACGGCACCGGCCCAGGCCTCGCGCCGTGAGCCGTGCGGCGGCCCGGGCGCCGGCGCGGCGGCCGACGTGTACCTCGAGGTGCAGCGCAGCGCCGCGTTCCAGGAGGTGCGCCGGCGGTACCGCGGATTCGTGGTCCCGGCGGCCACGGCCTTCCTCGTCTGGTACGTGGGGTACGTCGTGGCCGCGACGGCCGCGCCCGAGTTCATGGCGCGGCGGGTGGCGGGCGCGGTGAACGTGGCGATGCTGGCCGGCCTCGGCCAGTTCCTCAGCACCTTCCTCCTCGCCTGGGCCTACGCCCGGCACGCCCGGCTGCGCCGTGACCGGGCCGCGCTCGAACTGCGCTGGGACACCCAGGAGCTGACCCGCGGCGTGCGGGGCGGTGCCTCGTGACCGGCGATCACCAGACCCTGGCACTGCTGCTGTTCAGCGTCTTCGTGGCGGGCACGCTGGCGATCACCACCTGGGTGGGCCGCAACCGGCACGGCTCGGCCGAGGAGTTCTACACGGGCGGGCGGCTCTTCACGCCCATGGAGAATGGTTTTGCCATCGCGGGCGACTACATGTCGGCCGCCTCCTTCCTCGGCGTGACCGGGCTGATCGCGCTGTTCGGGTACGACGGGCTGCTGTACGCGGTCGGCTTCCTCGTGGCCTGGCTGGTCGTGCTCCTCCTGGTCGCCGAACTGGTCCGCAACTGCGGGCGGTTCACCCTCGCCGACGTGGTCGCGGCACGGATGAGCGAGCGGCCGGTGCGTATCGCGGCGGGCACCTCCTCGGTGACCGTGTCCGTCCTGTACCTGGTGGCGCAGATGGTGGGTGCGGGCAGCCTGGTCGGACTGCTCCTCGGGCGGACGGGCGAGGCGGCGCAGGCCTGGGCCGTCATCGGCGTCGGCGCGCTCATGGTGATCTACGTGTCCCTGGGCGGGATGCGGGCCACCACCTGGATCCAGATCGTCAAGGCGGTGCTGCTCCTCGGCGGCACCGTCGTCCTGACCGTCCTCGTGCTGGTCCGCTTCCACGGCGACGTCGACCGGCTGCTGCTCACCGCGGCCGAGCGCAGCGGCCACGGGGCGGCCTTCCTGGCCCCCGGACTGAAGTACGGCGGCGACTGGAGCGCGCGCCTGGACTTCATCAGCCTGGGGCTGGCGCTGGTGCTGGGCACGGCCGGGCTGCCGCACATCCTCTCGCGCTTCTACACCGTGCCGACCGCGCGGGCCGCCCGCCGCTCTGTGATCTGGTCCATCGGCCTGATCGGCGGTTTCTACCTGATGGCCGTCGTCCTCGGCTTCGGTGCCGCCGCGATCGTCGGCCCGGACGCCGTGCGCGGGTCGAACGCGGCGGGGAACACGGCGGTCCCCCTGCTCGCCCTCGACCTCGGCGGAGGGGCCGACTCCACCGGTGCCACCGTGCTGTTCGCGGTGGTGGCGGCCGTCGCCTTCGCCACGATCCTGGCCGTGGTCGCGGGCATCACGCTCGCCTCCTCGGCGTCCGTGGCCCACGATCTGTACGCCTCGCTGCGCCGGCGCGGCTCCCGGCGGCGCAGCGAGGTCGCCGTGGCCCGGGTCGCCGCCGTCGGCATCGGCGTGCTCGCGATCGGGCTGGGGCTGCTCGCCCGGGACCTCAACGTCGCCTTCCTGGTCGGCCTCGCCTTCGCCGTCGCCGCCTCGGCGAACCTGCCCGTCCTGCTGTACTCGCTGTTCTGGCGCGGCTTCACCACCCGCGGCGCGGTGTGGGCCGTGTACGGCGGGCTGCTCCCGGCGCTGGTCCTGGTGGTGCTGTCCCCGGTGGTGTCCGGCAGCCCCGGCGCGCTGTTCCCCGGCGCCGACTTCCAGTTCTTCCCGCTGGACAACCCCGGGCTCGTCTCCATCCCGCTGGGCTTCCTCGCGGGCTGGCTCGGCACCGTCACCTCGGCCGAACCGCCGGACGAGGCCAAGCACGCGGAGACCGAGGTGCGGTCGCTGACGGGGGCGGGTGCTGTCTAGGGGCCTTGAGCGGATAGGACTCGCGAGAGGCACTTCCGCGAGGAGCCGCCGGTCGCACCGGCACTGGCTGCGCTACGGCGCCACCCACGCGTACCGGTGCTCGGGACGCCCGGTGTCGCCGTACCTCAGCGACAGGCGCAGGCGGCCGGCCTGTTCCAGGTGGCGGAGGTAGCGCTGGGCCGTGGAGCGGCTCAGGCCCGTCCGGGCGGCCACCTCGTGGGCCGACAGCGGGTGGTCGGCGCGGTGGAGGACGCCGCAGATGAGGTCTGTGGTCGGCTCGGAGTGGCCGCTGGGCAGGCCCGGCGCCGACGGCGCCGGCGTGGTGCGCAGCGCGCCGAAGATGCGGTCCACCTGCTCCTGGGCGACGCCGTGGCAGCCGACGCGGTCGACGGTGCGGCGCAGGGCGGCGTAGGAGTCCAGACGGGTGCGCAGCGCGGCGAAGGTGAAGGGCTTGACCAGGTAGTGCAGCGCGCCCAGGCGCATGGCCTGCTGAACGGTCGTCACGTCGCATGCCGCCGTGATCATGATGACGTCGGTGCCGATGCCCTGTTCGCGCATCCGGTGGACGAGTTCGAGGCCCGTCCGGTCGGGCAGGTAGTGGTCGAGCAGGACCAGGTCGATGCCCCCGCCCTGCACGGCCGTGAGGGCCTGGGCGGCACTGTGCGCGCGGGCGGCCACCCGGAAGCCGGGGACCTTCCCCACGTACTTGGCGTTGATCTCGGCGACACGGAAGTCGTCGTCGACCACCAGGACGTCAATCATCGGGCGTCTTCCTCCAAGGCCGGGCGAGCGCTCGGCCCGCGTTTCGGCTTCGTTGTTGTAGCGCGAGCAAAACGAGCACAACAGGTGCCTGCGAGCAAAAGACCGGCTTGCGCCTACAAGACTGCTGCGGTGGCCGGATCCGGTCCTACCGTCCCGGCCCATGAGCGCGGACACCAGCCCCGCCATCGAACTGCGGGGCGCGAGCAAGACGTTCAGGACCCCGTCGGGGGCCTGCACACGGCGGTCCGGGACCTCGACCTCACCGTGGCCCGCGGCGAGTTCGTGGCCGTCGTCGGCCCCACCGGCTGCGGCAAGTCGACCACACTGACCCTGGTCAGCGGCCTGGAGGAACCCACCGACGGCGAGGTGCTGGACCGCCTCCCGCTACGCCGCCAAGCCCTGGCTGGTGGCCGGGCGGCCGGTTCGCGTGGCCGGCCCCGTGACCGTGAAGCAGACCTTCGGCATCGGCCTGCCACGCGGCAGGCCGGGGACGCGGCCATGGCGTCCCCGGCCCGGCCGGCCCGGTCGGGGCCGTTCCCGCCCCGGCCGGTCCGCCGGGCGTGGGCCCGTCCCGTCCCCGGTCCGGTCCGCTCGGGCGCGGGGCGGTCCGTGCCCGGTCCGGTGCGCTCGGGCGCAGGCCGGCCCGTCTCCAGCCTGGTCCGCCCGACCGCGCGCCGGTTCCATCCCCGGTCCGCCCGATCGCGCGCCGGTTCCGTCCCCGGTCCGCTTCGCTCGGGCGCGGCCGTTCCCGTGCCCGGCGCCCCCGTCCGTCCGTCGGTGCGGTCCGGCCCGGTGAGACGCGGGTCGCCCACTTGTGGCGGTGCCGCGCGACGACGCGGAAGGCTGGAAGCTCCCGGCGAAGG
Organism: Streptomyces sp. NPDC046831; assembly: GCF_040645305.1. Classification (NCBI taxonomy): domain Bacteria; kingdom Bacillati; phylum Actinomycetota; class Actinomycetes; order Kitasatosporales; family Streptomycetaceae; genus Streptomyces; species Streptomyces sp. NPDC046831. The sequence continues at coordinate 132,161 of NZ_JBEYXZ010000008.1, read as the reverse complement.
CGGCGAAGGCGGCGAAGGCGGCGAAGGCGGCAGCCGCGCGGCCCGGGCGGCGCCGTCCACGCCCAGGGGGGGCCGATCATCGCGAGGCCTCCTCGGCGGTGTCGGCGACGGAGTCGGCGGCGGTGCGGGCCGGTGCCGCCAGGCCCGGCTCGGCCAGTGCCTCCGGCAGCACCACCGTGAACTGGGCGCCGGAACCGGCCGCCTCGCCCACCGTCACGGTGCCTCCCTGCCGCTCGGCGAACCTGCGGACCAGCGACAGCCCGATGCCGCGCTTGCCGTGCGCGGGCGGCGTCTTGGTCGACCACCCCTCCGTGAAGATCACCTCGCGCCGGTCCGCGGGGATCCCGGGTCCCGTGTCGCGCACCCGGAGCACGGCGGTGCGTCCCTCGGCGCGCAGCTCCACCTCCACCCGCGCGTGCGGGGTGCCCGCCACCGCGTCGAGCGCGTTGTCCACCAGGTTGCCGACGACGGTCACCAGCCCGCGCGGGTCGACCAGCCGGTCCGGCAGCCGGGTCCGGTCCGACACCCGCAGCGCGACCCCGCGCTCCGCGGCGACCGTCGCCTTGCCCACCAGCAGCGCCGCCAGCAACGGGTCGTGGATCTTCCCGGTGACCTGCTCCGCCGTGGCCCGGTGGTCGCCGGCGACCTCCCCGACGAACTCGACGGCGTCGTCGTACAGCTCCAGTTCCAGCAGCCCGAGCAGGGTGTGCAGGTGGTTGGCGTGTTCGTGGTCCTTGGCGCGCAGCGCGTCGATCAGGCCGTGCGTGGAGTCGAGTTCGCGGCCGAGCCGTTCCAGCTCGGTGCGGTCGCGCAGGGTCGCGACGGCGCCACCGTCGCCCGTCGGCATGCGGTTGGCGACGAGGACGCGGTGCCCGCGCACGGTGAGCAGGTCGGTGCCCGTGACCCGGCCCGCCAGGACATCGGCGGTGCGTCCCGCGCCGAGCGCCTCCTCGGGCGTCCGGCCGGCCGCCTCGTCGCCGATGCCGAGCAGGCGCCGCGCCTCGTCGTTGAGGAGGCGGATACGGCCCGCGCGGTCCAGGGCCACGACCCCCTCCCGGATGCCGTGGAGCATCGCCTCGCGCTCCGCGAGCAGGGCGGCGATGTCCGAGAAGGCCAGGTCCCGGGTCTGCCGCTGGACCCGGCGGGAGATCAGCCAGGCGGCCGCCGCGCCGGCGGCCAGGGCTCCGCCCGCGTACGCGAGCAGGCCGGGGATGACGCTGATCAGCCGGGCCCGCACGCTCTCGTAGGCGATGCCCACCGACACGGCGCCGACGATCCGCCCGCGGGCGTCGAGCAGCGGCACCTTGCCGCGGGCCGAGCGGCCGAGCGTGCCGCTGTCGATCTGCATGACCTCGTGGCCGGCCAGGGCCGGGGCGGGGTCCGTGGACACCCTCCCGCCGATGCGCGCCGGGTCGGTGTGCGACCACCGCACGCCTCGTGCGTCCATCACCACGACGTACTCGGCCCCCGTGGCCCGCCGGATCCGCTCCGCCTCCCGCTGCACGGGCCCGCCGGCCGTGGGGGAGGTGCGCAGCAGGTCCTCGGTGATCCGCGGGTTCTGGGCGGTGGTCTGCGCGATGGCGAGTGCGCGGCGCATCGCCTGGTCGTCCAGCTGGTGGCTGAGCGGCGCGAGGAACAGCCCGGTCGCGAGCACCGCGACGCCCGCGGCGATCACCAGCTGCATCAGCAGCACCTGTGAGAACACCCGCCGGGGCAGACCGAGGCGCCGGCGGCGCAAGGGGGGAGTGCGGGTCATGCGGACGACGGTACGGGGGCGGCCCCCGGCTGCCCCAGGGGGTGGGGTGTGGATCTCCGGCAGGTTCCGGGGGAGGGCCGGTGGCCACGGGCCGGCGCACGGCCGGGGGCCGCTCGCGGGCGGCGGGCCGTCAGCTCCGCACCGTCGCCAGTTCGCGCACCGCGACGACGTCCATCCGGCCGGGGGTGCCGAGCACCGAGGCGCCGCAGCTCTCCGGGCGGGGCGGCTCGGAGGCGCCCTGGGACACCAGCACGCTCCAGCGGCGCCCGTCGACGTGGCCGACGGTCACCTCCCAGTGCGGCGCGGCACCGTCCGTGGAGACGACGGTCAGCGCGTCCGCCGCGTACTCGCCCGCCGCCGTGCGCACCGCCAGCTCGGCGGCCTGAGCCGGCCGGTCCCAGGCCGAGCGGCCCCGGCAGCCGTCGACGACGATCCGGCCCTCCTGCACGGCGTGCAGGACGTTCTTGACCGCGTGGGCCTGCGCCCTGCCGTAGGCGTACCCGTGGGGCAGCACCAGCAGCGTCGGCGCGAAGCGGTGGCCGCCGAGATGGGTGACCTCCCAGACGCCCTCCACCCCGGAGGAGGCGAGCTCGGCGGCGAGCGGGCGGCCGAGGAGAGCGCAGCACCGGTCGCGCCTGCCGTTGGTGCACACCAGCGCGAGCGGATCGCCGGTGTGGGGGCCGCCCCGCAGCGCCTCGTCGAAGGCGCGCCGGTCACCCCTGCCCAGCGCGTCGAAGTCGAGCCGGAGGAGGTCCTCCGGGTCGCACGTGGTGGCGCTGTGCAGCCACGCGTTGCCCGGCAGGGTGTGGGCGGCGAATACCTGGCGCACGGACGGCGTGCGGCAGTCGGCGTGCCGCCCGGGACGGCGGATGAGCGCGATGCGGACTCCGGTGCCCTCCGCCGCCCTTTCCAGGGCCCGTCCGAGAGCGGGGTCCAGGTGGCTGGAGGTGAGAGCCTTGGGCCCCCACGGCCCGGGCTGCTCCAGCAGCAGCCACGTCGTCGCCGTGGCCGCAGTCCCGGAGATCGGCTCGTCGAGGTCCCGGGAGACGTTCGCGCACGTACTCACACAGGTGAGCCTAACCTGAGTCGGCCCTCGGTAACCGTCAGGGGATGGGGGCGAGCCTCCGCGTCGGCCGCGGGGGAGGGGAGCCGCGGCCCGTCCGGCAGCCGGGGAGGCGGACGCCTCCAGGCCCGTGGTGGGGTGAGCCGCTCCAGTTCGGCGCCGGTGGGTGGCGGACCGCTCCGGGCCGCGAGGGGCGAGCCGCTCGACTCCGGCGCCGGTGGGAGGCGGACGCCTCCGGGCTTGTACGGGGACGAACCGCACCTCGGCGGCGGTGGGAGGCGGACCGCTCCGGGCCGCGAGGGGACGGCCGTTCGGCTCCGCCGGCCCTTGGTAGCAGCGGCTCGCTCCAGGCTGCGGCGCCGGAGGCGGCGGGTGGTCCGGCAGGCCGGCCGGGCGGCCGAAGTCGTCATCGGACCGGCCGCACCGCCGGCTCCCTGACAGGCAGTCGCTTCGGGCACCGGCTCACGGCGGCCCGCTGCACGGGTCCCGACGCGCCGGTTCCCGTGCCGGCCCGGAGGTGACCGCTCGTATCCTGGGTCGGCATTCAGTCCTGGTGGGCGCACCGGCGGCGTGAGCCGGCGCGCGGTCGACGTGAGAGAGGTCGCACGGTGAGCCAGCCGAGCCCGAGCCCCGACGCCGACGGGAACACGGGCCCGCCGAGCCCGGGCGTGGCCCCGGACGCCGACGCGAACGCCGGCTCCTGGGGCGCGAGCCCCGACGCCGACGCGAACGCCGGTTCGTGCGACCCGGGTCCCGACGCCGACGGGAACACCGGTTCGTGCGACCCGGGTCCCGACGCCGACGCCGACGCGGACGCCGGTTCGTGGGACGCGAGTCCCGGCACCGCGGCGGACACCGCCTCGTGGCACCGGAGCCCCGGAGCCGGAACCGACGCCGGCTCCGTCGCCCCCGGCCCGCTCCCCGGCACCCGGCAGATCCCCGTCGTCGTTCTCGCCGGGTTCCTCGGCGCCGGCAAGACGACGCTCCTCAACCACCTCCTGCACCGCAGCGGTGGCAGCCGCATCGGTGCCGTCGTCAACGACTTCGGCGCCGTGGAGATCGACGCGATGGCTGTCGCGGGCGCGCTCGGCGACTCCACCGTCTCCCTCGGCAACGGATGCCTGTGCTGCGCCGTCGACGTCAGTGAACTCGACCTCTACCTCGACCGGCTCACCCGGCCGTCCACCGGCGTCGACGTCGTCGTGATCGAGGCCAGCGGGCTCGCCGAACCCCGGGAGCTGGTGCGCATGGTCCTGGCCAGCGAGAACCCCCGTGTCGTCTACGGCGGGCTGGTCGAGGTCGTCGACGCCGCCGAGTTCGACGACACCCGCGCCCGCCACCCCGAGCTGGACCGGCACCTCGCCCTGGCCGACCTCGTCGTCGTCAACAAGATCGATCGCGTCGCGGACGGCGACAGGGTGCTCGGCCTCGTGCGCACGCTCGTCGACCGGGCCGCCGTCGTGCCCGCCTCCTACGGCCGCGTCGATCCCGAGTTCCTCTTCGACTGCCGGCCCAGCGAGGAGCGCGTCGGACAACTGTCCTTCGACGACCTGCACCGCACGGAGGAGCCCGCCGACCAGCAGGAGCACGAGCACGGGCACCGGGACGCGTCCGGGCACGCCGGCCACCTGCACGCCGGCTACGACAGCGTCTCCTTCGTCTCCGGCCGGCCCCTCGATCCGCGTCGGCTGATCCGGTTCCTCGACAGCCGCCCGGCCGGGCTGTACCGCATCAAGGGGTTCGTCGACTTCGGTCCGCACGACCCCCGCAACCGCTACACCGTCCACGCCGTCGGGCGGTTCCTGCGCTTCTACCCCGAGCCCTGGCCCGCCGGCGACGACCGGCTCACCCAGCTCGTGCTCATCGGGTCGGGCATCGACGCCTCCGCGCTCGGCGGGGAACTCGAGGCGTGCACGAGCGACGCCCCGCACGCCGACGAGCACGGCATGTGGGGCGTCCTCCGCTACGTGCAGGACCCTGAGGACCAGGACCTGCGGGAGCGGCGCCCGCAGGACCCGGCCTCCGGGGAGCCGAACCCGGAGGACCTGGACTTCGGGGAGCTCCGCCCGGAGGAGGCGGACCTCTCCTAGCCGGGCCCCGGACCCCGGGCCCCGGACCCGACGGACGGAACGGCCCGGGACCGCTCGGGACGGCTCGGGACGACTCGGAGCGGCCGGTAACCGGTCCGTCCCGCGGCGCGGGCCGCAGGACGGACCGGCGGTCACGGGCCTACGGCTCAGGCCGTTCCGGCCGGGACGGCCTAGAAGACGGGTCCCGCCACCACCCACACCGTCTTCGCCAGCGACACGCCCGAGCCGTCGCGGCGCGGGTCGAGCTCCGGCAGTTCGGCCGGGTTGCCGTTCTTCTGCGCGGCCCGGGCCGGCGCGGGACCCGCCCAGGCCAGGGACAGGCAGTCCTCGCCCTTGAGGAACCGCTGGCAGCGGACGCCGCCGGTGGCGCGGCCCTTGCGCGGGTACTGGTCGAACGGGGTCAGCTTGGCCGTCGTCTGGACCGAGTCGTCCAGGGTGCCGCGCGAACCGGCGACCGTGAAGACCAGCGCCTCCGCGGCCGGGTCGACGGCCGTGAACGAGATGACCTTGGCGCCCTCGGCGAGCTTGATGCCCGCCACACCGCCGGCGGGGCGGCCCTGCGGGCGGACCTGGGAGGCCTGGAAGCGCAGGAGCTGGGCGTCGTCCGTGATGAAGACCAGGTCCTCCTCGCCGGTGCGCAGCTCCATCGCGCCCACGATCCGGTCGCCCTCCTTGAGGGTGATGACCTCCAACTCTTCCTTGTTGGACGGGTAGTCCGGAACCACGCGCTTGACCACGCCCTGCTCCGTGCCCAGCGCCAGCCCGGGCGAGGACTCGTCCAGCGTGGTCAGGCAGACCACCGTCTCGTCGTCCTCCAGCGAGACGAACTCCGCGAGCGGCGCCCCTCCGGAGAGGTTCGGTGCCGACGCCGTCTCCGGCAGCTGGGGCAGGTCGACCACGTTCAGCCGGAGCAGCCGGCCGGCGGAGGTCACCACGCCGACCTCGCCGCGGGCCGTCGCCGGGACGGCCGAGACGATCACGTCGTGCTTGTGCCGCTTGCCGCCCGCGTCCCGCGGGACCGGCTCGCCGGTCGCGGTGCGGGCCAGCAGACCGGTCGAGGACAGCAGGACCCGGCACGGGTCGTCCGCCACCTGCAGCGGCACGGCCGCGGCCGGGACGTCGGCCGCCTCCAGCAGCAGCGTGCGCCGCGGGGTGCCGAACTTCTTGGCCACCGTGGCCAGTTCGGCGGAGACCAGCTTGCGCAGCTCGGCGTCCGACTCCAGGATCCGGGTCAGCTCCTCGATCTCGGTGGTGAGCTTGTCCTTCTCCGCCTCCAGCTCGATGCGGTCGTACTTCGTGAGCCGGCGCAGCGGGGTGTCGAGGATGTACTGCGTCTGGACGTCGCTCAGCGAGAAGCGCTGCATCAGGCGCTCCTTGGCCTGTGCCGAGTTCTCGCTGGAGCGGATCAGCCGGATCACCTCGTCGATGTCCACCAGGGCCGTGAGCAGGCCCTCGACCAGGTGCAGCCGGTCGCGCCTCTTGCCGCGCCGGTACTCGCTGCGGCGCCGCACGACCTCGAAGCGGTGGTCGAGGTAGACCTCCAGCAGCTCCTTCAGGCCCAGCGTGAGGGGCTGGCCGTCCACCAGCGCGACGTTGTTGATGCCGAAGGACTCCTCCATCGGCGTCAGCTTGTAGAGCTGCTCCAGGACCGCCTCGGGCACGAAGCCGTTCTTGATCTCGATGACCAGGCGCAGTCCGTGCTCGCGGTCGGTGAGGTCCTTGACGTCCGCGATGCCCTGGATCTTCTTGGCGCCGACCAGGTCCTTGATCTTGGCGATCACCTTCTCCGGGCCGACCGTGAAGGGCAGCTCCGTGACGACCAGGCCCTTGCGGCGGGCCGTCACCGTCTCCACGGAGACGGTCGCCCGGATCTTGAAGGTGCCGCGGCCCGTCGCGTAGGCGTCGCGGATGCCGGGCAGGCCCACGATCCGCCCGCCGGTCGGCAGGTCGGGGCCCGGCACGTGCTTCATCAGCGCGTCCAGGTCCGCGTTCGGGTGGCGGATCAGGTGGCGCGCGGCCGCGATCACCTCGGTCAGGTTGTGCGGCGGCATGTTGGTGGCCATGCCGACGGCGATGCCCGACGCGCCGTTCACCAGCAGGTTCGGGAAGGCGGCGGGCAGGGCGGCCGGCTCCTGCTCCTGGCCGTCGTAGTTGGGCGCGAAGTCGACGGTGTCCTCGTCGATGGACTCCGTCATCAGGCTCGTCGCCGCGGTCATCCGGCACTCGGTGTACCGCATGGCCGCGGGCGGGTCGTCGTTGCCCAGCGAGCCGAAGTTGCCGTGGCCGTCGACCAGCGGCACGCGCATCGAGAACGGCTGCGCCATGCGCACCAGTGCGTCGTAGATCGACGCGTCGCCGTGCGGGTGCAGCTTGCCCATGACCTCGCCGACGACGCGCGCGCACTTGACGTAGCCGCGCTCGGGCCGCAGCCCCATCTCGTTCATCTGGTAGACGATGCGGCGGTGCACCGGCTTGAGACCGTCCCGGGCGTCCGGCAGGGCGCGGGAGTAGATGACCGAGTACGCGTACTCGAGGAAGGAGCCCTGCATCTCGTCGACGACGTCGATGTCGAGGATCTTCTCCTCGTACGGGTCGTCGGGCGGCGGGGTCTTCGTGCTGCGGCGGGCCATCGCTGCCGGCTCCTTGCTGGGGCGTGGAAACGGGATCTGACGCCGACCATTGTGGACCTCGGCACCGACAGCGCGGACCAGGACCCGGGCTCAGGCCGTCCGGTCCGCCTCCCCGGCGGGCGCCGGCACGCTCGCGCGGGGTGACCGGGCCGGCGCCGCCCGCGTCCGGCATTCTCGCTCTGGGCGTACGGGCCCGCGGAACTTCGCCAGCGTGCGCGCGCTTGCATACAGTGGCAGGACGGCAGGAAAACGGCGGTTCCACAAGCCGCCTCCGCGATCGAAGGGACGTACATGCCCATGGGTCACACGGCCACAGCCGAGGCAGGCTCCGGCGGCCTGACAGCGACCGAGCACCGCCTGGCCAACGGCCTGCGCGTGGTGCTCTCCGAGGACCATCTGACCCCGGTCGCGGCGGTGTGCCTCTGGTACGACGTCGGCTCGCGCCACGAAGTCAAGGGGCGCACCGGTCTGGCTCACCTCTTCGAGCACCTGATGTTCCAGGGCTCCGCCCAGGTCAAGGGCAACGGTCACTTCGAGCTGGTGCAGGGCGCCGGCGGCTCGCTCAACGGCACCACCAGCTTCGAGCGCACCAACTACTTCGAGACCATGCCGGCCCACCAGCTGGAGCTCGCGCTCTGGCTGGAGGCCGACCGCATGGGCTCCCTCCTGGCCGCCCTCGACGAGGAGTCCATGGAGAACCAGCGCGACGTCGTCAAGAACGAGCGCCGCCAGCGCTACGACAACGTCCCGTACGGCACCGCGTTCGAGCGGCTGACCGCCCTCGCCTACCCGGAGGGCCACCCCTACCACCACACGCCCATCGGGTCCATGGCCGACCTGGACGCGGCCACGCTGGAGGACGCGCGCGCGTTCTTCCGCACGTACTACGCGCCGAACAACGCCGTCCTCTCCGTCGTCGGCGACATCGACCCGGAAGCGACGCTCGCCTGGATCGAGAAGTACTTCGGCTCCATCCCCTCCCACGACGGCAAGCCCGAGCCGCGGGACGGCTCGCTGCCGGAGGTCATCGGCGGGCAGCTGCGCGAGGTCGTCGAGGAGGAGGTCCCGGCCCGGGCCCTGATGGCCGCCTACCGGCTCCCGCACGACGGCACACGTGCGTGCGACGCGGCCGACCTGGCGCTGACCATCCTCGGCGGCGGCGAGTCCTCCCGCCTGTACAACCGGCTGGTGCGCCGGGACCGCACGGCCGTCGCGGCCGGGTTCGGCCTGCTGCGGCTGGCCGGGGCGCCCTCGCTGGGGTGGCTGGACGTGAAGACCTCCGGCGACGTCGAGGTGCCCGTCATCGAGACCGCCATCGACGAGGAGCTCGCCCGCTTCGCCGCGGAGGGCCCGACCGCCGAGGAGATGGAGCGCGCCCAGGCCCAGTTGGAGCGCGAGTGGCTGGACCGGCTCGGCACGGTCGCGGGCCGCGCCGACGAACTGTGCCGCTACGCCGTCCTGTTCGGCGACCCGCAGCTCGCCCTGACCGCCGTCCACCGGGTGCTGGAGGTGACGGCCGAGGAGGTCCAGGAGATCGCCAAGGCCCGGCTGCGCCCGGAGAACCGCGCGGTGCTCGTCTACGAGCCCGTCGCCGGCCAGGCGGACGCCACCGACAACCCGGACGCCGCCGAGGCCGCGGCCACCGACGACACCGAGGAGGCGGCGAAGTGACCGAGCTCACCACGATGGAGTTCCACCCCCGGCCCGAGGCCGGCGAGGCGAAGCCGTGGGCCTTCCCCGCACCCGGGCGCGGCAGCCTCCGCAACGGCCTGACGGTGCTGCGCTGCGACCGCCCCGGCCAGCAGGTCGTCGCCGTCGAGGTGCTGCTGGACGCGCCGCTGGACGCCGAGCCGGCCGGCCTGGACGGCGTCGCCACGATCATGGCGCGCGCCTTCTCCGAGGGCACCGACAAGCACTCCGCCGAGGAGTTCGCCGCCGAGCTGGAGCGGGCCGGCGCCACCCTCGACGCGCACGCCGACCATCCCGGGGTCCGCCTGAGCCTGGAGGTGCCGGCCTCCCGCCTGGCCAAGGGGCTCGGCCTGCTCGCCGACGCCCTCAGGGCCCCGGCGTTCGCCGACAGCGAGGTCGAGCGGCTGGTGCGCAACCGGCTCGACGAGATCCCGCACGAGATGGCGAACCCCTCCCGCCGCGCCGCCAAGGAGCTGTCCCGGCAGCTCTTCCCGGCCGACTCGCGCATGTCACGCCCCCGGCAGGGCACCGAGGAGACGGTCCGCAGCATCGACGCCGCGGCCGTCCGCGCCTTCTACGACCGGCACGTCCGCCCCGCCACGGCCACCGTCGTGGTCGTCGGCGACCTCACCGGGGTCGACCTCGACGCGCTGCTCGGCGAGACCCTGGGCACCTGGACCGGCTCACCGGCCGAGCCGCGGCCGGTGCCGCCGGTCACCGCCGACGACACCGGCCGCGTGGTGATCGTGGACCGGCCCGGCGCCGTCCAGACCCAGCTGCTGATCGGCCGGATCGGCCCGGACCGGCACGACCGGGTCTGGCCCGCCCAGGTGCTCGGCACCTACTGCCTCGGCGGCACCCTCACCTCCCGCCTGGACCGCGTCCTGCGCGAGGAGAAGGGCTACACCTACGGCGTGCGGGCGTTCGGCCAGGTGCTGCGCTCGGCCCCCGACGGCTCGGGCGCGGCGATGCTCGCGATCAGCGGCAGCGTCGACACGCCGAACACCGGCCCGGCCCTGGACGACCTGTTCACGGTGCTGCGCAAGCTCGCCGCCGAGGGCCTCACCGACGCCGAGCGCGACACCGCCGTGCAGAACCTCGTCGGGGTGGCGCCGCTGAAGTACGAGACCGCGGCGGCCGTGGCGGGCACGCTCGCCGACCAGGTCGAGCAGCACCTGCCCGACGACTACCAGGCGACGCTGTACCGGCAGCTCGCCGCCACCGGCACGGTCGAGGCCACGGCGGCCGTCGTCAACGCCTTCCCGGTGGACCGCCTGGTGACCGTCCTCGTCGGTGACGCGGCGCAGATCAAGGCGCCCCTCCAGGACCTCGGCATCGGCCCGGTCTCGGTGGTGACGGCCGACTAGAAGCGCGTCCCCCGGTCATGGCGGGCCGGGGGAGCACGCGCGCGGGGAGCCCTGGTGACCGGAGTGTCACCAGGGCTCCCTGTTGTCCGAATTGAGGGAGAGGCTGCCTGTCTGCGCTGTGGCGTGCGCTACAAAACCCGTCTTCCGTTTGGGAATTGAAGGCGGGCCCGATTAGCGTCATGCCGGCTGTCCGTCAGGCAGTGCGCCGCACCCGCGGCACCGGACAGCCATCGCCGAGTCCCCGTACGGCGCGAGCCAGGGGAGCCGGGGACCCACCGTCCCTGGGGTGAATCGGACGCCCGCGCCTGGTGCGAGGGGGCCCGTAGGAGACCTTCCTGCTCCGAACCCGTCAGCTAACCCGGTAGGCGAGAGGGAAGGAAAGGACCAGCCTGTCCATGGCGTTCAGCCGTGCCACCGGCAAGCACCGCCGGCCCAGCCGGGTACACCGCACCACCGCCCGCGCGGCGGGTGTCGCGGCCCTCACCACCACCGGCGTCCTCGGCGGTCTCGCCGCCGCCCCGGCGCTGGCTACGGAGACCCCCAGCCCGGAGGACACGGGCCTCACCCCGGTGGTCACCATCGGCGACTCCGTCGCCGCGCAGATCGACGCCCAGGCTGCCGCCCAGCAGCAGGCGGCCGAGGAGAAGGCGGCCGAGGAGGCCGCCCGCCTGCGGGCCGTCGAGCTGGCGAAGAAGGAGCGCGAGGCCAAGGAGCGGGCCGCCAGGGAGGCGGAGCGCCGGCGCCTGAACATGTTCGTCCTGCCGATCTCCGGCTCCTACGTCTCCACCGGCTACAAGACCGGCGGCAGCCTGTGGTCGTCCGGCTCGCACACCGGCATCGACTTCCACGCCGCGAGCGGCAGCACGGTGCACGGGGTCGGCGCCGGCACCGTCGTCGAGGCCGGCTGGGGCGGGGCGTACGGCAACCAGGTCGTGATCAGGATGGCCGACGGCATGTACACCCAGTACGCCCACCTGTCGTCGATCGGCGTCTCGGTGGGCCAGCGGGTCGTCCCCGGCCAGCAGATCGGCGTCTCCGGCGCCACCGGCAACGTCACGGGACCGCACCTGCACTTCGAGGCCCGTACGTCCCTGGAGTACGGCTCCGACATCGACCCCGTGGCCTATCTCCGCAAGCACGGCCTCGACGTCTGACCCCGCGAACGCCCCGAACACTCCGAACGCCCCGGCTGCCCGGCCGGGGCTTCGTGTTTTCCGGACGTCCGTCGTGCCCCGCACGTCCGCTGTCCGGGAACGTGCACGGATTTCGTCGCGCCGTCGGAAATTCCGGCCCGGTGCCATAGAGTCACGGAACAAGCGTCCAGCGTCGGCGTTTCACGGCGGAATCGAGGCGGAGGTCGGTATGCGTATTCCGGCGCACTCGGTGTGCACCGCGATCCGGGACGACATCGTCGCCGGCATTCACCGGCCCGGCGGCCGGCTCACCGAGGAGGTCCTCGCGCGCCGCTACGGCGTCTCGCGCGTCCCCGTGCGCGAGGCCCTGCGCACGCTGGAGGCGGAGGGGTTCGTGGTGACCCGGCGGCACGCGGGCGCGTGCGTCGCCGAGCCGACCGAGCGGGAGGCGGCGGACCTGCTGGAGATGCGCGCGCTGCTGGAGCCGCTGGGGGCCGCCCGGGCGGCGCAGCGGCGCACGGAGGCCCATCTGAAGGTGCTGCGCGGCCTGGTCGGGCTGGGGCAGGAGCGGGCCGGGCGGGGCAGCCGGGAGGAACTGCGCTCGCTGGGCGGCTGGTTCCACGAGACGCTGGCCCAGGCCTGCGGCAGTCCCGCGCTGACGTCGGTGCTGACCCAGCTGCGGCACAAGATCGCCTGGATGTACACGGTGCAGGCGCCGGCCGACCCCGTGGAGTCCTGGGCGCAGCACGGCGCCATCGTGGACGCCGTCGCCCGCGGCGACGGGGAGCGGGCGCGGGCGGTCACCGCCCTGCACGCCGAGCGCGCGGCCGCCGCGCACCGGCTGCGCGTCCCCGGGCGGCACGAGGGCGCCGCCCGCGTGAGGACCTCGCAACGGCCCGTCAACATACCGGGTCCCCGTAATTAACAGGAGGGCCGTATACAGGACGTGCAAGAAGAGGCAATTCGACGCGGGTGGAATTCCGGGCTGCTCATCTCGCGCGCCCGCGTATGAGCGGCGGCGGCGTGCCGTGCGGAATTCCGGACGGGGAATACCCGGTGAATGCACCGCTTCCCGGACCGCGCCCGAATGCTCCGGAGCGCCCGGAACGAGGACGGCCCCGAAGCGCCCGGGCCGGTACATGCCCCCGAGTGTCCGGACCGACGAGCAGCGCGGGAGTGTCCGGAACGGCGCATTCCCTGTAGCGCAGGAGCGGCGAGGCCGCGCCGCCCGTGCACGGGACGACGCGGCCTCGCCGCTGGAACGAGCCAATCCGGTCAGACGGTCTCGGGAAGCTCCTCGAGACCCTCGGCCACCAGCTTGGCCAGCCGGTCGAGCGCGGCGTCCGCGCCGTCGGCGTCGGACGCGAGGACGATCTCCTCGCCGCCCTGGGCGCCCAGGCTGAGCACGGCCAGCATGGACGCCGCGTTGACGGGGGCGCCGCCCGCCCTGGCGATCGTCACGGGGACGCCCGAGGCCGTGGCGGCCCGGACGAAGATGGAGGCGGGGCGGGCGTGGAGGCCCTCGGCCCAGCCGATGTTGACGCGGCGCTCAGCCATGCGATGCTGCCCTTCAGGTGTCCAGGGTTGTCTAGACCAGTTTCCCACACCTGTGGGAGTGGGCCGTGAACGGCCGGTGCCCGCTCACGGGCGGCGCCGGACCGCGGCCTCGATCGGCGTCCGCCTCCCCCAGCAGACTGCCTCGCCGCGCCGTCCGGCGCGAGCCTTACGCTGGGGCCCATGCAGACCTCGCCGGACCGGCACGCATACCCCGCCCACTGGGAGGCCGACGTGGTGCTGCGCGACGGCGGCACCGCGCGCATCCGCCCCATCACCGCCGACGACGCCGACCGCCTGGTCAGCTTCTACGAGCAGGTCTCGGACGAGTCGAAGTACTACCGCTTCTTCGCGCCCTACCCGCGCCTGTCCGCCAAGGACGTCCACCGCTTCACGCACCACGACTTCGTGGACCGGGTGGGCCTCGCGGCCACGGTCGGCGGGGAGTTCATCGCCACCGTCCGCTACGACCGCATCGGCGCCGACGGCAGGCCCGCCTCGTCCCACCCCTCGCCCGCAGCCGACGGGGGATCCGAGCCCCCCGCCGTCTCCGACGAGGCCGAGGTCGCCTTCCTGGTGCAGGACGCGCACCAGGGCCGCGGGGTCGCCTCCGCCCTGCTGGAGCACATCGCGGCCGTGGCCCGCGAGCGGGGCATCCGCCGCTTCACCGCCGAGGTGCTGCCTGCCAACACCAAGATGATCAAGGTGTTCACGGACGCCGGCTACACGCAGAAGCGCAGCTTCGAGGACGGCGTCGTCCACCTGGAGTTCGGCATCGAGCCGACGGACCGCTCCCTGGCGGTGCAGCGCGCACGCGAACAGCGCGCCGAGGCCAGGTCGGTGCGGCGGCTGCTCGCCCCCGGCTCGGTCGCCGTCATCGGCGTCGGCCGCACGCCCGGAGGAGTGGGCCGCAGCCTGCTCGACCACCTCCGCGACGCCGGGTTCACCGGCCGGCTGCACGCCGTGAACCGGGCCTTCCCCGAGGGGCAGCGGGAGATCGACGGGGTGCCCGCCCACCGCTCCGTGCGCGACATCCCCGCCCCCGTCGACGTCGCGGTCGTCGCCGTGCCCGCCGAGCGCGTCCCGGAGGTCGTCACCGAGTGCGGCGAGCACGGCGTGCAGGGACTCGTCGTCATCTCCGCCGGGTACGCGGAGAGCGGCCCCGAGGGCCGCGAGCGCCAGCGGGCGCTCGTCCGGCACGCCCGCTCGTACGGCATGCGCATCGTCGGGCCCAACGCCTTCGGCGTCGTCAACACCTCGCCGGACGTCCGGCTCAACGCCTCCCTCGCCCCCGAGATGCCCCGGCCCGGCCGCATCGGGATGTTCGCCCAGTCCGGGGCCATCGGCATCGCGCTGCTGTCCCGGCTGCACCGGCGCGGGGGAGGGGTCACCGGCGTCACCGGCGTGTCGACCTTCGTGTCGTCCGGCAACCGGGCGGACGTCTCCGGCAACGACGTCCTGCAGTACTGGTACGACGACCCCGACACCGACGTCGCCCTGATGTACCTGGAGTCCATCGGCAACCCGCGCAAGTTCACCCGCCTGGCCCGGCGGACCGCGGCCGCCAAGCCACTGGTGGTGGTGCAGAGCGCCGGCTCCGTCCCCCAGGGGCACGCCGTGCGGGCGACGCGGCTGCCGCACGCGGCGGTGTCCGCGCTGCTGCGGCAGGCCGGGGTGATCCGCGTCGACACGATCACCGAGCTGGTCGACACGGGTCTGCTGCTCGCCCGGCAGCCGCTGCCGACCGGGCCCCGGGTGGCGATCCTCGGCAACTCCGAGTCGCTCGGGGTGCTCACCTACGACCGCTGCCTCGCCGAGGGGCTGCGGCCCCATCCCCCGGTGGACCTGACGACGGCGGCCTCGGCGGACGACTTCCGCGAGGCGCTCACGCGCGCGCTGGCCGACGACAGGAACGACGCGGTGGTCGTCACGGCCATCCCGGCGGTGGGGGAGAAGGCCGCGGAGGACGCGGCCCTCGCCGAGGCGCTGCGCTCGGCGGCGGAGGCGTTCCCCGGCAAGCCGGTGCTCGTCGTCCACGTCGAGCTGGGCGGACTGGCGGAGGCGCTGTCGGCCGCGGCCAGCACGGGTCCGCAGACCGGCCCGGTGTCGACGGCCCGTGCGAGCGGCCGGCGGAACTCCGGCAGCGACACGGCTCCGGCTGCGGGCCCGGTTGCGGGTCCGGCTCCGGTTGCGGGTCCGGGTCCGGGTCCGGTTGCGGGTCCGGCTCCGGCCGCCGGTCCGGCTCCGGTCGCCGTCCCCGCCCAGCCGCCGGCCGCGGCCTCCTCCGTTCCTGTCGCCGGTTCCGGAGCCTCCACCGGCCCCGTAACCCGCACGAGCCCCGGAGCCTCCACCGGACCCGTAACCCGCACGAGCCCCGGAACCCCCGCGGGCCCCCTAACCCCCGATGGCCCCGGAACCCTCACCGGCTCCGCAGCCTCCACCGGCCCCGGAGCCTCCACCGGACCCGTAACCCGCACGAGCCCCGGAACCCCCGCGGGCCCCGTAACCCCCGCCGGTCCCGGAACCCTCACCGGCTCCGCAGCCTCCACCGGCCCCGGAGCACCCGCCCCCGACGACCCCGGCGCGCCCGCGGACGCCGGTACCCGGTCCCGGCTCATCCCCGCCTACCCGGCCGCCGAGCGTGCCGTGCGGGCTCTCGCCGAGGCCGTGCGGTACGCCCAGTGGCGGCGGGAGGCCGCCGACCCCGGCAAGGTGCCCGAGTACGACGACATCGACGAGAAGGGTGCCGCCGGACTCATCCACGGGCTGCTCGCCCGCGGGCAGGGCCTCACGCTGGGGACGGAGGAGACCCGCGAACTCCTCGGGCGCTACGGCATCGCCCTGCGCGAGGCCATCCCCGCGCCCTCCCCGGACGCGGCCGTCGAGGCCGCCCGCACCCTCGGCTACCCCGTCGCCCTCAAGGCCACCGCCCCGCACCTGCGGCACCGCGCCGACCTCGGCGGCGTGCGCCTGGACCTCGCCGACGAGGAGCAGCTGCGCCGGGCCTACGCCGAGCTGTCCGAGCTGTTCGGACACCCGCACGAACTGCGCCCGGTGGTGCAGGCCATGGCACCGCGCGGCGTCGACACCGTCGTACGGTCGGTCATCGACCCGGCGGCCGGCGCGGTGCTCTCCTTCGGGCTGGCCGGGGCGCCCTCACAGCTGCTCGGGGACATGGCGCACCGGCTGGTTCCGGTCACCGACCGCGAGGCGGCCTCGATGATCCGCGCCATCCGCACGGCGCCCCTGCTGTTCGGCTGGCGCGGCTCCGCGCCGGTCGACACGCCCGCCCTGGAGGAGCTGCTGCTGCGCGTGTCGCGGCTCGTCGACGACCACCCCGAGGTCGTCGCCGTCACCCTGGAGCCGGTCGTCGTCGCGCCGCAGGGGCTGAGCGTCCTCGGCGCCAGCGTGCGCCTCGCGCCGCCGCCCGCCCGTGACGACCTCGGCCCGCGTACGCTCCCGGTGTACTGAGTGACCTCCCCCGCTCGCGGCGGTGCTTCGCAGTCGGCGCGCCCCCGTAGGATGGACGGCATGGCCAAGACCAGTACGACGACCCAGGGGCTGCGGGCGGCGATCGAACGCAGCGGTTACTACCCGGCTCTCGTGGCCGAGGCGGTCGAGGCCGCCGTGGGCGGCGAGCCCGTCCGGTCGTACCTGGTCCACCAGGAGACGACGTTCGACCAGAACGAGGTGCGGCGGCACGTGACCGTGCTCGTCCTGACCGGCAACCGCTTCATCGTCAGCCACACCGACGAGCAGGCCGCCGACAGCACCTCCCCGACGCCGTACGCGACGACCTCCACCGAGTCGGTGAAGCTCGGCCGGATCTCGTCGGTCGTGGTCAGCCGTGTCGTCGCCAACCCCGAGCAGTACAAGCCGGGCACCCTGCCCCGCGAGGTCGTGCTGACCATCGGCTGGGGCGCCGTCTCCCGCATCGACCTGGAGCCCGCCGCCTGCGGCGACCCCGACTGCGAGGCGGACCACGGCTACACGGGCAACTCCACGGCGGACGACCTCAGCCTGCGCGTCAGCGAGGCGGGGGACGGCCCCGAGACGGTGCGCCAGGCGCTCGCCTTCGCCCAGGCCGTCTCGGAGGCGACCGCGGACCTGGCCGGCTGATGACGCAGATCACCGCGTGGGAGCACCCGGAACCCCTCGCCGTCGGGACCGCTCCCGTCCCCGAGTACGGCTCCGGCTCGCTCGCCGACCTGCTGCCCACGCTGGCCGCGGGCATGGGTGTGCCCGGGACGTCCGCCGCCATGCCCGAGCTGACGCCCGCCGACCGCAACTGCGTCTTCCTGATCGACGGCCTCGGCTGGGAACAGCTCAGGGCGCACCCGGAGGACGCCCCCTTCCTCACCTCGCTGCTCGGCAGCTCGCGCGGCGGCACCGGCCGCCCGATCACCGCGGGCTACCCGGCGACCACCGCGGTCTCCCTCGCCTCCGTCGGCACCGGCCTGCCCCCGGGCGCGCACGGCCTGCCCGGCTACACCGTGCGCGACCCCGCGACCGGCGAGCTGATGAACCAGCTCCGCTGGCAGCCGTGGACCGACCCGCACGCCTGGCAGCCGTACCCGACCGTGTTCCAGCTCGCCGACGCGGCCGGGGTGCACGCCGCCCAGGTGTCGTCCCCGACCTTCCAGAACACCCCGCTGACCAGGATCGCGCTCAGTGGCGGAACGTTCCGCGGGCGGCTCACCGGCGAGGACCGCATGGATGTCGCGGCCGAGGAGCTCGCCGCCGGGGACCGGTCCCTGGTGTACACGTACTACTCCGAGCTCGACGGCGCCGGCCACCGCTACGGCGTCGACTCCGACACCTGGCGCGGTCAGCTCATGCACGTCGACCGGCTCGTCCAGCGTCTGGCCGAGCAGCTCCCGGCGCGCAGCGCTCTCTACGTCACCGCCGACCACGGCATGCTCGACATCCCCTTCGACGAGCACCACCGCATCGACTTCGACGAGGACTGGGAGCTGCGCGCCGGGGTCGCCCTGCTGGGCGGCGAGGGACGCGCCCGGCACGTGTACGCCCATCCCGGCGCCGAGAACGACGTGCTGACCTGCTGGCGCGAGGTGCTCGGCGAGCAGTTCTGGGTGGCGTCGCGCGACGAGGCGATCGCGGCGGGCTGGTTCGGGCCCCGGATCGACGACCGCGTGTACGGGCGGCTCGGCGACGTGATCGCGGCGGCACGCGACGACGTGCTGCTCATCGCCTCCGAGCGGGAGCCCAAGGAGTCGTCGATGGTGGGCAACCACGGCTCGATGACCCCCGCCGAGCAGCTCGTCCCCCTGCTCGAAGTACGCTCCTGACGCCGTCACCCGCGCGGCGCCCGCGAGCGTGTCCGCCCCCGAACTTGCC
Source organism: Streptomyces sp. NPDC046831 (assembly GCF_040645305.1). Lineage (NCBI taxonomy): Bacteria > Bacillati > Actinomycetota > Actinomycetes > Kitasatosporales > Streptomycetaceae > Streptomyces > Streptomyces sp. NPDC046831. The sequence goes on along the minus strand of NZ_JBEYXZ010000008.1, from coordinate 113,521 downwards.
GAAAGGTTCCTTTTCTCCCATGCCCGAGCTGGTGTTCTTCTCCGGAACCATGGACTGCGGGAAGTCGACGCTGGCTCTCCAGATCGAGCACAACCGCTCGGCGCGCGGGCTCGTGGGCATGATCTTCACCCGGGACGACCGCGCGGGCGAGGGCAAGCTGTCCTCCCGCCTCGGCCTGGTCACGGACGCGGTGGAGGTCGAGGACGGGGCGGACCTGTACGCCTACATCGTCGACCACCTCTCCCGGGGCGGGCGGGCCGACTACGTGATCGCCGACGAGGCGCAGTTCCTCGCCCCGGAGCAGATAGACCAGCTCGCACGCGTGGTCGACGACCTGGAGATCGACGTCTACGCCTTCGGCATCACGACCGACTTCCGCTCCAAGCTCTTCCCCGGCTCGCAGCGCCTGGTCGAACTCGCCGACCGGGTCGAGGTGCTCCAGGTCGAGGCCCTGTGCTGGTGCGGCGCCCGGGCCACGCACAACGCCCGCACGGTCGGCGGCGTCATGGTGGTCGAGGGCGCCCAGGTCGTCGTCGGCGACGTCAGCCGGTCGCCGGACGAGGTCGGCTACGAGGTGCTGTGCCGCCGGCACCACCGCCGCCGCATGACGGCCGCGACGGCCCGTGCGGGCGCGCTGTCACCGGACGTGCTGCCGGTCGCCTCCGCCTGACGGCGGGTTCCGCCTCCGGCTTCGCGCCCCCCCGCGGGCCCGCCGTGCTCTACGCTCGACCCACGGCCCGTGTGGGAGACGGTGGAGGATGTCGTGGTCCCGATCGCACCCGAACTGCTCATGGCCCTCGCCGGAGGCACCGCCGGCGCGGCGGGGGAGCAGCTCTGGACGTCCCTGCTGAACCTGGTCAGACGGCGGTCGCCGGACGCGGCCGCGCACGACGGGGGCGAGCTGACGGCCCTCACCGAGGGCGCCGACCGGGCGGACCGTGCCGCGGAGCTGGCCGAGGCCCTGACCCTGCGGGCCCGGCAGGACCCCGCCTTCGCCGAGGCGCTCGCGGCCTGGCGGCGGGAGGCCGACGCGCTGGAGGGCACGCGCAGCGGCGCGGGCGACGTGCGCAACGTGGTCTCCGGGGGCACGCAGGGCACGGTCGTCCAGGCGCGGGACGTCCACGGTGGCATCAACCTCGGCGGCTGACGAGGCGCCGCGCGACGGGGCGCCGCGCGACGGGGCGCCGCACGACCGGGCGGTGGCGCCCGCGGCGGAACCGGGCGGCGCGGCCGCTTCGTCGGGCGGACGGCCGCGGGGCACGCTCCCGCTGACAGGCCGTGGCCTCTTGGTCTACTGTGAGCGACGTGTCGGAACGGGTCGAACCCTGCGCTCTCGCAAGCGAGTTGACCGCAGCACTCGCTCGCCAGCAACAGCTCGCCGAGCGCCGTGAGGAGATCGTCACCAGGTTGCACGACGAGGTCGAGCGGCTGCGCCGGGGCGAGATCGAGACGGCGCTCGACCTGGTGCGGCACTCCCTGATCCGGCTCCACGACCAGATCCTGCGCCAGGCAGAGCACATCACCGGCCCGCTGGACGCCGGCGAGCTGCGCGCCCTGCTGACCGCGCTGGCCGACGAGGCGGCGGACACCGTGGCGAGGACCGGCGTGGAGCGGTACGTCCCCCGGCCGGGCGAGCCGTTCGACAGGGCGGTGCAGCGTCCGGTGGGCCGCGCCGCCGCCGAGGGGCCCGAGGCGGACCGGACGGTGGCGCGGGTGGTGGCGGCCGGATTCCGCCAGGGCGAGCGGGTCGTGCGCAAGGCCGAGGTCGTGGTGTCCCGGTGGGAGCCGGATGCAGAGTGAGCGCCTCCGCCCCCGGCGCGCCTGCCGGGCGCGACCGGCACGGGGCCGGGCCGGCAAGGACAACTGACGGACAACGGACGGCGCCGGCGCACCGCGCGGCCGTCCCGGTGGCGGGAGACCGTATGGCCGTGTACGGCATTGATCTGGGCACCACCTACTCGTGTGTCGCGCGCATCGACGACGTCGGCAGACCGACCGTGCTGCGCAACCTCGAAGGGACGGACACCACCCCGTCCGTCGTCTACTTCGAGAGCGCCGACAGCGTCGTCGTCGGCCAGAGCGCCAAGGACGCCGCCGTCCTCGACCCCGAGCACGTCGTGCAGCTCGTCAAGCGGGACATGGGCGACACGGTGCCGCGCGAGTTCCACGGCCGCACCTACACGCCCGAGGAGATCTCCGCCCGCATCCTGCGCAAACTCGTCGACGACGCGCAGGCCGCCGGCGGCGGCGAGGTGCGCGACGTGGTGATCAGCGTGCCCGCCTACTTCGGGCTGGCCGAGCGGGACGCCACCCGCAAGGCCGGCGAGATCGCCGGACTGCGCGTCCTGGACGTGGTCGCCGAGCCCATCGCGGCCGCGCTCGACTACGGGGCACTGGAGGGCGAGGAGAGCAGCGGGGACCGGGCCGTCCTCGTCTACGACCTGGGCGGCGGCACCTTCGACACCACCGTGCTCACCCTGCGCGGGCGCGAGCTGACCGTGCTGTGCACGGACGGCGCGAAGGAACTGGGCGGCAGCGACTTCGACGACCGCGTCGTCATGCACCTGGTGGAGCGGTTCCGCGAGCGCTTCCCGGACGCCGGCGACCCGCTGTCCGACCCGCAGTCCGAGACGCAGCTGCGCAAGGACGCCGAGGAGGCCAAGAAGGCGCTGTCCTTCCGCGAGCGCTACACCGTGCGCGTCATGCACCAGGGCCGGGTCGAACCGGTCGAACTGACCCGGGACCTGATCGAGGAACTGACCCGCGACCTGCTCGACCGCACCGTCGACATCACCCGCCGCACCGTCGAACTGGCCGCGGAGCGGGGCGTGTCGGCCTTCCACGACGTCCTGCTCGTCGGCGGCGCCACCAAGATGCCCGCCGTCGCCGCCGCCCTGCGCGCCCAGTTCGGCTTCGAACCCCGGCTGCACAACCCCGACCTCGCGGTGGCCCGCGGCGCCGCGCTCTACGCCCTCGACCGGGCGGCCTACATCGTCTCCAGCGGTGAACTGCCCGCCGGGCAGGCACCAAAGGTGCCGGAGACCGGCCTGACCCACCGCCCGTACGAGATCTCCACCGTCGCCTCGCGCGGCTACGGCATCCGGGTCACCGACATCGACACCGGCCGGGAGTACGTCACCCACCTCGTGCACGCCAACGACACGCTGCCGGCGTCGGTGACCGACGACTTCCACACCCTTCGCGACGGCCAGCGCCAGGTCCGGATCGAGGTGATGGAACAGTCGGGCGCGGTGGAGTCGGAGGAACTGGAGCACAACACGGCCGTCGCGCGGGGAACGCTGCGGATCCCGCCCGGCAAACCCGCGCGCTGGCCCTTCCAGTGCGTCTTCACGCTCGACGCCTCCGGACTCCTCACCGTCGTCGCCACCGAGCGGGAGACCGGCGAGCAGATCGAGATCTCCGTGCAGATCGGGGGTCTGTCCCAGGAAGCGGTCGACGAGGCGCGCGTCGCGATGAGCCGCCAGCGGATCGGCTGATCACCGGCAGGACGGGGGAGCGGGGCCGTGGACTTCGACGAGGTGCGCTACCGGCGCGAGGTGCTCGACGCCGGGGTGCCCGTGACCGAGGACCTGCGCACGCGCTACCAGTTGCCGCGGCGCGTCGACGGGCCCGCGGTCGCCGAGGCGGTCGCCGCGGTCCGCGCCTGCTGGCGCCGCAACCGGAACCGGCTGAAGTACCGCGCGGTCATCGAGCAGCTTGAGGCCGGTTACCTCGTCCACCGGCCGCTGCTGGACGCGGCCGCCGCCGGGGACCCCGGACCGCTGCGGGCCGCGCTGGAGGCGCACGGCCGGCACGCCGAGTCCGAACGGGCCCGGCTGCGCACGGCCCTGGAGGAGGCCGCCGGCGGGCTCGGCCTACTCGCCGCGGGCACGCTCGCGGAGATCGCCGCCGCCCACCGGGCCCCCGAGGACGCGGTACGGGACCTCCTGCCCGGCCTCCGGCTGCGCGTCGCCGAGCCCGACCCGCTGCCGTGGTCGGTGCCGCACCCCGCGTACGCGCGCTGCGCCGGTCACCTGGAGGTCCTGGGACTGCGGCACCTCGCCGACTTCCTGGCGACGGGCACGCCCGGCGGGCGGACCGGGCAGCCCGTGCGCGTCTTCGGCGCGGCACCGGCCGACCGGCCCGCCGTCGAGGCGGCGGCACGCCGCTGGGGACGGCTGCCGCACGGCGCCGCGCACACGGCGGCGCAGGCCGTGGTCACCGCCGTCCGCACCGTGCTGGCCGAGCAGGGCCCCGCGGGACCGGCCCGGATCCTGCTCCACGAACTGGCGATGCCGCTGCGGACCCGGCACGCTGCCCGCGCCACCCCCGCCACGCTCCTCGCCTGCGCGGTGGACGAGCTGTCCGTAGCCGAGGACGACGCGCGGCGGCTGGTGTTCGCGGTGCTGCACGAGGCGGCCGGGGATCCGGTGTCGGAGCGGCTGCGCCGTCTGGCCGCGGCCGGGCGGCTCGCCGAGGCGGCGGCCGTGGCGGACCGGTTGCCGGCGGACGCGCTCACCCCGGACGCGCGCGCACTGGCCGAGCACCTGCGCGGGAAGCTCGCCGAGGCGCGGGGCACGGTGGACCGCGCGCGCCGGCTGCCGCCGGCCGAGGCGGACCGGGCCTGGGACCTGCTGGAGGAGGCGGAGGCGGCCGTCCGCGACCTGCCGGAGATCGACGCCGTGCGCCGCGGCCTCGCGGTGAGCCCGGTGTCCGGCCTCACCGCGAGCGGGGACGGCGCGGGCGTCACCGTCCTGTGGCGGCCCTCGCCGTCCACGGCGGGCGAGCCCGAGTACGTGCTGCTGCGCACCGAACGGCGCCCGCCGCGCGACGTCACCGACGGCACGGTGCTGCCGCTGCCGTCGCCGCGTGCCACCTCGTACACGGACGCCTCGCCCCCGGCCTGCGTCCCGCTGTACTACGCGGTCGCCGTCCGCCGGGCCGCCGACCCCGGCGGCGCGCCCTCGCCGCTCGTGACGCGCGGGCCCGTCGTGCACTGGCCCGAGGTCACCGACGTCCGCCTGCACTCCGGTGACCGCCAGGTCGCCGCCCGCTGGACCTGCCCGGACCGGGCCCTGGCCGTCGAGGTCACGCGCAGCTCACCGCACGGCGAGGAGGCGCGGGTCACTGTCCGCCGCGACGGCTTCACCGACGGCGGACTCGCCAACGGCACGACGTACCGCTACCGCATCCGCGTCGTCCACCGCGCCGACGACGGACGGCCCGTGCGCACCGACGGCGTCCGGCGCACCGCGACACCGCTCGCCCCGCCCGAGCCGGTCACCGGCCTGGACGTCCGCCTCGCCGACGGCCACCTCCTGGCGTGCTTCGACCCGCCGCCCGGCGGCGAGGTGCGCCTGTACGGGTTCGCGGACGTGCCCCCGTGGCCGGCCGGCACCCGGCTGCGCACGGCCGAGCTCCCCGGACGCCCGATCGTGGCGCGGCCCGACCCGCGGGGGCTGCGGTTCGCGCCGCCGGACCGGCCCACCCTGGTGCTCGCCGTCACGGTCGCCGGGGACCGCGCCGTCGTGGGAGCGCACGCCGCGGCCGCCGTGCCGGCGCTCGGCGCCCTCACGCTGACCCGGCACGGGGGCACGGGCGTGACGGCCGTCTTCGACTGGCCGCCCGACAGCGGCGGCGAGGTGGAGGTCACCTGGCGGACCCCCGGCGGTGAGGCCGCCACGCGGCGCGTCGTCACCCGCGCCGCGTACCGGCACGAGGCGGGCGTACGGCTGCCGGTCGCGGACGGCGCCGGGGTGGAGGTCGAGGTGCGGCCGGTCGCGGTGCTCGGCGGCCTGCCCGCGTACGGCCCGCCGAGCACGGCGGCCCTGCCGGCCCGCACCGACGTCGACTACCGGCTGGAGCGGCACGGCCTGCCCGGGCGCCGCACCGTCACCGCCGTGTTCACGGCCCGCGCCACCGTACGCGCCGAGCGGCTGCTGCTGGTGCGCGCCCGCGGCCCTCTCCGGCCGCTGGACCCCGCCGACGGGGACGTCCTCGCGGAGGCCGCCGACGTCACGCTCGGCCCCGGACGGGACATGCGGCTGTCGGCGCGCCTGGCCCGCGGCCCGGGCGGCCCGCTGCGCTGCTTCGCCGTCGGCGAGGCGCTCGTGCTGCGCGACCCGCCGCAGCGCACGCTCGAGGTCTCCTGAGGGGAAGTGGACGTGAGAACGCCGTGGCGCCGCACCTGGGTGTGCCCGCACTGCTTCCGCAGCATCTCCCGTGCGCGGATCGCGTACGTCTGCCCGAGCGGCGCGGCCTGCGCCGACGACCGGCACCTGGCCTCCGCCGACCCCCGGGCCGGTGCGGCGGTGTGCGGCACCTGCGGCCGCACCACCACCCGGCTGCGCTGCACCGCCTGCGCGGGCCGGCTGCCGGAGGGTTACCTGCGCACCCCCGGGAAGCTCGTGGCGCTCGCCGGACCGGTCGGCTCCGGCAAGAGCACCTACGTCGGCGTCCTCGTCCACGAACTGCTGCACCGCCTCGGCGCCGAACTCGACGCCGCGCTGCTGCCCTGCGACGACGACACGATGGCCGACTACCGCGAACAGTACGAACAGCACCTGTACGACGGGCAGCGCACCGTCCCCAAGACCGCCGAGCACGACGCGGGCCGCCCTCTCGTGTACCGCCTCAGCCGCACCCGCCGGGGCCGTCTCGGGCGCGCTCGCGAGCACGTGCTGACCCTGGTCTTCCTGGACACCGCGGGCGAGCACTTCGCCTCACGCGCCCGCATGGAGACCCAGCTTCGCTACCTGCTCGCGGCCGACGCCGTCGTCGTCCTCGTGGACCCGCAGGACCTGCCCGGCGCCCCCGTGGAGGCCGGCGCGGGGGTGCCGGGCCGGTCGGGCGAGGTGCTCGCCCGGGTGCTGGGCCACCTCGGCGGCGGAGGGAAGGTGACCGTGCCGGTCGCGGTCGCCCTCACCAAGGCCGACCTGCTGTGGCCGCACCTGCCGGACAGCTCCCCGCTGCACCGCACCCGCCGCCCCGGCCCCGTCTTCGACGCCGACGACCGGGCCGCCGTCCACGCCGAGCTGCGGGCCCTGCTGCGGCGCTGGCAGGAACAGCAGCTCGACGCCCGGCTCCAGCGGTTCTGCGCCGACCACCAGCTGTTCGCGCTGTCCACGCTCGGCACCGCGCCCGCGCGGGACGGCGGCCTCGGGCTCGGCGGCGTCGTACGCCCGCACCGGGTGGAGGACCCCCTGATGTGGCTGCTGCACCGCTTCGGCGCCCTCGACCGGGCACGGGGGTGAGGAGGGTGGCAGGACAGGCGCACTACACGTCCGCCCCGCCCTCGGCCGGCGCACCCCACGGCGGCTTCCGCTTCACCGCCGTCTCCCCGGCGGCGCGCCCCGCTCTGGACGTCCTGCGCCCGCTGACGGCGTACGCGCGTCCTCCCGGCGCGGAGGACCACCACGGCTTCCCCGTGGCCTTCGCCTACGACCGGCCGGACGAGGACACGGCCGTGCTGACCCGCACACGCCTCACCGGCCGGGACTACACCGGCCGCTGGGGCAACCACTTCTGCCACGTCCTGTACGCCGCCCCGGGCGAGCTGGCCGGTCTGCGCCCCGTCGAGCTGTGGGACGCGCCGCACTGGGCCGCGGAGCCGGCGCACGGCGACGACCTGCCCGACCTCCCGCAGCTCGTCCCCGGCAGCGCCGTCGGCCCCGACCGGGTGAGCCGCGTCCTGGCCGGCCTCGGCGAGCCCGGCGCCCGCCTCCTTCAGCGGCTGCTCACCGCGGCCCTGCGGGCCCTGGCCGGCGAGGGCCCCGGTGCCGTCCTGGTCTCCGGGGACCCGGACCGGATCGTCGACTGGATCGCCGCCGTCTCCTACACCCTGCCCGCCGGACTGGCCGCCCGGCTGACGTTCACGACCTACACCGCGCGGCCGCAGGACGGCGACCGCCATCTGACCGGGACACGGCCGGAGACCGGGGAGCGGGCACCGGGCCCGGTCTTCCACCTCGACCGGCCGGCCTGGGACGGCTGCCCGGAACCGAGCCCGGCGGCGCGGTTCCTCGCGGACGCGCTGGGCGACGGGCGCCTCGACGTCCTGGACGCCGTCGCGGATCTGTGGGACGCCGGCCACGCGGACGGCGGCGAGGCGGGCGTACGGCGGCTGCGCACCGGGTGCGAGCTGCTGGCACCGGACGGCGGGACCGGCACGGCGGGCGGGGACGGCTCCCGCCTCGCGGACCTGGTGCGGGCCGTGGCGGAGCTGCGGCTCCAGGCGGCGGGCCTGGCGCCCGACCGCCTGCGGGAGACCGCCGCGCACCGCCTCGCCGGCGGGACGGCGCCCCTCGGCGACGTACGGGCCACGCTCGCCCCCCTGCCCGAGCCGTACCGGTCGGCCGTCCTCGCCGGACTGCTCGACGCCCTGGAGACCTCCGCCGCGCTGCGTGCCGACGCCCTCGACGCGCGGGCGTGCGCCTTCCTCGCCTCCCTCGCGGATGAGGCACCGGACCTGCTCGCCGCCGCCCCCGCCACCGCACTGCACGTGCTGCGCCACGCACCCGGAGAGCCCCGCCCGGCCGCGCTGCGCGTCCTGCGGCTGCACCGGCGGGGGCTGTGGGACGACACGGAGACCTGCGACGTCCTGTACGACCTGCTGCGCGCGGAGCCGGCGGCGAAGCGGCGGGCACCGCGGCGGTCCTGGCGGCGCGGCCCGGCCCCGGAGGAGGGGTGAGCCATGGAGAATCCCGTGGTGCTGCTGTTCGCGGCCGCCCTGCTGATCGTCCTGACCGTCGGCCACGGCGTCGCCGTCACCCTGCCCCGGATGGTGTGGACCCAACTGCGCACCCTCTGGCGGACCTTCGGCCGGGCCGCCCCCACCCCGCCCGACCCGCACGGCGAGCCGGCCGCCCCCGCCTACTTCCGCGGCACCGCGCCCCGCGAACTGCGCGCGGCCTGGTGGGACGGACTGGAGCAGTACGAACGGCTGATGGGCGACGCCGAACGCTTCCTGGCCGGCCGGATCGAGGCGGGCTCCGACCCGGCGCGGCCGGGCGGGGGCGGCGGGCAGGGCTGCCTGATGGTCTTCCTGCGCCCGGCCTTCCTGCTCACGGCGGTCGCCGTCGTGCTGACCGCGACCGCGCTCAGCGTCCTCCCGCTGCTGTTCGCACTGGTGCTGTGGGCGCTGTGCTGCGCGCTGTGGACCCTGTGGTGGGCGGTGTGGGCGGCCGTCGCGTGGGCGGGGCGCACGCTGCGCCACGGGCCGGCGCCCTGCCCGTACCCGGGCTGCGGGCGCACCGTCGACCGCCCGGTCAGGCTGTGCCCGGTGTGCGGGGCCCGGCACCGGCGGCTGGTGCCGGGCCGGTACGGCGCCCTGTACCGCCGCTGCCGCTGCGGCACCCGGCTGCCCGCCGCCCTCGGCGTGCGGCGCCTGGACGCCTGCTGCCCGCACTGCGGCAAGGCCCTGCCCGCCGGATACGAACGGGCACGGGCCGTGGTGCTCGTCGGGGGCCCGGACGCGCAGCGCCAAGGAGTGCACCTGCGGGGGTTGACCGAGCTGGGCGTCCCGCCCGGGACCGAGCCGCCGCTCGTGCGCGCGGGCGGGACACCCGTCCTGTGGTACGACCCGCCCGGTGACGCCTACGGCAGCCAGGACGCGGTGGCGGCGCTCGACGTCCTGCGCCGGGCCCGCGGACTGCTGCTGGTGGTGGACGACCCCGGTGCGCACAGCGACGCGGCCGGCGCCGTCACCCGGGTCCTGCACGTCCTCGTCGCCCTGCCCGCGCGCCGCCGTCCGCGCGCGCTCGCGCTGCTGTACACCCGCGCCGCGGAGGGTGACGACGCCGCCGTCCGGGCCCGGCTGGAGGCGGCCGGCGGCGGGCACCTGCTGCGCGCGCTGGACGCCACGGACATCCCGCTCCGCTGCGTCCCGGCCTCCGCGCCGGCGGGAACGCTGGGATGGCTCGCCGGGATTACGGGCACCACGGGCCCCGCTGAGCGCATCGCGCCTCCGCCCGCGCGCGCGCCCGAAAACCTCCTCCGCCTCCCCCGGCACCCCGTGGCCCGCCGCACCCTCCTGCTCGCCCATCTCGCCGGGTACCTGGCCGTGCCGCTGGCCCTGCTGCTCCTGGAGGCGGGCACCCTGCCACCGGCCGCCCTCTTCGGCATACCCGGCGCCTATGACAAGTGGCGCCACCCACTGACCGCTTCGGTTCACCAGACCGCCCTGGGCGCGTCCTCGGACTGGCCCAGGCTCAGCGCCAGTTACTCCGCGCCGGGCCATCCGCCGTCCGCCGTGCTGTCCGGCCGTGCCGGGTACTGGTCGCCCAACGGCTCCCCGCACCAGGACAACTGGCTGAGGCTGGACTTCGGCATGCCGCTGCCGCTCAGCGAGGTCTCGGTGGACTACGACCCCGACCCCGAGTACGTGGTCTATGGGATGGGCGCGACCCTGGAGGGCCAGGTCGGCGTCCGCACGGTCCACTTCACGGGACGGCACCAGCGCCAGCGCAAGGACGGGCCGTTCGTCACCCAGATCCACGGCCATGACGTCACCGTCCCGGAGCCCGTCGACTCCGTCCGCGTCGGTCTGAGTTCCGCGCTGGACAAGGACCGTGCCGAGCGGCTCCACCTGCGCCGGCTGACCCTCCGCTGGCGCAGCTCCGACGCGCTGCGCCTGCGCCCGGCGGACGGCGGCCGGCTCACCGTGGAGAACACCACCGCACGCGACCTCGCCCTCACCGTACGGCCGCCCCTGCTGCCCGCCGGCTGGCACGCCACCCTGGTCGGACGGCCGCCCCGCACGCTCAAGGCGCATGACACCTACCAGGCCCGCTGGCGGATCACCGCCCCGCGGGGAGCCACCGGCCGTGTCCCCGTCGCCTACGCCGTCGACGTCACCGAGGACGGCCGGACGGTCACGTCACGCTGCCTGGCCCTGCTCACCGCCTCCGGGGCCGCCGAGCCGCTGTGCTGAGGGTCAGGAGCCAGCGGACGACGACGTCCAGCGCGGTCCGGCGAAGTCGGCCAGGGCCGCGTCGATCCGGGGATCCAGGACGGGCGACAGGCCCAGCGGCAGGACGAGGAACCAGCCCCGGCCGGTACGGGCCCGGCGGGGCTGGCGCGGGGCATCGGCGAGCAGCCGGACCTGGAGCGCGTGCAGGTGCAGGTTGCCCGGCAGTGCCGCCCGGCGCACGGCGATCTCCTCGACGTGCCGCCACTCGTAGGACAGCCGCCCGCGCCCGCTGACGGAGGTGACGCCGTCCCGGGTCACCTCCAGCTCCAGCCGCTGCCGTGGCAGCACGAACCCGGACCCGGTGATCAGGGCACCGACGAAGGGCCAGAACAGCAGCGCCAGCCAGGCGAGCGGGTCCCGCCACTGCCCGGACACGGTCATCCGGGTGGCGAAGACGCCCATGAGCGGGCCGAGCGCGGCCCAGTGGGCCAGCGGCAGCCTCCGCGGCCGGCTGCGCAACCGGCAGTGGTCCGCGGTGCGTTCCACCGTCGCGTGCCGGGGATCCGCCAGGCCGGGGACGCGGACGGTCCCGGTCACGGCCGAGAGCGCTTCCCCCAGCGGGGCGTGCCGCCGCGCGGCGGGCGAGCCCGCCAGGTGGTCCTGGAGCCTGCGGTTGCGGAAGCGGTAGGTGCCTCCCGACCGTTGCAGCAGGCCCGCCGTGCGCGCGTCCCCGAGGAACGTCATCAGGTGCCAGGGCACGCGGCCCGCCGCCGCGAGGGAGCACTTGGCGAGGATCCAGCGGCTCCACGGACTGAGCAGCACCAGCACCGCGGCGGCGCCCGCCCAGGCGCCGACGGCCGCGCCCCAGCCGCCGCTCGCGCCGCCGAGCCAGAAGAAGGCGCCCGCGCCGGCTCCGATCAGCGGGGCCACCAGCGTCAGCGTCGTGACGAGCGCGCTGCGCTCACCGCGCAGGAGCTCGTCGGGCGTGGCGGCGTCCACGGTGTCGGCGGGAGCCGCGTACACGATCATCAGCAGGACGGGCAGCAGGCCGCCGACGGAGAACCAGACCAGCGCGGGGTTCGGCGTCACCAGCAGGTACGAGCACAGCATGACGGCAACGAGGGCGGGACCGCCCGCGAGGACCGCGAGACGGACCAGGGGGCCCACCCGCGCGTGCCGGTCGAGGGAGCGCAGGGCGTGGACGAACAGCAGCGGGTTCGCGCTGCGCCGCGGCTCGGCGAACCGCTGCCCGAACCACATCGCGGTCACCTGCCGCGCGATGCCGGCGAAGATGGTCCCGCCGGTCACGTACATCGTCACGCTCAGGTCGCCCAGCACGGCGTCCCGGGCGACACCCGACATGGCCGCCCTGATGACCAGGGAGAGCAGGATGCCGGCCGCGAGCAGCGCGGGCAGGGTGAGCAGACGGGGCAGCGGCGCCGCGTACAGCCGCCACCAGGCCAGTTCGGACTCCTCGCGGCGGCTCAGCAGCAGCGCCAGGTGCGAGAGCCAGGCACCGGCCCGTTCGGCGTCCCAGGTGCGGGGCGGGTGCAGCCGGGCGGGGTCCGGGGGACGCGGCGGGAACGCGGCGGGCACGATCCGGTCGAGCAGGTGCGCCTCGACGGCCTCCCGGTCCGGTAACCGCTCCCGGTCCGTCAGCTCACCCGGATCCGCCGGATGCCGCTCGTAGGACCGGCGTACCAGCCACACCATCAGCGGACTGGTCAGGGCCCAGGAGACCGGCGCGGACGGTTCCCCGCGGAGGGTCTCCAGCAGCGGTGCCCAGACCGCGGCGCGGGCCGGGGGCCGGGCCCTGCGCAGGTGGTCCGCCACCTCGTCGGGACGCAGCGGCAGCGACTCGATCACCGTCGCGTGCCGCAGCCCCCGGCCCTCCCGGTCGAGGTGCTCGTACTCGGCCGTGCGGGACACCAGCACCGCGTCCCCCGTGCCGCCCAGGCCTGCGTTGAGCGCGTCGAGGACCTCGGTGCGGCGGTGCGCGGGCAGTTCGTCGAGGCCGTCCAGGACGGGCAGCACCCGCCGCTCGACGACGAGCCGCCGGGCCGGGTGGACGCCGTCCACGGGCGGCAGACCGGGGTGGTCCTGGCGCAGCCGGTCCACCAGCCACTCGGTGAGCGGCTGCCGCCGGGTGTCCCAGGACTCCAGCGACAGCACGAGCGGGACCGGCACGTCGTCCTCGCCCTGGGTGAGCCGGCGGGCGAGGAGTTCCAGGGTGAGCAGGACGGAGAGCACGGTCTTGCCGGACCCGGCGGCGCCCAGCACCACCAGCCGCCGCCGGGGCCGGAGCCCGAGGAAGGTCCCGGCGATGGTGTCCGCCCCGGACCCCGCGGGCACGTGCTCCCCGGCGGACGCCACGCGCCGGCTGGCCGTCCAGCGCACGGGCAGCGGCTCGGGGTCGGTCATGTCCCAGGCGTCGGCCTCGGCCCGCCACCGGTGCAGGAGACTGCGCGCGAGCCTCCGCTCGGCCGCGGCCAGCGGAGCGTCGTCGGGCGGCGGGGCCTGCTGACGCAGGGTCAGGTTGAGGTCGCCCTGGAGGACGCCGATCTGGATCAGGTACTCGGCCGTGCAGTCGACCGCGGTGTTGACGATGTGCGGCCGGTCGCCGGAGTCCGTCTGCCTCGCCATGTCCGTCCGCCCCCGTCGTCGCCCGTCCCACTGTACTCACGGGTGCACCGACGGAGGCAGAGCCGGCGGTCCGAAACGGTTCTCAGCGCAGGGGAGTTGGGGCCTCCGATCGGGACGGTCCCGGTTGTCCGAGGAGGCGCACCGTGCTGAGGATCCTCATGGCCGTCGCGTCCGGCACCTCGTCCCGCACGCCCGTGGCGCTGAACAGGCTCCATGCGACGAAGCCCCCCGAGAGGTTCCTGAAGCCGAACGTGAGGGCCTTGCCGTCGGTCGCGCACCTGTCGTCCCGGGGCGCGTTCCTGGACCTGGCCCAGGCGATGCTGCCCTTGACGCCGGACCGGGTCGTGTACGGCCTCGCCCTGGGATCGGTGACGACGCTCTTCGTGTCCGGCTGCGTGTAACCGCCGTACACCCATCGCTCCGACTGGCTCAGGGCGATGTCGCCGGTGCTCCTGGCACCCTCGGCGCCCTTGGTGCCCGCCGCCGCCAGCAGGGCGCCGTCCACCCGCCCGTCCTTGTCGCTGTCGGACAGGCACCAGTCGTCGCGGAGGACCGCAGGTGCGCCCATGACGATGATCAGCTTGCCCCAGTTGTCGGGGTCGCTCTGGTCGACCGCGTCGTCGTCGAAGCCCAGCAGCAGGTCCGGCGACCGGACGTCCCAGTCCGGGGGCACGTCGAAGATCGTGCCCCACTTGGGATTGACGACGACCTTCCAGCCCGGGACGGTCGGCCTGCCCAGCGCGCCGGCCGGCGGGCCGCCGGACGCCGGGGCCGTCGCGGTCGCGTCGTCCGAGGCGCTCACCGGCGCCGTCGTGCTCCCGCCGCCGGCGGCGTCGACCTCACCGCCGCGCAGGAGCAGGACACCGGTGACGCAGGCGGCCACGACCACGGTCGTGACCGCGGCCACCGCGGCGGCCTTGGCCCGCTTCCCTCCGCCGGGCGACCGCGGCCGTCCGGGCTGCCCATACGAATCGTGGTCGTTGAGGTCCCGCCCGCCCCCCGGCGGCTGTCCCAGCCCCATGTCCAGCACCATAGCCCCGGACGGCCGTCCGAAACGGGCAGTCCCGGCCAGCCGCACCGGCGCGACGGTACGAACGTCAGACGCGCGACTCCGCCGAGGCCAGCGCGACGAACCCGGCCCAGGCCTCACGGGACACGGTGAGCAGGGGGCCGGCGGCAACCTTGGAGTCCCGGACGTGCACCACTGCCGTGGCAGGTGCCACCTCCACGCACTGCCCGCCTTCGGCCCCGCTGTAACTGCTCTTGAACCAGAGGAGGCCAGAAGCGGCGGTTGAGGACTCAGCGTTGTTCATAGCGATCCCAGCAACCCTTCGACGAACGCCATCGACTCTCGCGGAGTGAGAGCTTGCGATCGGATGATCCCATAGCGGGAAGCCGCGAGAGCAGCGCGTGAAGGGTCCGTCTCAAGCGCACTGTTCCCCTGCGCCTCGGCGTAGGCGAACTGCTTGCCGTCGTGGCGGACGACCACGGTGAAGGGCCCGTCCACACCTGCACTCTCCACGCAACTGAGCGGCATGACCTGCAGTTCGACGTTGCGCTTCTGTCCGATGAGGAGGAGGTGCTCCAACTGCCCCCGTTGCACGTCCGTCCCGCCGTACCTGCGTCGCAGCACCGACTCGTCCATCACGAAGCTCAGCAGCGGGGCCGGCTCCCGGTCGAGGAGGTCCTGCCGAGTCAGTCGCGCCGCCACTCGCTGCTCGATGGTGTCCTGCTTCAGCGGCGGACGTCGCATGGTGAGCAGCGTTCGCATGTATTCCTCGGTCTGAAGCAGGCCGTTGACCACAAGGGTGTCGTACACGAGAAGTTCCATGGCCTGCTTCTCCAAGGAGGCCATCCCCTGGAAGAACGCCGGATACTGCGCTCGCTCCACCTGCTCCTTCCACAGGCACAGCAACCCGCCCGCCCCCAGCACCTCGTCGGCCCGTTCGATCGTCCTGGCCGACGGGATCCGCCGCCCCTGCTCGAACGAGGCGATGGTGGACGCCGAGTACCCGAGCCGCCGGCCGAACTCCTCGCGCTCCAGCCCTTCCCGCACCCGAAGCGTCTTCATGGTCTG
This sequence comes from Streptomyces sp. NPDC046831, assembly GCF_040645305.1. Classification (NCBI taxonomy): domain Bacteria; kingdom Bacillati; phylum Actinomycetota; class Actinomycetes; order Kitasatosporales; family Streptomycetaceae; genus Streptomyces; species Streptomyces sp. NPDC046831. The sequence continues at coordinate 97,892 of NZ_JBEYXZ010000008.1, read as the reverse complement.
CCCGAACGCGGCCACGACGCCCCGCCCGGCCTCGTCCTCGGGCCGCCGCCCGGCAGAGGACCGGTCGTCGGTGTCCCACCCGTCTCCAAGACTCACCACCGCGCCCGCGCCGTCGCCCTCATCCTCGCCGGACGTCGCCTCGGCGACCGCCTCCGCGCCCTCGCGCTGCTTCATGTGCATCACCGCCTCCCTGCCCCAACGCCCCCGGTGCGGATGCCGTTACGGCGCGCGGCTCCGACGCGCGCGGACAGCGCTCGTACAACCCGGGCCTGTCACCGCGTCACCGCTGGTCACATCGAGGGACCGCCGGGACCGTGGTCGGCATGTCGACGTACCCCACCCCACCCCCCGGCGCCCTCCGGCCCGTCATCGCCTCCGCTGCCCCACGCCTCGACCTGCACGAGGCCCTCGTCTCACTTGCCTGCGGCCTCATTTGCGGAGACGTCTCAAGAAGGTCCGCACCAGATCAGAAGGGCGGCGGCTCGGAGCTGAGTGACTCGGTGTATCCCAGGGACCACCGTCCAGGAACGATCTCGCAGATCGCATCCAAATCGGCGCGTGTCCGGCCCCGGACGTGAAGCCAACTGTGGACGCCCAGGCCGTCTTGGCGCAGCAGCTTGCCGGGGGCAGAGAACCAACGCACGGGAAACTCTTCCGGACCGGTCCACATCGGGTAGTCCGGCAGTTGGATCCGCTGAAAGTGTTCGGGCACCGCATCCAGCAGGTCTGCCGGCAGCTCGCAGGCGTTGTACAGCCGTCCCCCGCCGCCGAACAGCGCCTCGCTCAGTACGAGCTCGACGCAGGCCATGGATACCTGGTCCATGAACGGCACCCAGCCGTGCCGCGCCTGGAGGAGCACTGGGGGATCGTCTTGGTCAAGGTCGGTAAGGCGCACGCCCCAGAAGGCGCAGCCCTGGTTCTCGCTGCGGAATACGAGGACACCGCCGCACTCGTCATGCACGAACATCTCATGAGGCGGCAGCAGGGGGTCCTGGTTGGCGACCAGGTCGGTCCGGGCTCCGGCGAGCGTATAGAACTCGTGCAGCGCAGTCGGCAGCGAGCAGCCGAGAACCGCCTCCGCCTGCGCCAGTTCCACCCCGGGCGTGCCGTCGCCCTCGGTCAACGGATCACCCCAAGCACCAGCAAAACTGCGGATGCATGCCCAGACCCGCTCCCGATCGGAAATCCCGCCGTCCAGAGCCTCGGCCACGTCGAAGCTGCCACTCATGCCACGCAAGGTATCGGAAGCCTGAGCCGCAGCACCAAGAAGCCATCGGGCCACCCATCGGAGAGCGACGCTCCAGGAACGGTCGGCACCTCAGCAGAGCGGCCGGCACGGATCCGACGATCGCCATCCCTCGACGACCACTTCCAAGATCGTGTTACGAGCTCCTAGTACTCCAGTGCGGTTTCGTGATCAGAATGGTGTTGCCTTCCCGGAGGTCGAATACCAGGTCGGATTCCCGCCAGCCGCCGGCGCCGGCCATGCTCGACGTCATCAACCGACTTGAAGGAAACGTGGCCCTGATCACGGGCGGCAGCCGGGGCATCGGTGCCGCTGTGGCGTTACGACTGGCCGAAGAAGGCGCCGACGTCGTCCTGGCCTATGAGAACAGCGCGGAACGCGCCACCCAGGTGGTGGACCAGATCAAGGCCAGAGGGCGCCGGGCCCTGGCCATTCAGGCCGACAGCGCCCTCCCTGAGGGACGGCATCGGCAAGCTGTCCCAGATCGGCACGAGCAAGGACAAGGTGCACTGCTCGGAGGCAGGCCTGAAGTGGGGAGCCTCCTCTGCAACGGCTAGATTCGGCACGCCAACCACGAGTTCCTGGGGGATGCCATGACAGATGAACCGCAGCAACACTCCGAGCCTGGGCCCCTGTTGAACTTGGGCTGCCTGATGTTGCTGGTGGTGTTCGGCGGCCTGGCGACGATGCTGTACGGGCTGGGAGTGCTGATCTTCGGCGACACCCCGGCCTCGTCCGCCGTCACCGTCCTCCTCGCGGGCCTGGCCGCCTCGGTCCTGGGCGTCGCCGTCATCAAGCGGTTCCCCAATGCCGTGGAGACGAAGGGATACGCCCCGTCGGCACGCGTCACCCGCCTGGCGGCCGAACGTTCGATGGGCGATCACGTCTTCACCCGCAAGAACACCAGCCCGCTGGATATCTTGGCCGGCACGGTGGCCATCGGCGCCGTGATAGTGGGAGCGCTGTGGGGCGTGAACTGGGTCCTCGGCAAGACCGGGACCGACATCCCCGGCCTCCAGAAACTGGTGACCACCGTGGTGCTCTGTCTGCTCGCGGCGCTCGTCCTGTTGATCATCGCGCTCCCGGTTCTGTTGTGGAGAACGCCCAAGGGATTCGTTCGCACGCATCTGTACGCGGGCGGGCTCGTGTACACCTCCTACGGCCGCCCTCGCGCTGTGACCTGGAACGATGTCGACCGCCTAGTGCTCTCACGACAGGCCCACGGAGCCAATCTCTTCGGCGGCAAGGTGCTCGCTTACCACGTGATCACCCGTGACGGGCACCGCCTGCGGATCGACGCCCATCCCCACCTGGAATCCGACCCCTTGGGTGAGCACATACTGAACGCCGTACGACTGTGCCGGCGCCCGGTACTGGAGGGCGGCCCGGCGGCGGGCGACCCCGGCCACCGGCGGATCTAGGGTCCGTCTTCGAACGGATCTTGCCCACAGCAGGAACGAGGCGAGTCGAGGGACGCCGTCACGGTGCGCGGCACGTACGCGCGCGGACACCCCGCGTACAGCGGCCCCCTGTCGCCGCGTCACCGGTGGTCACGCTGTGCGACCGGCGGCACCGTGGACGGCATGACGACCCGACCCGTCCCTCCCGTCGGCGACCTCCGCCCCGCCACGCCCGACACCCCGTTGAGAGCCGCCCTCACCCCCGCGCCGGCCCCCGCGCCGGACCGCGACTTCGCGATGTGCTTCACCTCCACGCCCCGTGGGGCCCGTCTCGCCCGCCGCCTCGCCGCCGTCCGCCTGGACGCGTGGGGCATCCCGTACGGCGCCGAACCCCACGACGCGATCGTGCTGATCGTCGCGGAGCTCACCGCGAACGCCGTGCGGCACGGGCACGTCCCCGGCCGGGACTTCCACCTCCGCCTCCACGCCGCGCCCGGCGGCCGGGTCGTGCGCGTCGAGGTCACCGACACCCGCACCGAACGCCTTCCCCGCCGGCCGGCGGTTCCGGAGGGCGTCGCCGGCACCGAGGAGGCCGGTCGCGGGCTGCTCCTCGTGTCGCAACTCGCGGTCCGCTGGTCCTGGCACCCACGCCCGGACGGACCGGGCAAGACCGTCTGGGCGGAGTACGCGCTCCCGTCGCCGCCCCGGCAGTGAGCCGGGACCCCGCTCGCCCCGAGGAGAGGATCCCCGGCGTCGTCACTGCCGTCGTGCGACGGCTCCGGGGGCGGGCCCGCACCCGGATTGCAGGCGGCCGACAGGATGCCCAGGCTGGAAGGAGCGAGGCCGGGAAGCGGTCGCCGGCCGCGCCGTCCGGCGACCGGCCGGTCACCGTGCCGGTGCCCGGTGTACGGCAGCGGCGACACGTCCCGAGGTGGCACATGACATCAGCGACGACGACCGACGCGGCGGAGGAGTTCCGCCGGCTGAGCGACGACGACCCGGAACTGCGGGCCCACGGCACGTACTACTCGTGCAGCTTCCTGCTGGACATGGACCCCCACCGGTTCCTCGTGCGGATGCACAGGGGAAAGGTGGAGGAACTGGTCACCGACCCCGAGCCGTTGGTGGCCTACGACTTCGCGATCCGCGCGGACGCGGAGACCTGGCAGGGCTTCTGCCAGGAGACGCCCCCGCCGATGTGCCACGGCATCTGGGCGGCCACGTTCCGGCGGGGCATGCGCCTGGAGGGCGACCTGCTCGTGCTCATGCAGAACCTGCGCTGCGTGACCCGGCAGCTGGAGCTGCTGCGCGTCACGGGCCCCCTCGGGCCGGCGGACGAGGCCGGGCCCGCCCCATCCTCTTCGTGAGACATAGGAGCTCCCCATGGCCAGCGGCAGGATCTCCCCGGTCACCGGCCACTACGTCACCATCGACGTGGAGGACGCGCAGTACAGGGTGTTCTACCTGGAGAACGGGCAGGGCACGCCCCTGGTGTGCCAGCACACCGCGGGCTGCCACAACCACCAGTGGCGGGACCTCCTGGAGGACGAGGAGATCACCGGCCGGTACCGGGTGATCGCCTACGACCTCGCCCGGCACGGCAAGTCGGACCCGCCGTGGAACCAGGAGTGGTGGAAGGAGGAGTACCGGCTCACCGCGGACCACTTCACGTCCTTCATCGTCGCCTTCTGCGACGCCCTCGAACTGCGGGACCCGATCTTCATGGGGTCGTCGTTCGGGGGGAACGTGGCCCTGCAGCTCGCCCTGCGGCACCCCGACCGGTTCAAGGCGGTGATCCCCGTCGAGGGCGCGGACTACTCACCCGGCTTCTACCTCGACTGGTGGCAGCATCCCCACGCCAACGCCGCCCAGGTGTGCGCCAGCGGCGTGTGGGACCTCATGGCACCGCAGTCCCCGGAGCGGGACCGCTGGGCGACCTGGTTCTACTACACCCAGGGATCGGAGGCCTTCAAGGGCGACCTGTACTTCTACTCGGTCGACCACGATCTGAGGGACCGGCTGGACGACATCGACGGCGACCGGTGCCCCGTGATCATGCTGACCGGCGAGTACGACTACCTCACCACTCCCGAGGACGGGCGCCGGACCGCGGAGGCCATCCGCGGAGCGGAGTTCATCGAGATGAAGGAGATCGGCCACTTCCCGATGAGCGAGAACTACCCGCGCTTCGCGCAGTACCTCGGCCAGGCCCTGGAGCGGATCGAGAAGCGGACCGGCTCCTGAGGCCACGGCGTACGTCCGTGCGTGCCGCACCCGCGGTCGTGCGCAGGCCGGCCGGCCCCTTCAACGGCTGGTCGCCATCTGGGGGCCCGGACGTCGGCGGGGGCGCTGGAGCAGCGCGAACCGCGTGCCGTCCGGGTCCGTCACCTGGGCCACGCGGCCGTGGGCCCCGTCGTGGGCCGGTACGAGGACCTGGCCGCCGAGGCGGACGACACGTCCCAGCGCGTCGTCCAGGCCGGCCACGTCGAAGTAGGTCAGCCAGTGCGGGCCGAGGTCCGCGGGGAGGGCGCGGCCGAGACCGTGGACGGCGGCGACGGGGCGGCCGCTCAGGGACAGGGCCGCCTGCCCGTCACCGGCCGGGTCCGCCTGCCCGTCGGCGCCCGGCGTCTTCTCCAGGCCGAACACGGTCGCGTAGAACGCGGCGACGCCGGCGGCCTCGTAGGTCAGCAGCTCGTGCCGGCCGGGGGAGCCGGGCACCCCGGTGACCGCCGAGGCCCGCGGTGCCGCCGCCTGCCGGATGCCGAAGACGGCGCCGGAGGGGTCGCAGGCGATCGCCAGCCGTCCGGCGCCGCCCGCGTCGAGCGGTCCCACCCCGATCGTGCCGCCGCACGAGCGCACCCGCTCGGCCGTCCGCTCCACGTCGCCGGAGGCGAAGTACGGCGTCCAGGCCACGGGGCGCGGGCGGTCGGGCGACAGCCGGCCGATGCCCGCGACGTCCCGGCCGCCGAGCAGCGCCCGCACCGAGGGCCCGAACTGCCGGGGCCCCGGCTCGAACTGCCAGCCGAAGAGTGCCCCGTAGAAGGCCTGCGTTGACACCGGGTCGCGGACCATCAGGCTCACCCAGCACGGCACGCCGGGTGCATACCGGGCGTCTTCCCCGTCGCTGGAGTCGCGCGGCCGCGCTGCCTCGGTCATCGTCACTCTTCTCCCGGCCCCTCGCGGCGGCCGCGTCGCTTCCGCTTCCCTGCCCACGAGCCGGTTGCCCGCACCACCGGGAACCGCGGCGCCCTGGGCGACGGTCGCCGGCCCGGCAGGCGCCCGGTGTGCCGTGTCCTGCTCGTGTTCGCGCGCTGACCGTCCGATGCGGCCACCTGTACGGCATGTGGCCGAGCCGGTACACCTCGTGATCGGACGTGCCCGGCCGAGCACAGTAGCCGGACGCGGGCGGCACGGCCACCCCGTGCGCGAGGATGGTCGCCATGAACGCCATCATCTCCGCAGCGGACCTGGCGGCCGAGCTCGCGGGACCGAACCCGCCGGTCCTGCTCGACGTCCGCTGGCAGCTCAGTGCGGGCAAGGCGGCCGGCGAGCCGCCCTTCGACGGACGTACCGACTACCGGGCGGGGCACCTCCCCGGCGCCGTGTACGTCGACCTGGACCGGGAGCTGGCCGCGCCGCCGGGGGCCGGCGGCCGGCATCCGCTGCCCGACGCCGACACGTTCGGCGCCGCGATGCGCCGGGCCGGGGTGTCGTCCGGGCGGCCGGCCGTCGTGTACGACGGGGGGCAGGGCTGGGCGGCGGCCCGCGCCTGGTGGCTGCTGCGCTGGGCCGGTCACCCGGACGTGAGGGTGCTGGACGGGGGGTTGACGGCCTGGGACGGGCCGCTGGAGACGGCCGTGCCCGAGCCGGCCGAGGGCGACTTCTCCCCGGCGCCGGGCGCGCTGCCCCTGCTCGACGCGGACGCGGCCGGGGCGCTGGCCCGCTCCGGGCTGCTGTTCGACGCCCGGGCGGGGGAGCGGTACCGGGGCGAGGTCGAGCCGATCGACCCCGTGGGCGGCCACATCCCGGGGGCGGTGTCGGCGCCCACCACCGAGAACGTGGGGCCCGACGGGCGGTTCCTGCCCGCCGACGCACTGCGCGCGCGGTTCGAGTCGCTGGGGGCGGACGGCGGCCGGGACGTCGGCGTCTACTGCGGCTCCGGCGTCTCCGCCGCGCACGAGGTCCTGGCGCTGACGGTCGCGGGCATCCCGGCGGCGCTGTACGCCGGCTCCTGGTCGGAATGGTCCTCGGACCCGGCCCGCCCGATCGCGACGGGCCCCGACCCGCAGTAGCCGGCCGTTTCCGTGGCCGGCAGGATCCGCGCGGCCGGCCCGCAGTGTTCCCGCCTGCGACGGTGGGGTCCGCTTGGACCCGCGGTAGCCGTCCGGTTCCCCGGGTGCGGGCTCCGCGCCGCCGGCCCTCAGCGTTCCGGCCCGCGCCGGTGGGTCCGCCTCGGCCCGCCGTAGCCGGCCGGTTCCGAGGGTCCGGGCCCCGGGCCGTCGGCCCGCGGAGATCGGGCCCGCACCGTGGCATGCGTCCTGCTGCCGCTGGTCGACCGGACGACGGGGATCGCGTAGGCCGGCGTGCTGCCGACGGCGCAGGCCGGCGTGCGTAGGTGCGGCGGCCCGCAGGGTGCCGCTGCCGTGGGCCCTGACCGTGCGCGCGGGTGCTCGCCCCGGTGTCGTTCGCCCGCGGGCCCCGGCCTGCACTGGCCGGCCGGTCCCCGGTGCGGGCTCCGCGCGGCCGGCCCGCGCCCACGCGCGGAGGGCCGCCCCCGACGAGGGCGGCCCTGCTGCTCGTACGGCCCGGCGGCCGGGTGCATTCCGCTCGTACGGCCCGGCGGCCGGGCTACTCCTGCTTCTTGCGGCGTGTGCCGAAGACGATCTCGTCCCAGCTCGGGACCGCCGCCCGGCGGCCCGGGCGGACGCCGTCCGCCTCGGCCTGGCGGTCGGTGGCCCCGATGAGTCGGTCGCGGTGGCTGCCGACGGAGCGCGGCATGAGGACGTCCGCGTAGGCGGAACCGGCGGAGGCCGCGGGCGCCGGGGGCTCCTCCGCGACCGCCTCGTCGTCGGGTTCCTCGTCCGGCTCGGACACCCGCTCCGGCACCACCATGTCGCCCCGGAAGCTGGGCACCGCCTCGAGCAGGCTGGTCAGCGAGTCCCGTTCGCCCGTGCTCTCCTCGGCCGGCTCGGGTGCCTGGGCGGGCACGGCCGGCCGGTCCCGGTCGAAGGACCGCTCGCGCGGCAGCCGGGCGATGCGCGGCACGAACGGGAAGCTGGGCTCCGGCGTGCCGAGGTCGTCGGACTCGCCGATCAGGGCGCGCGCCTCGTCGTCGACGGCCTGCACGAGCCGCCGGGGCGGGTCGTACGTCCAGCTCGCCGAGTGCGGTTCGGCCGCGACGCGGTAGACCAGCAGGACCTCCCACGTGCCGTCGTCGCGGCGCCAGGAGTCCCACTGGACGGTGTCCTTGTCGACGCCGCGCAGCAGCAGCCGCTCCTGCACGGCCTCGCCGAGCAGGGGGCCGGAGTTCTCACCGGGGCGGCGCACGGGCGTCTTGCGGGCCCGCTCGGCCATGAAGGCACGCTCGGCCAGGACCGGGCCCTCGAAGCGCCGCACCCGGTCGACGGGGATGCCGGCGAGCTGGGCGACTTCTTCCGCGGTGGCGCCGGCTCGTATGCGCGCCTGGATGTCGCGGGGGCGGAGATGGCTCTCCACCTCGATCTCGATCTGGCCGAGGCGGGGACGGTCGCCGCGCACGGCGGCGCGGAGCCGTTCGTCGATCGGAAGCGTGTACTCCGTGCTGTCCGCAGCCTTCAGCACCAGCCGTGTGCCGTCATTGGAGACGGCCACGACACGCAGTTCGGGCATGGGGACCTCCCGGGTGGTGCCTGCCGACGTCACGTGCGTCGCTGCTTCCGCTAGTCGAGTGTGGCCTGCCCGGGTGCAGCCTGCCACAACCTTGCCGAGTTGCCCGGCGTGTCGGGCGCGGGCCCCGGACCGCCGTTATGGCACGGTTACCTGTTCACAACGCTAAGTGACCAACTGCGTCACCCTGTGCAACCAGCTCCCTCCCGGCGGGTCCGGCGAGGTCCGGACGCCCTGGTGGGAGACCGTACCCAGGGCTCGCCAGAGTACTCCATTCGGGCCACCTGCGTGGATTGGCGCGCCGCCGAAGTTCCCGCGAGGGGCGGGACTTGGCCACCCATGGCCGCTTTTATCGACCGTGACGGTGGCGTACTTCACGTACCCCCAGGAAACGGAAGTGACGGTTTCGCCCGGACGGGGGCCGGTTGCCCGGGTGGGCCGGTGAAGTGGCGGGCCGACCAGGTACGTTCATGAAAAGGCGTAAACGGCGCGGGGGTCCGGAAAGGTCCCGGATGCCCGCCTCCGGGACGCCCGCTACGCCCCCAGCACCCGGCGCAGGTAGTCGTTCTGGAAGCGCCGGTCCGGGTCGAGGCGGTCGCGCAGCGCGGTGAACTCGCCGAAGCGTGGATACACCCCTTCGAGGTACTCCGCGTCCCGCGTGTGCAGCTTGCCCCAGTGCGGCCGGCCCCCGTGGGCGGTGAAGAGGCGCTCGGCGGCGGTGAAGTACCGCTGGTACGGGGTGCCCCGGAACATGTGGACGGCGACGTAGGCGCTCTCGCGGCCGGAGGCCGTGGACAGGGTGATGTCGTCGGCCGGCGCGGTGCGCACCTCGACCGGGAAGCTCACCCGCAGGCCCGACCGGTCGACCAGCGCCCTGAGTTCGCGCAGCGTCTCGGCCAGGGCGGCGCGCGGCACCGCGTACTCCATCTCCACGAAGCGCACCCGGCGCGGGGAGGTGAACACCTTGTAGGGGATGTCGGTGTACGTGCGGGCGGACAGGGCGCGGCTGGAGACGTGGGCGATGGCCGGGACGACGGCGGGCACCGCGCGGCCGGCCCAGTTGGCCGCCTGGAACACGCCGTTGGAGAGGAACTCGTCCTGGAACCAGCCGGCCAGCCGCCCCACCGGCCGCTCGGGTCCGGAGCTGCGGTTGTTGCGCTTGGTGTTGGTGTTGCCGGTGTGCGGGAACCAGTAGAACTCGAAGTGCTCGTTCTCCGCCCACAGTTGGTCGAACTCGGCGAGGACCCGGTCGAGGGGCATCGGCTCCTCGCGCGCCGTGAGCAGGAAGAGCGGCTCCACCGAGAACGTGATGGCCGTGACGACGCCCAGCGCGCCCAGTCCGATGCGGGCGGCCGCGAAGACGTCGCCGTTCTCCTCCTCGGAGCAGGTGAGCACCGAGCCGTCCGCCGTCACCAGCTCCAGGCCCTTGATCTGCGCGGCGATCGACGCCGACTCGCGGCCCGTGCCGTGCGTGCCGGTGCCGGTCGCGCCGGACACCGTCTGCTCCATGATGTCGCCCATGTTGGCCAGCGACAGCCCCTCGCGCGCCAGGGCGACGTTGAGCCGCCTGAGCGGGGTGCCGGCCTCGACCGTGACCGTCATGGCGGCGCGGTCGATCCGGCGTATCCCGGTCAGCAGGTCGGGGCGGATCAGCACACCGTCCGTCGCGGCGATCGACGTGAAGGAGTGCCCCGTCCCCACCGGCTTTACCCTCAGGCCGTCCTCCGCGGCCCTGCGCACGGCGGCGCGCAGTTCGTCGACCGAGGCGGGCCTGACCTCCCGCGCGGGCCGCGCGACGACGTTGCCGCCCCAGTTACGCCACGTGCCGTTCCTCGCGCTCGCCGTGCTGCCCAACGGAGCCTCCCCGACCCGCGGCCGGCCTGCTGAGCCGGCGGTACCCGAGGAAACCGACCGCGACCGCGACGGCCCCGGACACCGCCGGAACCCCGTACCCGGCCCGGGCGCCGGCGGCGTCGATCACCCAGCCGGCCACGGAGGAGCCGAGCGCCACGCCGACCGCGAGCCCGGTGCTCACCCAGGTCATGCCCTCGGTCAGGTACGCGCGTGGTACGTGCTCTTCGATGAGGGACATCGTCGTCACCATCGTGGGCGCGACGGACAGCCCCGCAACGAACAGCGCCACGGCCAGAAACGGCAGGCTTCCGACCAGTAGGAGGGGGATCATACTCACGGCCATCGCACACACGCCCAGCAGCCAGCGGCGCGCGGGCGCGCCCACCGGCCGCAGCAGCCCGAACACGACCCCCGCCAGGCAGGATCCGGCCGCGTACAGGGCGAGCACGACGCTCGCGGCGCCCTGGTGCCCCCGCTCGTCGGCGAAGGCCACGGTGACCACGTCGACCGCCCCGAAGATCGCCCCGGTCGCCGCGAAGGTGGTCACCAGCACCTGCAGGCCCCGCGAGCGCAGGGCGGAACCGCCGCCGTGCTGCTCGCGCGGGTGCGGCGCGGGCTCGGTGGCGCGCTGCGTGGTCAGCCAGCCGACGCCCACGGCGAGGAAGCAGGCGGCCAGCAGCGGCCCCGCCTCCGGGAACCAGGCCGTGGACAGGCCGATCGAGATGATCGGCCCGATGATGAAGCACGCCTCGTCGACCACGGACTCGAACGAGTGCGCGGTGTGCAGCTGGGGAGTGCCGTGGTAGACGGCCGCCCAGCGGGCCCGGACCATCGCGCCCAGGCTCGGCACGGAGCCGATGCCGGCGGCGCAGACGAACAGCGTCCAGTCCGGCCACCCCAGGCGGACGGCCAGCAGCAGCCCGGCCGCCGCGGTGAGCGCGACGGCCGTCGCCGGCCGCAGCACCCGGCTCTGCCCGTGCCGGTCCACCAGCCGGGATATCTGCGGGCCGATCACCGCGGCGGCCAGCGCGATGGTGGCCGACAGCGCGCCCGCCAGCCCGTAGCGCCCGGTGAGCCGGGAGATCATCGTGACCACCCCGATGCCCATCATCGACAGCGGCATCCGGCCGAGGAACCCCGCGGCGGAGAAGGCCAGGGAGCCGGGGGCGGCGAACAGGGCGCGGTAGGGGCTGGGCACGGGGTCTCCGGTGGGTCCCGTCCCGCGGGCACGACGGATCGCGCGCGGGACGCAGAGGGCTCGTAAGGCGTGAAGATGGCTGACACAGCTTACGGGCGGGACGGCCTGCGGCGCACCGGTGAAAAAGGCGGGGGGCCGCGGGCCCGACACCCCGCCGTTTCCCGGCTGTCCGTGCCGGGTGGCAGGATCGAGACATGCCAGACGCGCTCGATGCCAGCCCCTACGACGCCCTGCTCCTGCTCTCGTTCGGCGGCCCCGAGGGGCCCGACGACGTGGTCCCGTTCCTGGAGAACGTGACGCGCGGACGCGGCATCCCCAAGGAACGACTGAAGGAGGTCGGGCAGCACTACTTCCTGTTCGGCGGGGTCAGCCCGATCAACGCCCAGAACCGCGCCCTGCTGGACGCCCTCCGCAAGGACTTCGCCGGCCACGGCCTGGACCTGCCGGTCTACTGGGGCAACCGCAACTGGGCGCCGTACCTGACGGACACGCTGCGCGAGATGGTCCGCGACGGCCGCCGCCGCATCCTGGTCCTGGCCACGAGCGCCTACGCGTCCTACTCGGGCTGCCGGCAGTACCGCGAGAACCTCGCCGACGCGCTCGCCGCCCTGGAGGCCGAGGGCCTGGACCTGCCGCAGGTCGACAAGCTGCGCCACTACTTCAACCACCCGGGTTTCGTCGAGCCCATGGTCGACGGGGTGATCGAGTCCCTGGCCGGCCTGCCCGAGGACGTCCGCGACGGCGCGCACATCGCCTTCACCACCCACTCGATCCCGCTCTCGGCCGCGGACACCTCCGGCCCGGTCGAGGGCCACGGCGACGGCGGCGCCTACGTACGGCAGCACCTGGACGTGGCACGGCTCGTCGCCGACGCCGTCCGCGAGCGCACCGGCGTCGACCACCCCTGGCAGCTGGTGTACCAGTCCCGCTCCGGCGCCCCGCACATCCCCTGGCTGGAGCCCGACATCTGCGACCACCTCCAGGAGCGGCACGCGGCCGGGGTGCCGGCCGTCGTGATGGCCCCCATCGGCTTCGTCTCGGACCACATGGAGGTCCTGTACGACCTCGACACCGAGGCCGGCGCCAAGGCGGAGGAGCTGGGCCTGCCGGTGCGCCGCTCGGCCACCGTCGGCGCCGACCCGCGGTTCGCCGCCGCCATCCGCGACCTCGTGCTGGAGCGCGCCGCCGCCGAGCGCGGGCAGCGGGTCACGCCCTGTGCCCTGGGCGCCCTGGGCCCGAGCCACGACGTCTGCCCGGTGGGCTGCTGCCCGGCACGCACCCCCCGCCCGGCCGCCGCCGGGGCCGACAGCCCCTACGCGTGAGGAGCCCCGTGATCGACGCCCTGACCGCCGAACTGCTCGAACTCGCCCGGGAGGCGGCCCGCCGCGCCGGGGACCTGCTGCGCACCGGCCGCCCGGCCGACCTCGCGGTGGCCGCCACCAAGTCCAGCCCGATCGACGTCGTCACCGAGATGGACATCGCGGCCGAGAAGCTGATCACCGATCTGATCGCGAGCCGCCGTCCCGACGACGGCCTGCTCGGCGAGGAGGGCGCCGCCACGGAGGGCACCAGCGGGATCCGCTGGGTGGTCGACCCGCTCGACGGCACGGTGAACTACCTGTACGGCCTGCCGACCTGGGCCGTGTCCGTCGCGGCCGAGCAGGACGGCGAGACCGTCGTCGGCGTGGTGGCCGTGCCGATGCGCTCGGAGACGTTCCACGCGGTGCGCGGCCGCGGGGCGTGGGCCACCGGCGCCTGGGCGGGCGAGCGCAAGCTGGCCTGCCGTCCGGCCCCGCCGCTGGACCAGGCCCTGGTCTCGACCGGGTTCAACTACGTGGCCGAGGTGCGCGCGCACCAGGCGGAGGTGGCCCGGCGGCTGATCCCGCGGGTGCGCGACATCAGGCGCAGCGGTTCGGCCGCGGTCGACCTGTGCGACGTGGCGGCGGGCCGGCTGGACGGCTACTACGAGCGCGGCCTGCACCCCTGGGACTACGCGGCGGGCGACCTGATCGCGCGGGAGGCGGGCGTCCTGACCGGCGGGCGCCCGGGGGAGCGTCCGTCGCGCGACCTGACGGTCGCGGGTACCCCGGGCGTCTTCGAACCGCTCCAGGCCCTCCTGGAGGACCTGGGCGCCTGGCACGACTGACACCCGCGCGATGCGCGACGGGGGCGGGTGGGGCGCGGGACGGCCACCCGCGCGATGCGCGACGGGGGCGGGTGGGGCGCCGGACGTCCGACGGGCACACGTCCGGCTGACGCCGGGCTCGTGCCCGGGCGCACACACGGCGGGACCCCGGCGCTGGATTCGCCGGGGTCCCGCCGCTGTGCGCTGGTGGATCAGACGCCGAACACGCCGACTTCGACACCGTGTTCGGCGGCGAGGCGGCGCAGGTCGTCGAGCTCCGCCAGCTCCACGTCGACGAGGAAGTCGTCGCCCTCGTCACGTGCCCGGGTGAGATCGGACTCGGTCGCCTTTATGCGCTGCAGAAGTCCTGCGGTGAATGCGTCCATGCTGCGCCCCCTCGTCCTGGGTCGGGTGGGTCGGTGGCACGGGGGTGTGCCTGCGGAAGGGGCGATCACGTCTCCCATGGGTGCCCAGCGCTGCCCAGGCCGGGCGGCGGCGGTGCCGGACACCCACGCCCACTCTGCGGCAAAGCGGAACGCGGCGTGCCGCATGGTGGTACGGCACATGCAGAGCGTGATCGCGGGGTGTAAAGCCGTCCTCCCCACGCCGCATGCCGGGGAAACCTCGGCCGCCCGAGAAAATTCGGCATTTCCCGGCGCTTCCCCCGCGTCGCACCCGTCCCGCGGCGGCCGCCTCCCCGGCTTACAGCCGACTTATGGCCGAAAAGGGCAGGATGGAGGCACACACCCAGGAAGACCCCTGCCCGCGCGCGCCCGAGCGGCGCTACGCGGGTGGACAGAGGAAGGACAAGCGACGTGCGCGTACTCGTCGTCGAGGACGAGCAGCTGCTCGCCGATGCGGTGGCCACCGGACTGCGCCGGGAGGCCATGGCCGTCGACGTCGTGTACGACGGTGCGGCCGCCCTGGAGCGCATCGGCGTCAACGACTACGACGTGGTCGTCCTCGACCGCGACCTCCCGCTCGTGCACGGCGACGACGTCTGCCGCAAGATCGTCGAGCTGGGCATGCCCACCCGCGTGCTGATGCTCACCGCCTCGGGCGACGTCAGCGACCGTGTCGAGGGCCTGGAGATCGGCGCCGACGACTACCTGCCGAAGCCGTTCGCGTTCAGCGAGCTGATCGCCCGCGTGCGCGCCCTCGGCCGGCGCACCAGCGTGCCCCTGCCGCCCGTCCTGGAGCGGGCCGGCATCAAGCTCGACCCCAACCGCCGCGAGGTCTTCCGCGACGGCCGGGAGGTCCAGCTTGCGCCGAAGGAGTTCGCCGTCCTGGAGGTACTGATGCGCAGCGAGGGTGCCGTCGTCTCGGCCGAGCAGCTCCTGGAGAAGGCCTGGGACGAGAACACCGACCCGTTCACCAACGTCGTGCGCGTCACCGTGATGACCCTGCGCCGCAAGCTCGGTGAGCCCCCCGTCATCGTCACCGTGCCCGGCTCCGGCTACCGGATCTGATCCGCCGTGGCCGCCACACCCGCGCCCGTCCAGGCGCCCCCGAAGCCCACCTGGGACCCCAGAAGGCCGGAGCCGCCCTTCCCGTGGCTGCGCCCGACCATCCGGATACGGCTGACGCTGCTGTACGGCGGCATGTTCCTGATCGCCGGCATCCTGCTGCTGTCGATCATCTACCTGCTCGCCGCGAACGCGCTCAACGTGGGCAGCGAGCTGCCCTTCAAGATCATCTCCGGTCGGGTCACCAGCGACACCTGCAACTTCCCGGCCGAGACGACCGCGACCGAGCTGAACCACGCGATGAACCAGTGCGTGAACGAGCAGCGCCAGCACGCTCTGGACAGCCTGCTCAGCCGCTCGCTGCTGGCCCTGCTGGGCCTCGCCGTGATCGCGTTCGCCTTCGGCTACGCCATGGCCGGGCGGGTGCTGTCCCCGCTCGGCCGCATCACCCGCACCGCCCGCGCCGTGGCCGGCTCGGACCTGTCCCGCCGGATCGAGCTGGACGGCCCGGACGACGAGCTCAAGGAGCTGGCGGACACCTTCGACGAGATGCTGGAGCGGCTGCAGCGGGCCTTCACGGCGCAGCAGCGCTTCGTCGGCAACGCCTCGCACGAGCTGCGCACGCCGCTCGCGATCAACCGCACGCTCCTCGAGGTGCACCTGTCCGATCCGCACGCGCCCGTGGAGCTGCAGCAGCTCGGCAAGACGCTGCTGGCCACCAACGAGCGCAGCGAGCAGCTCGTGGAGGGGCTGCTGCTGCTGGCCCGCAGCGAGAACCAGATCGTCGAGCGCAAGCCGGTGGACCTCGCCGAGGTCGCCACGCAGGCGATCGACCAGGTGCACGCCGAGGCCGAGGCCAAGGGCGTCGAGATCCGCGGCGAGTGCAAACCCGCGGTCGTCCAGGGCAACGGCGTGCTGCTGGAGCGGATCGCGCTGAACCTGGTGCAGAACGCCGTGCGGTACAACATGGGCGGCGAGGAGGGCGGCGGCTGGGTCGAGGTCGCCACCCAGGTCCAGCACGGCCAGGCGGTGCTGACCGTCACGAACACCGGGCCGATCGTGCCGGCGTACGAGATCGACAACCTCTTCGAGCCCTTCCGCCGGCTGCGGACCGAGCGCACGGGCAGCGACAAGGGAGTGGGCCTCGGCCTGTCCATCGCCCGCTCCGTCGCGCGGGCGCACGGAGGCCACATCTCGGCGCTGCCGCGCGAGGGCGGCGGCCTGGTGATGCGGGTCACCCTGCCCCTCTGAGGTCCAGCCGCGACACCCGGCGGTTTCCGCCCTGCGCGGAATTTTCCGGGCGCGCGACACGCTCCGCCCTGTGTGATCGATCACATGAGCGGTTTTCCGGCCATCCACTCTCAGTGATCATGTGAGGGGTCGGAAAGCCGGGAAACTCCTGGTTTTCAGGGGTACCCATCACGGGAAGTACACGGTGGGGCCGCTTTGAAGTACGGCATCCGGACCGTGTACGGTCCCCATCGCCATCCAAGCCGATCACTCTTGAGGGGTCCGGTTGGGTGTCGATTGAGTAACAGACCTTGATGTGAGGCAAAATCTCCGCCTCGGGTCGGGCACAAGTCCGGCCTCTCACGCGTTACGTGCGCTGGAGACACCGCAGACACCCAGAGGGGGAGAGCGACATGGCAACCGACTACGACACCCCACGCAAGACCGACGACGACGTCGACTCGGACAGCCTTGAAGAGCTGAAGGCCCGGCGGAACGACAAGTCGACCTCCGCCGTGGACGTCGACGAGTTCGAGGCCGCCGAAGGCCTGGAGCTTCCCGGCGCCGACCTCTCCAACGAGGAGCTGGCCGTCCGGGTACTGCCCAAGCAGCAGGACGAGTTCACATGCATGAGCTGCTTCCTGGTGCACCACCGCAGCCAGCTGGCCAGGGAGAAGAACGGCCAGCCGATCTGCCGCGACTGCGACTGAGGGAGGGTCGGCCGTGACCGGCTCGACCCCTCCCTGGAAGCGCCGCTCTTCCCGCGGGAAGGCGGACCCGGAGCCGTCCGACGGCTCCCACGGCGCGCGTGACGACGAGCGAGGCCGGTCCCGTCCATCCGGCACGTCCGGTACGGCAGGACCGGCCTCGCTCGCATCCGTGTCCGGGCGCGGTGAGGGTGCGGCACCCCCACCGGATCCCGCGCCCGCCCACCGGACGGGCAGGTCCGCGGAGATCCGCGACAGGGTCCGGGAGGCGGCCCGCAGGGGCGCCCGCGGCCGTGCGGGACTGACGTACGTCACCGAGCGCATCATCGAGATCGCCCCCCGCGTGCCCGTGCGCGACCTGGCGACGCTCCGCCGGCAGTTCCCGGGCCTGGGCCCCGAGCAGCTCGCGGACAAGCTGGTGGCGGGCGCGTCGAAGGCGACGTCGACGGTCGGTGCCGGGGTCGGGGCGGCGGCGATGCTGCCCGTGCCGCCCGCGATGCCCGCCGAACTGGCCGCCGAGATCATCTCGGTCGCTGCGATCGAGCTGAAGCTGATCGCCGAACTCCACGAGGTGTACGGGGTGCGGCCCCCCGGAAAGCTGAAGGACCGCAGCACCGCGTATCTGTCCTCGTGGTCGGGGGAGCGCGGGATCGACGTGCTCAGGCCGTCGACGATCAGCACGGCGCTGGGCGGCGGGATGAGACGCCGGCTGCGCCGGCAGATCATGAAGCGGACCGTGCGCGACGTGCCGAACCTGCTGCCGTTCATGGTGGGCGCGGCCGTCGGCGCGATCATGAACCGGCGGGAGACCAGGAAACTCGCGGCGCGCATCCGAGACGATCTCCGCAAGGTGCGGGTGCCCTGGGAGGCGCTGCCCGAGCTCTCGCCCCTGGAGCGGCCGGCGGACGCGCTGGACCTGGGTGACACCCCTGCGCCCGGCACCTGACCGGCGGCCGGACCTCGCCCGCCCCACCGGCCCCGCCTCTGACCGGCGGCCGACCGCACCGGCCCCGCCTCTGACCGGCGGCCGACCGCACCTGCCCCGCTTCTGGTCGGCGGCCGACCCGCCCCGCTCCTGACCGCAGCCGGTCCCGCACGTCCCGCTCCTGAGCGGGCGACCACAGCCGGTCCGGCCCGCCCTGCTCCCGACCGCAGCGGATCTCGCCCGCCCCGCCCCAGACCGCGGCCGGTCCCGCGCGCCCCGGAGCCCGTGGGGCGCAGCCGCTCGGAGCGGAGCCCGAGCCGTGACCGGCGCCGGAGTCCGGACGGCAGCCGAAGCCCGGAACGGGGCCGCAGCCGCAGCCCGAGCCATGAGCAGCCTCGGGTCCCGTACCCCAGCCGGGACGCGCGCCCGGTCAGCCGTTCACACGGCGGCCGCGCGTGCCTTCTCCAGGGCTTCCGCCAGGCCCTCGGGGTTCCGCGTCGACAGGTACAGATAGGGCGTGGGATCGTCCGGGTCGGTGACCTGCACGCGCAGCGCCCGGGGGATGTACGCGCGCAGCAGGAGGAAGGCGCGGGTGTCCGCCTTGTAGGTGCGCCAGGCGCGGGCCTCCTCCGCGTCCAGCACCTCCGCCTCGCCGAGCGCGGTGACCGGGATCTTCGCCTCGCCCGCGATCAGGGAGCCGCCGACGACCCGGATACGGACCGAACCGTACGAACTCGCGGCGACGGCCGCGACCGCGGTGCCGCCGACCAGGCCGCCGAGCATCGGCAGGGTGCCGAAGGGCAGCACGATGAGGGCGCAGGCGACGCCGGTCAGGAAGCTGATCACCCACCAGGAGCGGGGCGCGGTGAGGCGTTCTTCGTACGGAGGGGCGGAGAGCTGCATGGAGCCAAGCTTGGCACGGTGGGGGCGGGCCACCCCGGTCAGGGCCGCCGGCGCCGGGCGGGGCGGCGGCCCGGGAGCGCCGGACGGGTAAGGTCTGCGGCTGTGAGTGGTACCTCCCCGGCTCTTCAGCCCCCCGCCGACGCCGCGCGGCCCGTGCGGCATCCCGACGCCCCCGCTCCCGGCGAACTCCTCGGCGCGCACTACGACCGGTGTTTCGGCTGCGGCGGAGAGCAGCCGCACGGACTGCACCTGCAGGCCCGGGCCGGCGACGGCGTCGGCATCACCGCCGAGTTCACCGTGCAGCCCGCCCACCAGGGAGCGCCCGGCCTCGCGCACGGGGGAGTGCTCGCGACCGCCCTGGACGAGACCCTCGGCTCGCTGAACTGGCTGCTGCGGACGATCGCCGTGACCGGACGGCTGGAGACCGACTTCGTGCGGCCGGTCCCGGTCGGTACGACGCTGTACCTGGAGGCCGAGGTCACCGCGGTGGCCGGGCGGAAGATCTACTCGCGGGCCACCGGCCGCGTCGGCGGTCCGGACGGGCCCGTCGCGGTCCGCGCCGAGGCCCTGTTCATCGAGGTCAAGGTCGACCACTTCGTCGACCACGGCCGCGAGGAGGAGATCCAGGCCGCGATGAGCGACCCGGACCAGGTCCGGCGGGCCCGCGCCTTCGAGGTGAACCCGTGAGCCGCGACCCGGTGGACGTGCTGATCCGGCGCGTCGATCCGGAGGTGCCGCTTCCGACGTATGCCCATCCCGGCGACGCGGGGGCGGACCTGCGCACCACGCGGGCCTGCGAACTGGGACCCGGTGAACGGGCCGTACTGCCCACGGGGGTGTCGGTGGCGCTGCCGGAGGGGTACGCGGCCTTCGTGCATCCCCGCTCCGGGCTTGCCGCGCGGTGCGGTGTCGCCCTCGTGAATGCCCCGGGGACGGTTGATGCCGGGTACCGTGGGGAGATCAAGGTGATCGTGGTGAATCTCGACCCGCGCGAGTCCGTGCGGTTCGAGCGCTTCGACCGGATCGCCCAACTGGTCGTCCAGCAGGTCGAGAGGGTCCGCTTCCAGGAGGTCGCGGAGCTTCCCGGCTCCGCGCGGGCCGAGGGCGGCTTCGGGTCCACCGGCGGCCACGCCGCGGTGGACGGCAAGGGCGGCACCAGCGGTCAGGCCGCCGTGGGCGGCGAGGCGGGTGGGTATCGATACGCTTCGGTCGTATCCGACCGGGAAGGACAGTGACGTGTTCGGACGTCGCAAGAAGAAGGGTGCCGCCGAGGGCGCGGCCGGCGAGGCCGAGCAGGTCGTCGACAGTGTCGACACCGAGGCGGACGACGAGGGCGAGCGCGAGCGCGTGAGGCTCGAGCCCGAGCCGCGGCCCGACGGGCCCTGGGACAGCTCCGAGGTGCGCGACCCGGCCGAGGGCCGCGTGGACCTGGGCGGTCTGTTCGTGCCGGGCGTCGACGGCATGGAGCTGCGGGTGGAGGTCGCCGGTGACGCGATCGTGGCGGCGACGGTCGTGCTGCGCGACAGCGCCATCCAGCTGCAGGCCTTCGCCGCGCCCAAGCGCGAGGGCATCTGGGGCGAGGTCCGCGAGGAGATCGCCTCCGGGATCACCCAGCAGGGCGGCATCGTCGACGAGGTGGAGGGCCCGCTGGGCTGGGAGCTGCGGGCCCAGGTGCCCGTTCAGCTGCCGGACGGCACCGGCGGCTTCCAGGTCGTCCGGTTCGTCGGCGTGGACGGCCCGCGCTGGTTCCTGCGCGGGGTGATCTCCGGGCAGGGCGCGGTGCAGCCGCAGGCGGCCGGACTGCTCGAGCAGATCTTCCGGGACACCGTCGTGGTCCGCGGCGAGGGGCCGATGGCGCCCCGCGACCCGATCGTCCTGAAGCTGCCGAACGACGCCCAGATGGTGCCGGAGGGCGTCCAGCAGGACGAGGGCCAGTCCCGCTTCGCGGGCGGCATGGGTCAGCTGCAGCGCGGACCGGAGATCACCGAGGTCCGCTGACCGGCACACGCAAGGGCCGCACCCCGCGGGGATGCGGCCCTTCGTCACGTCCGGGCCCGGCAGGTGAACGGCGTCCCGCCCCACGGCCGCGCGCGACCCCCCCCATCGTCGCCCACTGGCAGGGTCAGTCCACCTTCGTCACCGGCCTCACCCAGGACACCTGCCGCGACGTCACGCACACCGGATACGGCATCTCCGCCATCTCCCACATCGCCGAGACCAGCCGCATCCAGGGCCAGGACCTGTACGGCACCGACGTCGGCGAGCGGCTGCGGCAGGCGCTCGGGTTCCAGGCCGGGTACGAGCTGGGCGCCGCCGTCCCCAGCCGGCTGTGCGGCGGCTCCGTCAACCGCGGGCTCGGCCCGGTCACCGAGGTCGGCTACAACGCCCTGCACAACCGGCTGGGCGTCGCCATGACCAACACCCAGGCGCTGACCGAGCAGAACCGCCCCGCCGGCAGCAACAACCTGTTCGCCGCCTGGGAGACCCGCACGCACGGGGACGATCCCGCCTGAGCCGCCGGCCGGCGGTCCCGCCCGCCGTGCGGATCCACGCGGTGGAAGACTGGACCGTTGAACGGACCGGGCGCCCTGGTGATACTGGCGCCCGGTCCACGGGGGACCACCGGGGAGGGAACATGAGCCAGGTCGCCACCGGGACCATGGTGCGGGTCGAGGACGTCCACAAGTCCCACGGGCACGGAGCGGCCGCCGTGCACGCCCTGCGCGGGGTCTCGTTCGAGGTCCCGCGCGGCGAGCTCGTCGCCCTCAAGGGGCGCTCCGGATCCGGCAAGACCACCCTGCTGAACATCGTCGGCGGGCTCGACGAGCCGGACCGCGGACGCGTCGAGGTCGACGGGTCCGACCTGTCGCGCCTCGGCGAGGACGGGCTGCTCGCGCTGCGCCGGGACCGCATCGGCTTCGTCTTCCAGTCCTTCGGGCTCATCCCCATCCTCACGGCCGCCGAGAACGTCGGCGTGCCGATGCGGCTGCGCCGGATCCCGCCGCGCGAGCGGGAGGAACGCGTCGGACTGCTGCTCGGGCTCGTCGGGCTCGCCGGCCACGCCGCGCAGCGCCCGGGCGAGCTGTCCGGCGGCCAGCAGCAGCGGGTCGCGATCGCCCGCGCCCTCGCCAACGAGCCCGCCCTGCTGATCGCCGACGAGCCGACGGGGCAGCTCGACGCGGAGACCGGGCACGAGGTGATGCAGCTGCTGCGCGCCGTCGTACGCAGCGAGAACGTCACCGCGCTGGTCGCCACGCACGACAGCACCCTGCTCGATCTGGCCGACCGGGTGCTGGAGCTGAGCGACGGTGAGATCGTCGAGCGCTGACCCGGGCCGCACCGGCGGGCCCGGCCGCGGGTGCGTCACCCCGGGGGCGTCCCGGTACGCTTCAGATATGAGTGCTGTCCCTCGTTCCGAGAAGCCGGTGGGCCGGTTCCGGCGCATGCTCGACCGGCTCTCCACGTCCCAGGAGGACCTGGAGTCGGAGGAGCTGCGGGAGGACGCCGAGACCACGGGCTGTACGCGCATCGGCGACTGCCACGACCGGCAGATCGTCACCGTTACTGGTACCTTGCGCACGGTCACCCTGCGTCCGCGCGCCGGAGTCCCGGCCCTGGAGGCCGAACTGTTCGACGGCACCGCCGCCCTGGACGTGGTGTGGCTCGGCAGGCGCTCCATCGTCGGGATAGAACCGGGGCGCAAGCTGATCGCATCGGGCCGGATCTCGATGAGCCGGGGCCGCCGGGTGCTGTTCAACCCGAAGTACGAACTGCGACCCCTCGGACGGGAGTAGCCGGTGACGTCCCTCGACAAGCCGACCGAAGAGACATCCGCGGACGACGCCCGGGCGGTGACGGAGGCCGCGCTGTTCGAGGCGTTCGGCGGGGTGCGGGGCATGGTCGAGACGGTGCTCCCCGGCCTGCTGTTCGTCACCATCTTCACGATCAACAAGAACCTGCACTGGTCGGCGCTCGCGGCGCTGGGCGTGTCGCTGGTCCTGGTCGTGGTCCGGCTGGCGATGAGGGACACCGTCAAGCACGCGTTCAGCGGCGTCTTCGGCGTGGCCTTCGGCGTGGTCTTCGCGATGATGACCGGCAACGCCAAGGACTTCTACCTGCCCGGCATGCTCTACACCCTGGGCCTTGCGCTGGCGTACATCGTCAGCACGCTGGCCGGGGTCCCGCTGATCGGCCTGATCCTCGGACCGGTCTTCAAGGAGAACCTCTCCTGGCGCACCCGCAACCCGGGCCGCAAGAAGGCCTACGCGAAGGCCAGCTGGGCCTGGGGCCTGATCCTGCTCGCCAAGTGCGCCATCCTCTTCCCGCTGTACTGGTGGGCGGACACCACCCAGCTCGGCTGGGTCCTGATCGCCCTGAAGATCCCGCCGTTCCTGCTGGCCGTCTGGCTGACCTGGCTGTTCCTGGCGAAGGCGCCCGCGCCCATCGACGTGTTCGCGGAGATGGAGGCGGAGGAGAAGGCGGAGCAGGAGCGGGCGGCCGCCGGCGGGGCGCAGGGGGCGGCGCCGGGCCGCCACCGGCGCGAGCCCTGAGCGACCGGCCTCCTCCAGGGCGGACGGCCCCGCCCTCGCCCTCCCGGGCCTCTTCGCGCAGGAGGCCCCGACGCGGTACGGAAAAGGGGTGCCCCGTCAGGACGGGGCACCCCTTTCGTCGTCCGCCCGGCGGGTCAGCCCGCCTCGTCCGCCCGCCGCACCGACAGCAGCTCCTCCAGCTGCTCCTCGCGGGCCTGGGCGGCCACGAACAGCAGCTCGTCGCCCGCCTCCAGGGAGTCCTCCTGGGACGGGGTGAGCACCCGCGCGCCGCGGATGATGGTCACCAGGGAGGTGTCCTGCGGCCACTCGACGTCGCCGACCTGCGTGCCGGCCAGCGCCGACTCGGGCGGCAGCGTCAGCTCGACGAGGTTGGCGTCGCCGTGGCTGAAGCGGAGCAGGCGGACCAGGTCGCCCACGCTCACCGCCTCCTCGACCAGCGCCGACATCAGGCGCGGGGTCGACACGGCCACGTCCACGCCCCAGGCCTCGTTGAACAGCCACTCGTTCTTCGGGTTGTTGACGCGGGCCACCACCCGCGGCACTCCGTACTCGGTCTTCGCCAGCAGCGAGACCACCAGGTTGACCTTGTCGTCGCCCGTGGCGGCGATCACCACGTTGCAGCGCTGGAGCGCCGCCTCGTCCAGGGACGTGATCTCGCAGGCGTCGGCCAGCAGCCACTCGGCCTGCGGGACGCGCTCGACCGAGATCGCGGTCGGCGCCTTGTCGATGAGAAGGACCTCGTGGCCGTTCTCCAGCAGCTCGCCCGCGATCGAGCGACCGACCGCGCCGGCACCGGCAATGGCGACCCTCATCAGTGACCGCTCTCCTCTTCGGGGCCCTCGGCGAACGCCGCCTCGACCTTCTCCACGTCGTCCGTCCGCATCATCACGTGCACGAGGTCCCCCTCCTGCAGCACCGTCTGCGAGGTGGGCAGGACGGCCTCGCCGAGGCGGGTCACGAACGCCACCCGGACGCCCGTCTCCTCCTGCAGCCTGCTGATCTTGTGGCCGACCCACTTCGGGGAGGCGTGCACCTCCGCGAGCTGGACGCCGCCGGTGGGGTCGCGCCACAGCGGCTCGGCGCCCGAGGGAAGCAGACGGCGCAGCATCTGGTCGGCCGTCCAGCGGACCGTGGCCACGGTCGGGATGCCGAGACGCTGGTAGACCTCGGCGCGGCGGGGGTCGTAGATACGGGCCGCGACGTTCTCCACGCCGAACATCTCCCGGGCCACGCGCGCGGAGATGATGTTGGAGTTGTCACCGCTGGAGACGGCCGCGAAGGCGCCGGCCTCCTCGATGCCCGCCTCGCGCAGGGTGTCCTGGTCGAAGCCGATCCCGGTGACCCGGCGGCCGCCGAACCCGGGACCCAGTCGGCGGAAGGCGGTGGGGTCGCGGTCGATCACGGCGACCGTGTGCCCCTGTTGCTCCAGGGTCTGGGCCAGAGCGGAACCCACTCTCCCGCAGCCCATGATGACGATGTGCACGACCGTCCTTCCGGTGTCAACAGCTACTGCTCGGCCACATCAGGGTCTCAGACAGAGGGACAAGCTACACATGCGCGGTACGGGGTGGGCACCCTCGTACCCCGGCGGCCGGTCCAGGACCCGCCGCGGCGGTCCCCACCACCGTCTCAGTCGGCGCCGGAGGCCCCGCGCCGACTGATGCTGCGCACGCTGAACAGGGTCAGGAATCCGAGGCCGAGCAGCCCGGCGGCGGCGCCGATCAGTTCTGCGGTCGTGGGCATGGCAACCTCCGGGGCCGACGTGGTGCGGGGTGCGGCCATCCAGCCACGGCGCGTCCGCCACCTGCGGGATCCGTAGCGCCGACCGGCCCGGATTTCACCCGTGAGGCAGATCTCGGGTGGCGGGTGGGCGACCCTCTGTTCGAAGGCCTACGATCCTTTCTTGTGTCCAAACTGACCGACGTGCCCAAACGCCTCCTGATCGGGCGCGCACTGCGCAGTGATCGGCTGGGTGAAACGCTCCTGCCGAAGCGCGTCGCCCTCCCCGTCTTCGCCTCCGACCCGCTGTCCTCCGTGGCCTACGCCCCCGGAGAGGTACTGCTGGTGCTGTCCGTCGCGGGCGTGTCGGCGTACCACTTCAGCCCGTGGATCGCCGTCGCGGTCGTCGTGCTGATGTTCACCGTCGTCGCCTCCTACCGGCAGAACGTGCGCGCCTACCCGAGCGGCGGCGGCGACTACGAGGTGGCGACGACCAATCTCGGGCCCAAGGCCGGTCTGACGGTCGCGAGCGCCCTGCTCGTCGACTACGTCCTCACCGTCGCCGTCTCCATCTCCTCCGGCATCGAGAACCTCGGCTCCGCGATCCCGTTCGTCGTCGAGCACAAGGTGTTCTGCGCCGTCGCCGTGATCGTCCTCCTCACGCTGATGAACCTGCGCGGAGTGAAGGAGTCGGGCACCCTCTTCGCGATCCCCACGTACGTCTTCGTGGCGGGCGTCTTCATCATGATCCTGTGGGGGGCGTTCCGCGGGCTGGTCCTCGGCGACACGATGCGGGCACCCACGGCCGACTTCCACATCAAGGCCGAACACCAGGGACTAGCCGGGTTCGCCCTCGTCTTCCTGCTGCTGCGGGCCTTCTCCTCCGGCTGTGCCGCGCTCACCGGCGTCGAGGCGATCTCCAACGGCGTCCCCGCCTTCCGCAAGCCCAAGTCGAAGAACGCGGCGACCACGCTGGCCATGATGGGCTTGCTCGCCGTGACCATGTTCTGCGGCATCATCGGCCTCGCCAGGGCCACGAACGTCCGCATGGCCGAGAACCCGGCCGCGGACCTGCTGCGCGGCGGCGTCCCGGTCGGCTCCGGCTTCGTCCAGGACCCGGTGATCTCGCAGGTCGCCGAGGCCGTCTTCGGCAACGGCAGCTTCCTGTTCGTCGTGCTGGCCGCGGCCACCGCGCTCGTCCTCTTCCTCGCCGCCAACACCGCCTACAACGGCTTCCCGCTGCTCGGCTCGATCCTCGCCCAGGACCGCTACCTGCCCCGGCAGCTGCACACCCGCGGCGACCGCCTGGCCTTCTCCAACGGCATCGTGCTCCTCGCGGGCGCGGCGATGCTGCTGGTCGTCCTCTACGGCGCCGACTCGACCCGGCTGATCCAGCTGTACATCGTCGGCGTGTTCGTGTCCTTCACGCTCAGCCAGACGGGCATGGTCCGGCACTGGAACCGCCACCTGGCCACCGAGCGGGACCCGGCCAGGCGCAGCCACATGGTGCGCTCGCGTGCCATCAACACCTTCGGCGCCTTCTTCACCGGCCTGGTGCTGGTCGTCGTCCTCGTCACGAAGTTCACGCACGGTGCCTGGGTCGCACTGCTCGGCATGTGCATCTTCTTCGCCACGATGACGGCGATCCGCAAGCACTACGACCGCGTCGCCGAGGAGATCGCGGCCCCCGAGGGCCCGAGCGACGACATGGTGCGGCCCTCCCGCGTCCACTCCGTCGTCCTCATCTCCAAGATCCACCGTCCCACCCTGCGCGCCCTGGCCTACGCCAAGCTGATGCGCTCCGACACCCTGGAGGCGCTGACCGTCAACGTCGACCCGGCGGAGACGAAGGCGCTGCGCGAGGAGTGGGAACGGCGTGGCATCGACGTACCGCTGAAGGTGCTGGACTCGCCCTACCGCGAGGTCACGCGGCCGGTCATCGAGTACGTCAAGAGCCTGCGCCGGGAGTCCCCGCGCGACGCCGTCTCCGTGATCATCCCCGAGTACGTGGTCGGCCACTGGTACGAGCACCTGCTGCACAACCAGAGCGCGCTGCGCCTGAAGGGCCGGCTGCTGTTCACGCCGGGCGTGATGGTGACCTCGGTGCCCTACCAGCTGGCCTCGTCCGAGGCGGCGAAGCTGCGCGCCCGCAGGCGGCAGGAGTGGAACGCGCCCGGCTCGGTGCGGCGCGGCCCGGCCCAGGCCGGCTCCCACCCGCAGCGGGAGAGCGGCACGCGGAGCTGAGGCGCGCGGCGAGCACGTAGACTGGTGGGCTGTTGTCCGCCCGTTCCCCCGTCATCGATCTGGAGTCACCCCGCCATGCAGGCAGAACCGAGGAAGTCCCTGGTGGGGGAGGAGTACGAGGTCGAGATCGGTCCCGTCGCCCACGGCGGCCACTGCATCGCCCGCACCGCGGAGGGCCAGGTGCTGTTCGTCCGGCACACGCTGCCCGGCGAGCGGGTCGTGGCCCGGGTCACCGAGGGCGAGGAGGGGGCGCGCTTCCTGCGCGCGGACGCGGTGCGGGTGCTCGAGGCGTCCAAGGACCGCATCGACGCGCCCTGCCCGTACGCCGGTCCCGGCCGCTGCGGCGGCTGCGACTGGCAGCACGCCAAGCCGGGGGCGCAGCGCCGGCTCAAGGGCGAGGTGATCGCCGAGCAGCTGCGGCGGCTCGCGGGCCTCACCCCCGAGGAGGCCGGCTGGGACGGCACCGTGGTGCCGGCCGAGGGCGACAAGGTGCCGGCGGGGGAGGTCCCGCAGTGGCGCACGCGCGTGACCTACGCGGTCGACCCGGCCGGCCGGGCGGGTCTGCGCCGCCACCGCTCGCACGAGGTGGAGCCGATCGAGCGCTGCCTGATCGCCGCGGAGGGCGTCAGCGAGCTGGGCATCGAGAAGCGCGACTGGACCGGGATGGACTCCGTCGAGGCGATCGCCGCGGCGGGCTCGCAGGACCGGCAGGTCGTCCTCACGCCGAAGCCGGGCGCCCGGCTGCCGCTGGTGGAACTGGACCGGCCGGTGTCGGTGCTCCGCGTCGACGAGCGCACCGGCGGCGTCCACCGCGTGCACGGCCGCCCCTTCGTCCGCGAGCGCGCCGACGACCGCACCTACCGGGTGGGCGGCGGCGGCTTCTGGCAGGTCCACCCCAAGGCGGCGGACACCCTGGTGAAGGCCGTCATGCAGGGCCTGCTGCCGCGCAAGGGCGACATGGCCCTGGACCTGTACTGCGGCGTCGGCCTCTTCGCGGGCGCGCTGGCCGACCGGATCGGCGACCAGGGCGCGGTGCTCGGCATCGAGTCCGGCAAGCGCGCGGTGGAGGACGCCCGGCACAACCTCGCGGACTTCCCCCGCGTCCGCATCGAGCAGGGCAAGGTCGAGTCGGTCCTGCCGCGCACCGGCATCACCGAGGTCGACCTGATCGTCCTCGACCCGCCGCGGGTCGGCGCGGGCCGCAAGACGGTCTCCCACCTCGCAGGCCTCGGCGCCCGCCGCATCGCCTACGTCGCCTGCGACCCGGCGGCCCTGGCGCGCGACCTGGCGTACTTCCGCGAGGGCGGCTACCGGGTGCGGACACTGCGGGCGTTCGACCTGTTCCCGATGACGCACCACGTGGAGTGCGTGGCGATTCTGGAGCCTGCGGGGAAGGGCGCCTGACACGGGGCGTCCCGCTTCGCCTCCCCAGCGGCGGTGCGAGTTGCCATCCCGGCCGCCTTGATACCAGTTCGGTATCATGGCTGCATGGCAATGACACTCCGACTCCCCGACGACCTTGACGCGAAGCTCACCGAACGTGCTCGTCGGGAGGGCCGCAGCAAGCAGGAACTCGCCATCGAGGCCATTCGCGACGCTCAGGAGCGGGCTGAGCTGAAGGTCGAGGACGTTCTCGCGGAACTCATGGACAGCGATGCGGAGATTTTGGACTACCTGAAGTGACCAAAGTGCGCTACGTCCAGATCGACGAGATCCTGGCCATCGCCCGCACGGTCAACGGTACCGAGCACAGCGTGCGTGACATGGGACTTCTCGTGTCAGCCGTCGAGCGACCTCGGACAAACGTGTTCGGGACCGAGTTGTATCCCACGCTGCACGAGAAGGCGGCGGCGCTGCTGCACTCCGTGGCCCGCCATCACGCGCTGATCGACGGCAACAAGCGCACCGCCTGGCTCGCCATGCGTGTCTGCCTGCGGTTCAACGGCGGTAGTGCCAGTACCGTCCCGCCACCCGTCTCCGTTGCCGGCCCGTTCGTCGAGGAGGTCGCACAGGACACCATCGATGTACCGGTCATCGCCAAGCGCCTCTCGACCTGGTTCCCCATTTCCTGACGCGCTCCCCGACCCTGGGGCCGGATGCCTTGTTGACGGTGAGCTGCTTGCCCGGCAGGACCGCGCGTTCCGGGAAGGCGTCCTCGACGATGGGGATGTGAGTCCGGCCCAGATGTGCGGCTGGCTCCAGTGGACCCAGGCACCGCCGAGTTCGATCTGCCGACCGGCGAAGGTGTCGGTCCAGGTGCGCCCGCCGAGCCGGTGCCGTGCTTCCAGAAGGAGGGCACTGCGCACCTCGGGCCCGCCGTTCACGGGCGGCGGTGACTCCGGCGAACCCGGCGCCGAGGACGATCGCGTCGGAAGTCCGGCTCGTGGCTGTTGCTCATCTGCTGTCTCCCCGCGCGGTCTCACCGGGGTGCCGCCTGCCGGCGGTCACCTGTCTGGGGGCGAGCGGTGCGTTGACCTGATGTGACGACGTCGTACGGAGTGCGGGCCTCGGGCGTGCGTCCGTCATCTGTCCGACACGGTGTTTCAGCGGCCGAGCCGAGTTCGCGCCCGAGCGGGGTCGGCCGAGTCGGTGGTCTCCCTCGCCGGAGGGCCGTCGGCGGTGTCGGCCTGGCGGCCGCGGCGGACCAGCCAGAGGCCCACGAGGACGCCGGCGGCGGCGAGCGCGGCGGCACCGAGGAAGGTGAACTGGTAGCCCTCGTTGAGAGCGGCCCGGTGCGGGCCGCCGGTCGCGTCCGTGCGGTCGGCCGCCAGTGCCGCGAGCACGGCGACGCCCAGGCCGGCGCCGATGCGCTGTGCGGTGTTCACGACCGCGGACATGACGCCGGTCTCGTGCTCCGCCACCGCCTTCACCGCGGGCATCGTCGATCCGACGAACACCGCCGGCAGACCGGCGGCGAAGATCAGCGCGCCCGGCAGGTAGTCGGTCAGGAACGAGCCGTCCACCGGGAGCCCGCCGAGCAGGAGCAGCCCCAGGGACAGCAGGGCCATCCCCGCGGTGAGGACCCATCGTGGGCCCCACTTGGCGAGCGCGGGCGGTACGACCGTACGCGACACGACCAGGTTCACGGCCGCGACGGGAAGAACCGCCAGTCCGCTCTCCAGGGCGCTGTAGCCGCGGACTTCCTGGAAGTACAGGGCCAGGAAGACGAAGGCGGGTACATGCGCGGCACCGACGATGGCGCTGGCCACGGTGGATCCGGAGACGTCGGGGTTGCGGAAGAACCGGAAGGGCAGCAGCGGATCGCTCGACCGGATCTCGATCCACACGAAGGCAGCGCCCAGGGCCAGCCCGGCCACGGCGAGGACGGCCGTGAAGCCGTCCAGGTTTCCCTCGGCCGCGACGGTGACCACGTACACCAGCAGCAGGAGGGCCCCTGTGCCCGCCGCGATGCCGGGCAGGTCCAGGCGTGCCCGGGAGCCGGTCACGGGTTCGTCGGCGGGCAGCAGCCGGCCGCTGAGCACCAGCCCGGTGACGCCGATCGGCACATTGATCAGGAAGATCCAGTGCCAGCTGAGCAGTTCGACGATGAGGCCGCCCAGTACGACGCCGCCGGCGGCCCCGACCGCTCCCATCGCGCTCCACCAGCCGAACGCCCTCCGATAGGCGACCGGATCGGTGAAGATCGCGGTGAGCAGGGAGAGCTCGGCGGGCACCAGGATCGCGGCCCCCACGCCCTGCAGGGCGCGTGCCGCGATCAGCAGCCACGGCCATGCGGCGATGCCGGCGAGCAGCGACCCGAGGGTGAAGACGGCGAGTCCGGCCCGGAACAGGCGGCGGCGTCCCAGCACGTCGGTTGCCCGGCCGGCGCCCAGCTGGAAACCGCCGAAGGTCACCTGGTAGGCGGTGCCGACCCAGGCGAGCCCCACCACGGTGAGCCCGAGGGCGGTCCCTATGGCAGGCAGCGCCACGTTGACGATCGACACGTCCAGGAACACCACGAGTTCCACCGAGGTGAGCAAGAACAGCACACCTCTCTTGCCCTGCAGCACGGCCGTCACGGCCCCTCCTCCCAGTCGGCCATCCCTCATGCGAGTCTCGCACTAGAGAATGTCACTAGAGTGAGGCACTATTCAAGCGCCTGGGCGGGCGGACCCGATTTGCTTTCGGCGTCAAGTGTTCGCACAGGTAAACTTATAAACTTCTTGACTGGATCCGCCCACTAGAGTAGAGATTTAGTCACAACTGAGGCGGCGCGCAGCCTCGTCAGCGATGCAGATGAACGACATCCATCAGTAGTCATGCAGAGCGACATACCGGGGGGCTACACAGATGAGCCAGGATGCCGAAATAGCTGGCCACTGTAGGAACTTATTCAGCGATTGCACGGACCGCCTCGGCGTCCTCGCCGCGCGCTGGAACACCACACGGACCCAGGTTGCCCTCACGGTGGTGCTCGCCGCACTGTCCCGTCAGACGGCTGACGGCGCCACCCATGTCAGGGCCGGTGAAGGAGCCTCCGTCCGGCTGGCGTTCCCGCCCGGACTCCCGCTCGGTGAGGCGGCCGGGCGCATCGGCCGGCAGCTGGCCGGTGCCACCCGGATCACGGCCACCACACCCAATCCCGAGTCCGACTTCCCTGAGCAGATCGAACTGGAGATCGGACCGGGGGAGGACGGCGGCCTGGCGCTGCGCGGCACCTGTGCCCAGCGGCAGATGGACCGCCTGGTCCACGCGTTGCGCCACGAGTACCGCCCGGAGTCCACGGTCCGGGAGGTCCCTGTCGCCTGCCCGGCCGACGAGGAAGACCTGCTCACCTGGGAGCGGAACCCGGCCCCGGCGCCTGCCACCACGCTGGACCGCGCCTTCGCCAGGATCGCGCGGGCCTGTCCCGGGCGGACCGCCGTGCAGTTCCCGGTCGGCCCCGGCGAGGCGCCTGCGGCGCGGCGGCTCACCTACGGGCAGGCCGAGGCGGAGGCGATGCGTCTGGCCTCGGTGCTGGTGAAGGCCGGGGTGCAGCTGGGCGAGCCCGTGGTCGTCGTCTGCGAGAACGTGGCTCGTACGGTCGTCGATCAGCTGGCGGTCTTCAAGGCCGGCGCGGTCTGCGTTCCCGTCGGCCGGGTCACCCCGGAGCAGGCCCGCGGGATCGCCGCGCTCAGCGGGGCCCGCTGGGCGTTGTGCGACGCGGCCTCACGCAGCGTCTGGGAACGCCACTGCCGGGTGCTGGGTGTTCCCCGGGTCGTGCCCGGCCGTGACGAACCTCCGGTGGAAGGATCCCTTCCGCGGTCGGACTTCAGCGAGGCCGCTTTCCTGCTCGTCGAGGGCGGCACCCGCCGCCCCCTGAGGGCCCAGCTGTCGGCCCACACGGCGTGGACCTCCGCCATCGCCGCGCGGATCCAGCGCGTCGGCCATGTGTCGGCCGAAGTCGTCACCGGCGGCGATCCGGCCGGCCCCGTCGCCCTGTCCGCGATGTGGTGGGCCTTCGCCTGCGGCGCGAGGCTGCGGCCACTGGGTTCCGAGGACCCGCTCGCCCTTCCCTGGGTGCCTCGCCGGGCCTCCCGGGGCCCCGACCCCGATGCCCTCTTCTCACCCGAGTGGTACCGGCGCCTGCTCGACACGCTCGACCCGGCGGGGCGACTGGAGACGTTCCGCTCCGTGGTCGTGTGCGGCGCCCCCTGCTCGGCGGACCTGGTCAAGCAGCACTTCGCCCGGTCCTCGGACACCCGGCTGTTGGCGGAGTTCGCCGGTGACGGCGGGCCGCTGCCCTGGACCGCCCGTGAGCTGGCGCCCGCGGACGCGGAGTGCAGGCTGCTGCCGGGGGCGGGCCGGCCGTCGGCCAACGTCCATGTGCGCGTCCTGGACGAGTCGGGGCGCTCCCTGCCACCCGGCCTCATGGGCGAGGTGTGCGCCGAGGGAAGCGCGCTGCCGCACGAGCTCCTGCTGCGCGACGGCACCGTGGTGCGCAGCCTCAGCGACCACACCCTGCGTTCCGGGCGGCTCGGTCAGCTGCGCATGGACGGCTCACTGGAGCTGGCCGACGGCCTGCCGCTGGGCTGACGCGGCTCCTCGCCGCCGTACTCCTGGTCTCCACACACGCATGGCCTGTTCCGCAGTGCGCCGTCGTATCCGGTCGGCATACCCGTCGCGGAAGTCTGTCAACGTTTCGCCCTGCGCCTTTTTTCTGAGCTCCGCCATGCGCCTTTCGCGGAGCCGAGATCTGATTTCCACCTCTGAATCATCCGTGAGAAACGGGCGACAGCTCGGTGAAGGGAATTCTCTTGCAGATGAGCACGACTACACAGAAAGACTTCGCTGAAGCAATCGATGTCAGGGTTCCTCGCCCCCGTGACGTGCCGGTCTCGGGGCCCCTGTCCGGCTACACCGTGCTCTACACCAGCCGCTCCCGAGCGCTGGACGTGGCTCTGCGGCATCTGTCCTGTCTCGGCGCCCGGACGCTGAGCCGTCCGGACGCCGGGGGCGATCCCAAGACGCTGGACATCGTCCCTCCCGGCCACGGCGAACCCGCCCTGAGGTGCCGCGTGGACTGGTCGTGCGGCGACACCCCGCACCTCGGCGACGAGATCTCCGTGCAGGCCGCTACCGGGATCATGGCGGTGCACGGCCGGCGCCGGGGAGCTCCCGCACGGCTTCCGCTGGATTACGCCTCCGCCTGTGCCGGCGTGCTGGCGGTCCAGGGAGTGCTGGCCGCGCTCATAGCGCGGGAACGCGGCGCCGCCCTGAGCGGTACCGGCACCTCGGTCAGCCATGCCGCGCTGCTGACGGTGTCGCAGTACCTGGCCGCCGCCACCGCTGAAGAGGACGAGGTGCTGCCGAAGGACGACCCGGAGGCGGGCCCGCCGTTCCGCAGCCGCGACGGCGTCTGGTTCGAGGCGGAGGCCCTCGATCCGCGCCCCTGGCGCTCCTTCTGGTCCGAACTGGGCGTTCCGATCGCGGACATCGGCCGCGGCTGGCAGCCCTTCGTACTGCGCTACCCCAAGGCCGTCTCTCCTCTGCCCCGCTCGTTGTCCGAGGCCGTCGCGGCCCGGGACTTCGCGGAGATCTCCGAGGTGGCGGCCCGGGCGGGCATCAGCCTGTGCCGGGTACGCACTGTGGCCGAGCGCCGCACCGACCCGGGCCTCGTGGTCGACGGCACCGTCGTCGCACCGTGGCGGATCGCTCCGTACGACAACGCGACCGGGAACCCGCCCGCTTCGGCGGTCCGGGCCCCCGCCACGGACCGTCCCCTGGAAGGGATCACCGTCGTGGAGGCGGGCCGCCGTATCCAGGCCCCGCTCGCCACGCACGTCCTCGGCCTGCTCGGGGCGGACGTCGTCCGGGTCGAGCCGCCGGGCGGCGATCCGCTGCGCGGCATGCCCCCGGTGGCCGGCGACTGCTCGGCGCGCTTCCTCGCCCTCAACCGGGGCAAGCGTGTTCTGCACGCCGACCTGAAGACCCCTCAGGGACGGGCCGGTGTGCTGGACCTCGTCCGCGAGGCGGATGCCTTCCTGCACAACTGGGCGCCGGGCAAAGCCGCGGTCTTCGGGCTGGACTCGGACGAGATGTCCGCCGTCAACTCACGCCTGGTGTACGCCTACTCGTCCGGCTGGGGCGACGCCCTGGGGCCCGAGCCGCCGTTGGGCACGGACTTCATGGCCCAGGCGCACTCCGGGCTCGCGCACATGATGACGGCCGACGGCGTGCCCCGCCCCTCCCTGATGACGCTGATCGACGTGCTGGGCGGCCTGGTGGCCGCCGAGGGCGTCCTGGCCGGGCTGCTGCTGCGCGAGCGCACCGGCCGTGGCACGCGCGTCGACTCCTCCCTGCTGTCCGCCTCGACCGTGCTCCAGTACGAGGCACTGGAGCAGGGGGCTCAGCACCGCCCGACCGGCTGTGCGAACCCTCCGCTGACCGACCTGACCGGACCGTGGCCCACGGCCGACGGCTGGCTCGCGCTGTCGGCCACGTCGCACACCGCCGTCGGCCGGCTGTGCTCGGCGCTCGGCGTCGACGCCGCGCTCACCGCGGAGGACTTGCGCACGGCGCTCGCCGCTCGGCTGCTGCAACGGTCCGCCGGCTCATGGGCCGCGCTCCTGGCGGAGGCCGGCGTCACCGCCACCGAGGTCCTCACGGACCTTTGCGGACTCGACCGCTCTCCCGTCGCCCGTCACGCGCTCACCCGCGCCGAGTGCGTCTTCGTCACCGCACCCTGGAGGTTCGAGGCATGAGCACCGTGTTCCACGACCTGATCCCCGCCGAGTTGCGCACCCAGTGGGCCGAGCAGGGGCGCTATCCGGGCAAGACCCTCTTCGAGCTGTTCGAGGAGCAGGTCCGCGCCCGCCCCCTGGCGCCCGCGGTGGTCGACGGCGAGGGCACGATCACCTATGCCGACCTGCACCGCACCGCCCTGGGGCTGGCCCGTGCCCTGGCCGATGCCGGTACCCGGCCCGGTGACGTGGTCGCGGTGAACCTGGCCAACGGGCGGCTGGCCTGTGCCGTGGACCTGGCCGTGGCCGCCCTGGGCGCGGTGTGCCTGCCGTACCCGGTGGGCCGGCGCCGCCAGGACACGCTCGCCATGCTGCGCCGTTCCCGGGCCGCCGTCGCCGTGGTGACCCGGCACGTCGGCAGCACCGACTACGGCCTGATGCTGGACGAGCTGCGGCCTGAACTCCCTGACCTGCGCCAGGTGTTCGTACTCGGCGGGCCGTCGGCCGGTATGCGGTCGCTGGACGCGGTGCTGGCGGATCCGCCGGAGCCCTGCCGGCCCTCGTTCCGCCCGGACCCCGACTCCGCCGCACGCATCCTGGTCTCCTCCGGTTCGGAAGCCGAGCCCAAGATGGTCGCGTACTCCCACAACGCGCTGGCGGGCGGGCGCGGCGAGTTCGTGCGCTCCCTGGTCCGGGTTGAGGCACCGCCCCGCATCATGTTCCTGGTCCCGCTGGCCTCGTCGTTCGGCTCCACCGGTACGTCGGTCACCCTGGCGGTGCTGGGCGGCACCCTGGTGGTGCTGCCGAGGTTCGACGCCGCCGAGGCGGTCACCGCGATCGGACAGCACCGGCCCACCCACATCATGGGCGTGCCGACCATGTTCCAGGAGATGCTGGCCGACCCGCGCCTGAAGCCCGGCGCCCCGGACCGCGTCGACACCTCTTCGCTGACCGCCCTCGTGTGCGGCGGGGCCGGAGTGGACCCCCACACCGTCGAGCGCTGCGTCAGTGCCTTCGGCTGCGCCTTCGTGAACCTGTACGGATCGGCGGACGGCGTCAACTGCCATACGCAGATCGAAGACGACCTCCTCACCGTGCAGACCACTGCCGGCCGCCCGAACCCGAAGGTGACCACGATCCGGATCACCCGGGACGACGGGCGGGAGGCCGCGCCCGGCGAGATCGGCGAGATCTGGTCCCGGGGGCCGATGAGTCCGCTGTGCTACGTCAACGCGCCCGAGCTGGACCGCCAGTACCGCACCCCGGACGGGTGGGTGCGCACCGGTGACCTCGGCCGGATCGACGCGTCGGGCCGGCTCAACGTCACCGGACGCAAGAAGGAGATCATCATCCGCGCCGGACTGAACATCAGCCCTGCCGAGGTCGAGCAGATGGTCAACACCCACCCCTCCGTCAAGAGCGCCGTCTGCCTCGGCGTCCCGCACGACACGCTCGGCGAGCGGGTCTGCGTCTGGGTGGTCCCGCTCCCGGGGCAAGAGGTGCCGGACCTGGAAGGCATGCGGCGCTACCTGTACGAGGAGCAGGGGCTGGAGCGGGCGAAGCTGCCCGAGGTGTTCCACGTGATCAACGAGCTGCCGATCAGCCCGGCCGGCAAGGTCGACAAGCACGCCCTGCGCGCGTCGGTCACCGCGAAGGAGACCTCCTGAGCCGGTGACGGCCGCCCTCTGAGCCGGTGCCGGGTCCCGTCTTCCCCCGGGGCGGGGCCCGGCACCTCCCGTTCCCTCTCCACCGCCCGCGGCTGCCGACCGGAGACGGCCGCGGGCCCCTGCCGAAGGACACGCACCTCATGGACACAGCATCGCAGCCGGTCATCACCGCTGATCCTTTCGCTCTCCCGGACCACGTGCGCGTTCTGCGCGACCGCATACGGGAGTTCGTGCGGGGCGAGGTGATTCCCGCCGAGCCTGCGCTCCTGAGCGGCGGCGACACCGCCCGCACCACCCTCGACGACCTGCGCGCCAAGGCCCGGGCCAACGGGCTGTGGGGTCTGTCCCACCCTGCTGAGATCGGCGGCCGGGGCCTGCCGCTGGCCGACTACGTGCACATCGGCGAGGCCGAGGGCGAGTCGGAGTTCGGTCCGGCCGTCCTCGGCTCGGAGCATCTGCTCGACGCCCTGATGCTCCACCGCCACGCGACTCCGGCGGTCCGCGACCGCTATCTGCCGGGTGTGCTCGACGGCCGGACGACCCCGTGTTACGGCATGTCGGAGCCGGGCCGTTCCGGCTCGGACCCCTCGCTGATGACCACGCGGGCCGAGCCCGCGGCGACCGGCTGGAAGATCCGGGGCAGCAAGTGGTTCAGCCGCGCGGCGAAGGCCGACTTCATGACTGTCATCTGCCGCACGGAGCCGCTCGGATTGTCGAACTCCCAGGCGTTCACCATGTTTCTGGTGCCCACCGACACACCGGGCTTCCAGCAGGTCCGGGAGCTGTCGGTGCTGGGCACGGATGGTGACCACCGTGAGGTCCGCCTCGACGACGTGCTGGTGCCGGACGAGCACATGATCGGGCAGCGCGGAGCGGGGTTCGCCGTCGCCGGTGAGCGGCTCGACCTCGGCCGGACCCTGCGTGCGGTCCAGTGGCTCGGGCAGTCCCGGCGCGCCTTCGGCCTGCTGTGCCGGCGGCTGCACCAGCGCACCGCCTTCCAGGAGCGCCTGGCGGCCAAGCAGCTCATGCAGCAGCACGTCTTCGACTCGTACGTGGAGATCCAGGCCGCCCGCTCCCAGGTGCTGCGCGCCGCGGCGGCCGTGCAGTCCGGACGCCGTGCCTACGCCGAGGTCGCCGCCGCCAAGGTGCTGGCGTCGCGGGCCCTCTGCCAGGTGCTGGACCGGGCCGTGCAGGTGTACGGAGCGGAGGGGCTGATCGACGACACCCCGCTCAGCCGCATGTACCGCAAGGCGCGGGCCACCCGGATCTACGACGGGCCCGACGAACTCCACGTCCACACGGTGGCCAAGCGCCTGCTGAAGGCGTACGCGGGTGACCCGGAGATCGAGGCGGACGTCTTCTGACCGGCCGGTGAGCCGTCCGGGCGCGGCGCCGGGAGCGCGCGGCCGGAAGGAGAAGAGGTGCCGGGCCCCCGACGGGGGATCGGACAGGGCCCGGCACCGGCTCAGGAGACGGCCGTCGGACTCAGCCGGGGCCCTTTCCCCGGGCGTCCGGGGAGTTGGTCGGCGCCGGGTGCTCGTACGCGAGGCGCTTGAGAGCGGACAGCAGGAAGTAGTCCCCCCAGATCAGCTCGTGGGCGACCGCGGTGCCCGAGGCGATGTCGTAGCAGCCGTCGAGGAGCATGCCGGGCGGGGGACCGTCCGGCATGCCCGCGGTTCCGGTCAGGTGGCCGGAGACGAGCCGGCCCAGCAGCCGCGTCGCCGTGTCCCTGAGGGCGCGGCCACGCGGGCCCGGCGTGAGGTCCGCCAGTTCCAGCAGGGCCTGCGCCGCGATGGCGGCGGCCGAGGTGTCACGCAACCCGTCGGGCTCCTCGAAGTTCCAGGCGGGAACGGCGTCGCCTGTCCGGTCCAGCCAGTGGTCCGCCGCCAGCAGGGCCGCCTCGAGGTATCCGCCGTCCTGGACGGGGAAGTCCCGCTCGGCCGCCGCGGCCGTGGTGAGGGCGAGGAGGCCCCACGCCTGGCCGCGTGCCCAGTGACCGGCGGGCGCCTCGTCCGTCGCCTCGTCCAGGTGGACGCCCGCGCGGACGCCACCGTCCTTCGCCAGGCAGCGGTCGCGTACGGCGGCGGCGTGCCGCTGAGCGAGGTCCACCCGGTCCTGGTGCCCATGCTCCCGGCCCGACCAGCACAGCAGGGCCAGCACGGCGGCGGCCGAGTCCACCGTCAGCTCCGCCGAGCCCCGCGCTCCGCGCCCCAGGGCCGTACCGGCCGGGACGACGCCGTACCGGGGGTGCGCGGCCGCGGCCAGGGCGGCCGCTCCCTCGGCGGCGACGCGCGCCGCGGTGGGGTCGCCGCAGCGCAGCTGCCCCTGGGCGGCTCCGTACCAGAACGTCATGCCCCGGGTGTCGGTGTCGTCCAGGGCCCGCTCGCGCAGCCGTACGGTGACGTCCCTCGCCCGCTGCAGGGCCTCGGCGCGGCCGCTCGCGTCCTCGGCCTCGTCCCCGTACTCCTCAGCCGCCAGCCACAGCAACCCGCCCCAGAAACCGCCCGTCCACGATCCGCGCCGCGTGGTGGTCCAGCGTCCGCCGGCAGGGTCGGCATAGAGCGGGAAGCGGTCCCCCACCGCCTGTGCGGTGGACCTGGTCCGCCGGAGCATCGAGCCGATCGCCGCGACGGCGGCGGCTCGGTCCAGACCTGTCGACATCTCACTCCTCGCTGATCAGCAGGGTCTGTACGCAACGGCCGAAGGCGCCCGAGTCGTCGAGCAGCAGGGCCTCGGCGATTCCCCGTCCGCAGGGACCGGTGCGGGTACGGGCGCGCAGGGCGATCCATTCGCCGACGGGCGGTCGCAGGAGATGAACGGTGAGATCCACGTTCACGCAGCGGTAACGGTCGGGCGGCAGGGCCGCGCCGATCCCGTAGGTGAGATCGGCCAGCGCGACCGCCGCCGCCCATGGCGGGGCGGCGTCCGAGCCGGTGAGTCCCGTCTCCAGCCGTGCCCAGGCGGTCCCGCCGTGCGGGTTGGCGGGGTCGTCCACGACGGTGACCCGCACGGCGTCGCGGTTGAACGAAGGGGCACCGCCCCCGGGCTCGTACGACGGCAGCCCGCTCGCGCGCGGCGGTGGCGCGGGTTCCCCGGGCAGCCCCGGCAGGGGCAGCTCCGCGGCCCGTACGCCGAGCGCGCTCGACCGGGCGATCTCGGTGCCGTCGGCGGACACCCGGACGTCCACCAGGCCGAAGCTGCGCCCTGCGCGGAGAGTGTGGGTGCGGACCTGGAGCGGGAGGGCGGGCAGCGGTCCCAGGAAGTCGGTCGAGAGCCGGGTGAGGGCCCGGCCGGCACCCAGCGCCCGCTGGGCGTGATGGCCCATCAGGGCGGCGACGGCCCCGCCGTGCAGCCGGTCGGCGCCCCACGGACCGGCGGCCGTCGGTGAGGGGAGCCAGACGCCGTCCGCCTCGGTGAACAGCGACGCGCTCCCGGTCCGGGGCGCGGGCTGCCCCTGCGGCTTCGCACGGGTCGTCACCGCGCCACCGCCCGCCGTACCCGGAACCCGCTGACGACGGAGAGCAGGAAGGCCGCTCCCGCCAGTGCCCAGCCCCCCGTGTAACCCGCCGAGGTGTCGGCGAGCAGCCCGAAACCGAGCGGTCCTACGACGAAGCCTCCGAAGAAGCCCATCGACACCAGCGCGGAGGCGTGTCCGGTCGCGCCGAACGCGGGGCTGCGGACCACGGCGACCATCGAGACGGCGTTGGCCGCGACCGCTGATCCGCCCAGGCCGATGGCGCCGATCCACACCAGCGGCGTCAGCAGGCCGGCGGCGGGCACGAGCAGCAGGAAGCAGACGGCCGCGCCCGCCAGCACCAGCAGGGGCAGGCTGATGTCGGACAGCCGCCCGCTCAGCCGGGTCCACAGCACGCGGGCGGCGATGCCCGCGACACCGACGGCCGCGATCAGCGCGCCGGAGAGGCGCTCGCCCATGCCGAGTTCCTCATGGGCGTACAGCGGGAGGTAGGTGTTGAGGGCGGCGAGGCCGGTGCCGACGCCCAGCGAGTAGACGATGAGCCACCGGGCCGCCCTGTTCGGGCGTTCGGGCAGGCTGAGCCGTGCCGCCCCGGTGTCCTTCGGCCGGTCGCGTGGCAGCGTGAAGGCGACGGCCACGGCGGCGAGCGCGACCGGGACGACCAGGGCGAGGGTGGTGCGCCAGGACGTGGCCACGGCGAGCGAGGGCACCAGGAGACCGGCCGCGAAAGCGCCGAACTGGACGCCGGACTGCTTGATCCCGATGGCGGCGGCGCGTCGCTCGGGCGGCAGATGCGCCGCGATGAGGTGGTTGGTCGCGGGATTGGCGCACGCCTGGGCCGCACCGGCGAGCACCAGCCCGGCCAGCAGCCAGCCGTAACCGTCCGCCAGGGCGAGCACGCCGAAGGCCAGGGCCACTGTCCCCAACAGGACCAGCAGGGCGCGCCGCCCGCCCATGAGGTCGGTGAGGTGCCCGCTGAACAGGGAGAGCACGGAGGCGGTGCCGAATGCCACGGCCGGAAGTGAGCCGAGCTGCGACCTGGATATGCCAAGGTCGGCCAGGAGGGTGGGTCCCAGCGCGCCGAACGCGAAGAGCACGAACATCGACAAGCCCATGCTCGCGGTCACCAGGGGCAGCAGACCTTTGGGTAACTGCTTTCCCCCGGGACGAGCGGCTGTGGCGCGTTCCTGAGTGTCCACGCTTGCCTCCCCGAGTGAACAGCGCTATCTATTGGCATACTCTAGATGGAGACTCTAGCAATTGGAACGGCAGGACAGGCATGGCCGCGAAAACAGGCGTCAGGCGCCAACGCTCCAACGAAACAAGGGCTCGACTGCTCGAGGCGTCCCTGCGGCTGTTCATAGCGCACGGCTACGACGGGACGACGATCGAGGCGATCGCCCGTGAGGCCGGGGTCGCGGTGCAGACCGTCTACTTCAAGTTCGGCACCAAGATCGCCATCCTCAAGGAGCTGATGGACGTCCGCGTGGCGGGCGACTACGAGCCCGTCCCGACGGTGGGGCGGCAGTGGTTCCGTGACGCCGTCGCGGCCCAGGACCCGCAGGACCAGCTGCGCCACCAGGTGGACGGGGCGCGCGACATCTACGAACGGGTCGGCGAACTGCTGGAGGTTCTGCGCAACGCGGCGGTCGGCAACGAGGAGATAGCCCCGCTGTGGGAGCAGAACAAACAGCAGCGTTACGAGGTCCAGGCTCGTCTGGTCACGGCCCTGGCGGAGAAGCACCCTCTGCCGTCCGGTCTGTCGGTCGAGCGGGCCACGGACACCAGCTACACCCTGCTCGGCCCGGAGGTCTACCACCTGCTCGTCAGTGAGCGCGGCTGGAGCTCGCAGGAGTGGGCGGACTGGGTCCACGCCGGCCTCTGCCGCCATCTGCTCGGCGAGGGCTGACGGACACCGCCCGAAGACAGGCGGGGGTCCGTGCGCCCCCTCGTAGAGGGTGCGCGCCCCGCCATCGACCGACCCTGTGCTTCTCGCGGACACCGGAGAGGTCGCTGACCTGCTCACGCTTTCTAGGGACACGACTTGACGACCAACCAGTCACAGCCGTCGACGCGTACGGCGGCCACCGAGACCTTAGGCCCGCCGGCTGCCGGTGGGCCGCCCACGGGCGGTCTCGCCGGACTTGCCCGGCGCCTGATCCGTGGCAGAACCCCCGTCTTCCTGATCATCGCGGCGATCTCGCTGGCCGCCGCGCTGTTCGGGGCGGGCGCCGCCGACCACCTGTCCAGCGGCGGCTACACGGCCGATGACTCGGAGTCCGCACGGGCCGAGCAGATCCTGAGCGAGAGGTTCGGGGCCGGGTCGCCCAACATGGTTCTCCTGGCCAAGGGGGATCAGCCGGTCGAGCAGGCGGCGACGGCGCGGGCCGGGCGCGAGCTCACCGAGCGGATCGGCCGCCTGGACGGCGTCGGCTACGCCACGTCGTACTGGACATCCCAGGACCACGCCCTGCGCTCCGAGGACGGACGCTCCGCCCTGATCCTGGTGCGGCTGTCCGGCGACGAGAACGACGCCACCAAACGCGCCGGCGAACTCGCGGACGAACTCACCGGTGAGCAGGGCCGGTTCACCCTGACGGCGACCGGACGGGCGATCATCAACGACCAGTTGGAGAAACAGAGTGAGGAGGACCTGACCAAGGCAGAACTCATCGGCGCTCCCCTCACCCTGATCATCCTGCTGGCCGCGTTCGGCTCGTTGGTCGCCGCGCTTCTGCCGCTGGTGGTGGGCGTCGTCTCCGTCGTCTGCACCCTCGCCGTGCTGCGGCTGCTGGCCACCTTCACAGACGTGTCGCTCTTCGCGATGAACGTCACCACGGCGCTCGGCTTCGGACTCGCTGTCGACTACAGCCTGTTCGTCGTGACCCGCTATCGCGAGGAACTCGCGCGCGGCCGCGAGGTCATGGAGGCCATCGCCGAGTCCCTGCGGACGGCCGGGCGGACCGTGCTGTTCTCGGCGCTCACGGTGGTCCTCTCCGTGGCGGCGCTGATGCTCTTCCCGATGATGTTCCTTCGGTCGCTCGCCTACGCCGGCATCGCGGTGGTGAGCCTGGCCGCCCTCACCTCCCTGGTGATCCTGCCGCCGGTGCTGGCCGTCATCGGCCGGCGCATCGACCGGCTGGACGTCTTCGCCCGGGTGCGGCGCAAGCTGCCCGGTACCTCCGGTGAGGGACAAGGGGCCTGGCACTGGCTGGCGACCCGGGTGATGAGCCGCCCCGTGCTGGCCGGCGGTGCCATCGCCGTGTTGCTCGTCGCCCTCGCCCTGCCTTTCGCGCACGCCCGGTTCGGGCTCACCGAC
Organism: Streptomyces sp. NPDC046831; assembly: GCF_040645305.1. NCBI lineage: Bacteria > Bacillati > Actinomycetota > Actinomycetes > Kitasatosporales > Streptomycetaceae > Streptomyces > Streptomyces sp. NPDC046831. The sequence goes on along the minus strand of NZ_JBEYXZ010000008.1, from coordinate 53,837 downwards.
GACCGCATCCTGCCCCAGGGCGCCCCCGCCCAGACCGCCGCGGACACCATCCGGGCGGACTTCGACGGCGCGGGCACCGACCCGGTGACGGTGGTGCTGCCCGACCTGCCCGAGGACGGCCGTGAGGCGAAGCTCACCTCCTACATGGCCGAGCTCTCCCGCACGGAGCGGACCGTACGGGTCGACGGCCCGCTCGGCAGCTGGGCGCACGGGCGGCAGGTCGCTCCCGCCGGCCCCGCCTCCGCGGCCTTCGCCGACGACCGGGGCGTCTGGCTGAACGTGGTCTCCGACGTCAACCCCAACTCGGCTGCCGGTGAGGGGCACACGAAGGAGGTCCGTGAAGTGCGGGCGCCCGCCGAGGCCCTGGTGGGCGGCGAGGCGGCCTCACTGGTGGACACCAAGGACTCGCTGCGTGAGCGCATCCCGTACGCGGCCGCGGTGATCGCCCTGAGCATGCTGATCCTGCTCTTCCTGTTCACCGGAAGCCTGGTGGTGCCCCTGCAGGCACTCGTGCTCAACACCCTGAGCCTGACGGCCTCCTTCGGGGCGATGGTCTACGTCTTCCAGGACGGGCACCTCAAGTGGCTGGTCGGCGACTTCGTGCACACCGGACAGCTGGAGGTGACGGTCCCCGTGCTGATGTTCTGCGTGGCCTTCGGACTGTCCATGGACTACACCGTCTTCCTGCTGTCCCGGATCAGGGAGGAGTATCTCGCGACGGGCGACAACACCCGGGCGGTCGTCTTCGGCATCGACCACACCGGCCGCCTCATCACAGCCGCCGCGCTGGTCGTGGCGACCGTGCTGGGCGCGCTGGCGACATCGGAACTCAGCCTGCTCAAGCTGCTGGGGGCCGGGCTCGCCCTGGCGGTACTGGTGGACGCCACCCTGGTGCGCGGAATCCTCGTGCCGGCCGTGATGAAGGTGAGCGGCCGGGCGAACTGGTGGGCTCCGGCTCCGCTGCGCCGACTTCACGACAAGGTGGGACTGCGCGACGGCTGACCGGTTTCTGGTCCGGCTGTCCGCGTCGCTCCCGCCGTCGAGAGGGGCAGGCCTCCCCGCTTCTCCGGTCGCCGTACCGGACGGGGAGGCCTGTTCACCCTATTTTTGTAGAGGCCGGAACTAGAGTGTGCCTATAGTGAGAGCGCGCGACCGAACACCGGACTCGTTCCGGTGCTGCGCGCTGCGGGGGAAAACGGGGATCAACAGATTCGTTCTGGTCAGCCGCTGCAGCGTGCCCTCGCGCGTTCGCGCCATGACCGGAACGGAGATCAAGAAGTTGAATCCTGTCCACAGCATGGAGAACAGGCCGCGGTTCCTCGTCCTCACCGTCGGCAAACGCGCCAGGTTCCACTCCACGGTGCGGCACGCGCTCGCAGACCTGGTCGTCGGTTCGGGGCGCGTCGTGTCCGACACCTCCCGCACGGACAGCCGTGCCCGCACCGATGAGGGCGCCGGCACCGTGCGACAGCCCGCCTACGAGGGCGTGCGCGCCAAGGCGCGGCGCTTCCTCGTCGAGGCGGTGCCCGATGCGGAGATCCAGCTCATCACCACCGACACTCTGCCGCAGGCCGCCCGGTGGCTCGAACAGCAGCCCACCGGATCCGGCGCGGTCCAGCCGCTCGTACTCGTCGACGCGGCGGGCGCGGGATTCGGGACCGCGCCGCTCGACCCCTCGCTCGCCGAGGCGCTGGACGCCCTCACCGCCCGCCGGGCCGAAGCGCCGGCGGATGCCCTGCCGGCACAGAACGTGGCCGTCTACACGGAGGGTCCGCTCGTCGCCGTACGCGTGGCCCAGCCCCACGAGGTGATTCAACTTCCCGAGGAAGAATGGGTGCTGATGGCGGACGTGGTTCGCCGGTTCACGGACCATGTGCAGCGGGAGCGCGGGCAGTCGGCGCTGAGGTCCGCCTCACGCACCGGACCTCCGGCGCTGGCGCGGGCACTGTTCGACTTCCTCGGCGAACGGGCCGGTGCCACCTGGGGGTTGCACTACTACACCGGTTCCGTCGTCTCGGGCCTCATCGCCGAGCTGGACCGGCTGGCCGCCGGGCAGGGCAACCCCGTGCTGCGAGGGCCCAGCGAACACAGTCTGGCCTGCGGCGCGCTGGCCCGCTGGCAGCTGGACGAGGCACCCTTCCTGATCGTCGTCACCAGCGGGATGGTCGACGAGTTCCGGGGCACGCTCGCCAACTTACGACAGGCGCAGGCCCGCGGTTTCATCGTCTGTGCCGACGCGCCGCAGGGCGCCTGGTTCCCCTTCCAGGGCACGGTGCACGCCGCCGAGGACTCCCGCGCCGTGCTGGAGGCCCGTCGTATCCCGTACGTGTATCTGGACGACCCCGCCACGCTCGAGGAGGGCCTCGCGGCCGCGTACACCGCCTACGACCGGAACGACGGCCCGGTCGTCCTGCTCGCCACACCCTCGGTGCTCACCTCCGTCGCGCCCCTCGCGGCGGACGTGCCCCCTCGGCCCCGCTCCGTCCTGCAGGTCCGGGACGACCAGCTCGCTCCGGTCGCGGAACTCGTCAACTCCGGCCCCGCCAGGATGCTGTGGCAGTGCGGCCGGCTCGACGGCGAGGAGTCCGCTCTGGTCCACGAGATCGCGGCCCGCGCGGGCATCGCCCTCACCGACTCCCTGACCCGTCCCGGCACCGTGTCCGCCTACCGCGGCGGCCGTAAGGTGCAGGAGTACCTGGGCAGCCTCGGCCTGTACGGCTACTCGGCCCGCGTCCACGCCTACCTGCACCAGGGCGGCCGACTGCGCCCACGCGACGAACAGGCCCTGCTCTTCCTCAAGGGCCGCGTCGGCGAGGCCTCCACACCCTTCTCGCCCAGGGCCCTCGCCCGTCAGCTGCGGATCGCCCAGGTCACCCGTGAGGCCGCGCACCTGGCACCGTTCACCGACCACCCGGTGCACGCCGAGGCCCTGCCGTTCCTGCGGGCGCTGCGCGAGCGCCTGGACGTGGACCCCGAGCTGCTCGCCCGGCGCCGGGCCGCCCTCACCGAGGCACGGCACAGCCCGGACGACGCCGTCCACGCGCTGCCCGTGCTACCGATGTCCGCCAACTACTTCTTCCACCGGCTGGGCCACGTACTGGAGCAGTTGATCACCGAGAAGGGCTACACCTACACCGGCGTTTTCGACGTCGGGCGAGGGGGCTTCTCGGCGGTCCGCAACCTCCCGAGGACCGGGCCCGGCTTTTCCGGCTGGTACGGGCGGGCACTGATGGGCGACGCGCTGCAGGCCGTACCCGCCGTGGCGCTGACCCGGGACGACAACGTGCTGGCCTTCATCGGCGACGGCGCCTCGGCCCTCGTACCGGACATCGTGCCCACGCTCGTCCAGCAGGTGTGCCTGTACGGGCAGCGGCTGCGCCGCAACGTGACCGTCTTCCGGCTCGTCGACGGCGGACACTCGGTGATCCGTTCGTACCACGAGGGCCGCACGGGCAGCGAGCTGCACCGCCAGAACCAGGTGCTGCACCTGCTCGATCCCGAGTGGACCAAAAACTTCGGTCACCTAACGCTCCAGCACCGGCACGTCGAGGACGTCGCGGCGGACCAGCTGCGCGACTGGCTGACGCAGCCGGCCACCGTCAACGTCTGCTCGGTCCTGCTGTCGCACAACAACGAGGGCGACGGGCTGAGTCTGCTGTCGTCGATGGGCTGGCAGCGCGACGAACTCTCCGCGCTCACCCTGCCCACCCGCCGGTCCGCCCGATCGGTCACGCCGAGCGGCCGCGACTGAGCACGGCGCCCACGCTGTCGCTCGACCACACCTTCCCTTGTCTTTGTTCTTCCTTTCGGAGGCACAGTCTTGTCCGATACGGCGACCACCCCTGCCCAGTCGACCCCGATACGTCCCGCATCGTCCGGGTCCGAGACCGACTCCTCAGCCCCGCCGGTCCGCTTCGGCTTCCTCGCCCACCCCGTCAGCTCGGGACACCGCAACCAGGTCCGCGCCTTCGATCTCTTCGGGCGGCTCCTGGACGAGCACCGCGGCATCGAACGTGAGGCGGGTGTCCGCCACAGCGTGCCGGTGCCGCTGTTCACCTCGGTCACCTCGCCGACCGGTGCCCGCTGCACCGGCGAGGTGCGCTACCTGCCGTACACCGCCGAGCAGTTGCTGCGCCGCCCGACCACAGCCCGCGAGATGGTCGCGGCCGAGTCGGCGCGGCTGCGGGACGGGGGTGCGCGGCTGATCGGCCTCGGGGGCGCCACCTCGATCGTCGGCGACCGCGGCGTGTGGACACAGCACCGGGTCGGTACGGCGGTGACCAGTGGCAACTCACTGACCGTGTACGCCGCTCATCAGGAACTTCTGCATGTGGTGCGCCTGTTGGAGCTGAAACCGGAGTCGACCAGGGTGGCCGTGGTGGGCTACCCGGGCTCGATCGGGCTGGCCGTGGCGAGGCTGCTGCTGGCCGACGGCTTCGAGCTGGATCTGGTGTGCCGACGCGGCAACCGGGCCCCGTCGGCGCTGCTCAAGCACCTCGCTGCTGAGGACCACGGCCGGGTGCGGCTGGTCGACGAGGTCGCCCAGTGCGCCGCGGAGACCCGGTTGTTCGTGACCGCCTCGTCGGTCGGCGGACTGGTGGATACCGACCGCCTGCCGCCCGGCTCGGTCGTCGTCGACGTGGCGCTGCCCCGCGACGTGACGGGACCGCCCCGCGCGACGAGCGATGTGCTGGTCATCGACGGCGGCCTGGTCAGCGGCTCGGAGGGCGTCGTCCTCGGGGACGGCGGCCTGCCCGGGCCGACTCAGCAGCTCAACGGCTGTCTCGCGGAGACGGTGGTGCTGGCGCTGGAGGGACGCACGGAGTCCTTCTCGCTCGGCCGGGAGCTCCCCCTGGAGCGCGTCCGCGCCATCGGCGCGCTCGCGGCCCGGCACGGGTTCAGTCCCGTCCCGCTCGCCTCCTTCGGCCGGCCCGTCACCGACGAGCAGGTGCTGCGCCTGGCCCGGTACCACCGCCCGGCCCGCACCGGGGCCGACGCGGGCATCACCGAACCGACCAAGCGGCGGTTCCGGGAGCGGATCAACCCTCCGATGGCCCGGCTCTTCGGCGCGCACGGCCTGGACCGGGTGTTCACCGCCGGGCAGGGCTGCACGCTGACCACCGAGGACGGCACCGCCTACCTGGACTTCGTCGCCGGGTACGGCTGCCTGAACCTCGGTCACAACCATCCCGCGGTGAGCGAGCGGCTGCGCACCTTCCTCGACCGGGGCTCGCCGACCTTCGTGCAGTACGTGTCCATGCCGGAACAGGCCGCAGAACTCGCCGAGCGGCTGAGTGAGGCGGCGCCCGGCCGGCCGGAGCGGGTGTTCTTCAGCAACTCCGGTACCGAGGCGGTGGAGGCCGCGCTGAAGGTGGCCCGCGCGGCGACCGGGCGTACCCGGCTTGTGTACGCCGCCAACAGCTACCACGGCAAGACGCTGGGCGCCCTGTCCGTGACCGGCCGCGCCCAGCACCGCCGGCCCTTCGGCCCGCTGCTGCCGGACACGGCCGAAGTCCCCTACGGGGACCTCGACGCGCTGGCCGCCGTGATCGACGGAGCCGCCGCGTTCATCGTCGAGCCGGTGCAGGGCGAGGGCGGCGTCGTGCTGCCCCCGGCCGGCTACCTGAAGGCCGCACGTGAGCTGTGCCGCCGGGCCGGGGCCGCCTTCGTCCTGGACGAGATCCAGACCGGCCTCGGCCGCACCGGACGCCTCTTCGCCGCCGAGCACGACGACCTCGACCCCGACGTGCTCTGCCTGGCCAAGTCCCTCTCCGGCGGCCTGGTGCCCATCGCGGCGACCTTGTGCAGCGCCGACCTGTGGGACGCCGCCTACGGCAGCACCAACCGCGCCCTGCTGCACTCCTCCACCTTCGGCGGCGGCAACTTCGCGGCCACGGCGGGCCTGGCCACCCTGGACGTCCTCACCACCGAGCGGCTTCCCGAGCACGCACAGAAGGTCGGCGAGCACCTGCGAGGCTCCCTGCGCAAGGCTTTGGACCCGTACGGCTTCATCAAGGACGTCCGGGGCATCGGCCTGATGACCGCGATCGAGTTCGACGGCGACTTCTCCGGGGCGGTCTCCTCCCTGACCGAGGAGCTGCTGACGCGGCTCCCGGGCGACCTGCACGCGCTCACCGACTGGCTGCCCGACGACCTGCGCACGGCGCTGACCCGGGCCGGCGAGGCCGTCGAGTCCACGCTCGGCGACCTCATGTGCCTGCGCTTCGTCGGCTCACTCGCCCGTGACCACCGCATCCTCACCTTCGTCACGGCCAACCGCACGCAGGTGATGCGCATCCAGCCCCCGCTGGTGCTGTCCCTCGCGGAGGCCGACCAGTTCGTCGCGGGCGTCGAGGCGGTCTGCGCGGACCTGGCACTCCACGCCGGCCTCGACGCCTGGCGCCCGCCCACGGCGTGAGCCCGGCCCCCCACACCACACATGAACACCGAGAAGACAACGCAGGAGGAGCTTTCATGAGCAGCACCACCGAACAGCGCCTGATCGAGGTCATGGTGGAGCGTCTGGGATTGGAGCCCCATGAACTCACCCCCGACGCCCGTTTCAAGGAGGACCTGGGGCTGGACTCGCTCGACATGGTCGAACTGGTCTCGGCCATGGAGGACGAGCTCGGCGTCCCCGTGAGCGACGAGGTCGCCCTGTCCCTCACCTCGCTCGGCGACGTCGTGGCCTACGTGGACTCCCAGCGCGCTGCCGCGGAGCCCGCCGCATGAGCGGCCGTCGCGTGGTGGTCACCGGGCTCGGCCCGGTGACCCCGGTGGGAGTCGGCGCCAAGGCGTTCCACGTGGGCCAGCTGGAAGGACGCAGCGCAGTGCGGCCCATCAGCCGGTTCGACGCCTCCGGCCTGCCGGTGCGGATCGCTGGAGAAGTGGACCTGCCCGAGGAGCTGCGTCTGGAACGGCGTGACGAGACCATCACCGACCGCGTCACCCACCTGGCGGCGGCGGCAGCCGAACTCGCCCTCCAGGACGCCGGATTGGAGCTGGAATCGACCGACCGCGACCGCGTCGGCGTCGTGCTCGGCACCGGGTGCGGGGGCGCCGGGAGCATCCGTGACAACGCCGCGGCCTGGGCACTCAAGGGTGCCGGCGCGGTCGGCGCCCGATTCATACCGATGGCGATGTCGAACAGCGCTGCCGCCTTCCTCGCCATTCGCTACGGGCTGGGAGGCCCCGTCACCACGACCGTCACCGCCTGTGCCGGCGGCGCCGACGCGCTGGCGACGGCGCATCAGATGATCGCCTCGGGCGAGGCGGACGTGGTGCTCGCCGGGGGAGCGGAGGCCCCCTTGACGGAGCTGCTGGTGAGCGGCTTCGCCCGGATGAAGGCACTGTCCGCCCGCAACGACGAACCTGAGCGGGCGAGCCGCCCCTTCGCCGCGGACCGTGCGGGCTTCGTCCTGGGTGAGGGCGCGGCCGTCCTGGTCCTGGAGAGCTCCGACCACGCGCGGGCCCGGGGGGCCGAACCGATGGCCGTGCTGCGCGGCTACGGCCGTACCAGCGACGCGCACCACATCGTGGCGCCCCGGCCGGACGGGTCCGCGGCCGCCCGCGCGGTGACCGCGGCGATCCGTTCGGCCGGCATCACCCCCGAGGAGGTGTCCCACATCAACGCGCACGGCACCGGAACCGTCCTCAACGACGCCGCCGAGGCCGCCGCGCTCAAGGCTGCCCTAGGGTCGGTGGCCGGGCGGGTCCCGGTGACCGCGACCAAGTCCCTGACCGGCCACACGCTGGGCGCGGCCGGGGCGATCGAGGCCGTTGCCGCGGTGCAGGCCCTGATGTACCAGGTGGTACCGCCCACGGCCAACCTCGACCACCCCGACCCCGCCGTCGGCCTCGACGTCGTCACCGGCGAGCCGCGGGACACCGAGGTCTCCGTGGTCCTGTCCAACTCCTTCGCCTTCGGCGGCCACAACGTGGTCCTCGCGCTGGGCCGCCCCTGACCGCGCGGTGCCGCCCCCGGTTCTGGGGGCGGCACCCCGCGGCCGCCACCAGTGGGCTTCGCCCTGAGCGGTCGCCATCGGGACTTCGCCCCGGACTTCCACGGTGACCGGCTCGGCGAGTTCGTCCGGCAGGCCCCCTATGGTGCCCATCGCGTGCGAGACATCCTCCCCGGCCGTCCCGTCCCCACGTGTGATCAGCTGTCTCGGGCGACCGCCGGCGTAACGGGCGGCGACCGCGAGCCCGTCCAGCTCCGGCTCGACACTGAACCGCTCGACGTCGTGGCCGATGCGCCGGGCCAGGGACGCGGTCCAGGCGGTGAACTCCTTCGGCGAGAACACGTTGTCCAGACTCAACATCGCTCCCGTGTGAGGGACATCGCCCTCCACGGCCCCGCCGGCGACCTTCCCCGTCGGAGAGTCCGGCAGCACCCGTCATCCTGCCTGCCACCACTGACATCGGGTCACTTATGCGAATTGTGGACGTTCATCGGCCTGTCCTGATGGCGAGGATCGGGCGGCCCTCCGTGTAAATCCTTGAGCGATGACGCGAGCGATGCCCAGCATCGGCGTCGACGAGGACCGCGACTCCTCAATGTTTTCGCTTCGTTTCGTATTTGACCGGATGCGTAGAGTAGTCAAAGTGGCGCGAAGTCCTCTTGAGGCGGCCTGCAGGCGGTTGAAGACTGCTGCGGTAAGCAAGGCCGCGCCTGCATCCCGGGAGCCGCGGCACAACAGTCACGATCGCAATGGGAGGAGAACGCCGATGGCCGACGCCAGCCGTCAAGACGCCGCACACTCGATCACGCTGACCGACGGCACCGCCACGCAGACCCGTGAGGCGGGCCCCGTCGACCTGGTGCCGGTCCAGGAACTGCACCGCCGCTGCTCGCCGGGCAGCCGAGCCCTGCGGTACCACGCGGGCAAGTCCGGGCTGTCGCCTGCCGAATGGCGTCAGCTGTCCAGCCCGGAACGCGGCACCACGCTGGTGACCGCTCCGGCCGAGCGTACGGACCACATCATCGCCATGACCAACGTCATGCGCACACATCAGCAAGGGGTGGGGGAACTCGCGATCCTGGTCGAGGACGCGTGGCAGGCCAGGGGGCTCGGCACCGCGCTGGCCGAACATGCGGCGACCTTGGCCCGCCGCGAGGGACACCACACGCTGACCACCGCGGTGGTGGCGAGCAACAAGCCGATGCTCCATGTCCTGGAGAAACTGGATGCGACGCCGCTCGACGCGACCGGGCCCGTGCTCGACCTCCGCATCCAGCTCTAGGCAGTTTCGTTTGGATCAGTCGGTCGTTGGCCCGGCTGTGCCGTTGACTGATGCGCAGTGGGCGCGGATCGGGCCGTTGCTCCCTGACCGGACGCCGAAGCGAGGTGGCCGCCGGCGGGACCACCGTGAAGTGACCGTCAAGACGGGCAGCTCCGGATAGCCCAGCGGGCCGGCGGGTGGCGAGCGACGTTGTGACGGCGCACCATGCGGTAGGCGTCTTCGATGCGGGCCAGGTTCTGCCGGGACGTGGCGCGCCGTCCTTCCCAGCCAGGCGCGCAGGGTGCGGTCGGTGACGGTGAGGCTGGCTTCGCGGGCGGCTGTGCGGGCGCGGTCGGTGCGGGTGAGGTAGTGCAGGCCCGCCATGAGGCCGCGCCGCGTGGTGACCGGGGTGGCGATGTATCCGGCGAGGGCGTCGAGCTGGCGGGCGACGGCCTCGTGGTCCACGCGTGGCTGCTTGCCGGGATAGCCCACGGCTACGGAGGAGCCAGAGCCACCGCGAAGTACGGCTTCAACGAAAAGGGCGTGGCCGGCAAGGAAGGGCGTCCGCAGGGCTGCGGGGCTGGCCGAAGGCAGGGCTGCGTGCCGGCGAGTCCGAACCGCGCAGGTGGCCGCCGCGCTCCAGCGTCGGGGCGGGACGGCTTGTCTCAAAGTCGTCAGCAGGGATTCAAGGGGTCCTAGGCTCGATTGCGCCCTGTGGACGAGAAGGAGCCGGAACAGCAGTGACCGACGAGCGAGTTGTCATCGTGACCGGTGGAGGCACGGGCATCGGGGAGGCCACCGCCCGGCTGCTGCGCGAGGGAGGACACCACGTGGTCGTCTCCGGCCGGCGCAGCGAGCCGTTGCGGCGCCTTCAACAGGAGACCGGGGTGCTCGCACACCCGTCCGACGTGCGGGACCCCGAGGCGGCCGACGGTCTCGTCGCGGCGGCCCTGGCCGCGTACGGACGGCTCGATGGACTGGTGCTCAACGCGGGCATTGGACGCGGAGGAGCCGTGGCCGACCTGTCGATGGAGGACTGGGACGAGGTGATGCGCACCAACGTCACCGGCCCGCTGCTGCTCCTGCGCGCGGCGATCCCGCACCTGCTCGAGGCGCGCGGCGCGGTGGTCGCCGTCGCTTCGGTGTCCGCGTTGCGCAACGGCACGAGCAACGCCCCGTATGCCACGTCCAAGGCGGCCCTGCTCCAGCTGTGCCGTTCCGTCGCCGTCGATTACGGCCGTCAGGGGGTCCGGGCCAACGTCGTGTGTCCGAGCTGGGTGAGAAGTGAGATGGCCGACCGCCGCATGGCGCGCTTCGCAGCGGAAGCGGACCTACGGCGAGACGGCGTGGAGACGGCCTACGAAGAGGTGACCAGAGTTCTTCCCCTGGGACGGCCCGGTGAGCCGCGTGAGATCGCGGAGGCCGTTGCCTGGCTGCTCTCCCCGGCAGCGTCGTATGTGAATGGCTCCGTGCTCACGGTCGACGGCGGGGCGACGGCCCTGGATCCCGGGACGCTCGCGTTCGACTTCCATGTCGCGCCACGCCGCGACGCGCCGGCCGAATAAGAGCCCTGGGCAGGCGGAGTCCGCAAGCAGGGTACGCACGAACTGCGCCATGATCACGGCGCCGGTGTGCCCGCCGCTGGCCCCCAGACCGCCGAACGGGGAACGGGCAGCCGCCCCGGGATCGAGGTGTACACGAGGGCTGTCGCCCGGGTACTCGGGATCAGCTTCAAGTTCCTGCGCGGCTGGTACCCCGGACGGGGGCGGCCCCGGACGGGGGCGGACTGGGGCAAGGATGAGGCAGGCCGGCCGCGGCAAGCGGCAGACCAACGACTACGCGCTCGCAACGAGATCAACGTGCTGCACGTCGCCTACCGGCGCACCTTCGGTGTTGCGCGCATCGACGCCGCACTGCGCCGACTGGGCCGGCGGCTGAATCGCGAGCGCGTTGCCCCCGTGAGGTGTGAGCTGGGGCGTGATCCTGCCGGGATTCGACCGTTGTCGGCCGGGCTTCGGAAATTGGGGTCCGGAGCTTCGCAAGCTGGGTACGGAGCGCATTCCGCTGGCCAGGCACGACTACAGCGGGCCGTTCGGATACCAGCTGCTCGGCGGCATCATGAGGTACGGGGACTACGACGCGAAGTTCCTCAACCCGATCGCCGAACACGTGGCGCAGCTGCACGCGAAGCACCCGGACATGTTCGCCGACAGCAAGGTGGTGAACAGTCCCTTCAAGAACCCGTACAACCCCTCCGGCGTGAACGGGGCCGGCTACGACCCGGCTACCGCCATGCTGGAAGCGCTCGGCAACAGTCCGGAAGCGGCGAAGAAGTTCTTCACCGACCCCCCGACCGCGTACAACGAGGACGGCACGGTCAACCACGGTGCCACGGTCGACCTCGGCAAGGACAAGGACGGCGAGGCGATCGACAATTACTTCGACTTCTTCAGCAACGAGAAGTGGGAGTCCTTCCCCGACGTCAACTCGCTCGACGAGAAGGAGTTCAAGGCGTCGCTCGACCAGATGCCCGACGCCCTCGGCCACGCCCTGGAGGCAGCGACCCTGGGCTACCCGGCCGGGCACCCCGACCCCGGCGTGGTGCGGGACGCGGACAACGCCGCGGTCATGCAGAAGGTCATGGAGAAGTACGGTGCGGACCCGGGCCTGCTCAAGAAGCACCACGAGGCGATGGTCGACAGCCTGGGCGTCATGGGCGCCGGCTACATCGACGACATCAACTGGGCGCTGGCCAAGAACTATCCCGGGAGCGTGTTCGCGCCCGACAAACCGAACGGGCACATCGACTTCGCGGGCACCGTGGACGGGGACGGGCGGAGCGTCGTCCGGGGCTTCCTCAGCACCCTGGGTCAGCACCCGGATGCCTACGCGACGGTCTCGGCCGCGGAGCAGGTCTACACCCGCAGCGTCCTGGAAGGGTCAGTGGGCCCGGACGGAAAGATCACCGACGAGGTCGCCGCCAGGGCCAGGGCGACCGTGCGCGTGGGCGCCGAGGTGCAGGGCATGCTCGACCAGTCCCGGGCCGACCAGGTGGAGGCGACGAACCTCAAGACCCACGAGGACTACGAGAAGGCGGTCGCCAAGCGGGCGGGCTGGATCGAGTTCGGGGCCACGGCGGGCGTCGCGGCGGGCGTCGCCTTCCTGCCCGCGACCGCGGCCGTGGGCGCGGCCGCGGTGCTCATCCCGCTGGCGACCGACACCGCCAGTGGTGCTGCCGAACAGTTCATCAGTCAGAAGGTCGGGGACATCTCCGACAAAGCGGTGGATGAGCACAAGGAGAAGGTGGAGGACCTTTCCGAGAGGGAGAGAAAGAGGATCTACTCCGCCGGTGAGAGGATGGCCGAGGCCCCGGTGGAGGCGTTCCTGGTGCGTCACGGTATGAGCGACGACGACGTGTTCGGGCAGGACTTGTACGAATCGATGCTGATCGGCTACGGGGTCGGCAACGACCGGGGAAGCCAGCAGGGCAACGACCCGGAGTCCGGCTGATGTTGGTCGGCGACCGAGGAGGCATCAGGATGCGGACAGTGATCAGTCGTGGGTCGGTGCGCGGGAGACTGCTCTCTGCGGCCGTGGTCGGCTCGTTGTTTCTCTCGGCCACGGGTTGCGGAGGGGGCGGAAATGTGGACGGAACTCCGAAGACTCCGAAAGACTACAAAGTCGTTGGGGGGACACAGCTCTGCGGTGGCAGGACCATGTCCGCCGACGCGTCCAAGGCGCTGAGGGTGATCACGGGGTTGTCGCGGTTCGAGGCGTCGGCGGAGGAGTACACCGTCGCGCAGGCTGCGGCGGACATTGTCGAGGCGTTCCCGGTTCCCACAGTGACCGAGGACGTCTGCCGTGTCTACACGCCCATCGGCGCGCCGGATTTCGAGCTGAGAATCACCTGGAGGCTGGCCGAAGGCGCTCCGACGGGCCCCTCGGCCCCAGAATTCACCGCGCTGAAGATGGGGGAGCGGGCCGTGGCGGCGCCGGACAAGGCGTACGTCTTCTTCGCGTGCAGGAGTGACAGGTCGTTCGACTCGACGGAAGTGGCCCACATCGTAATCGCCGTGCGGCGCTGGGGTTTTCCGACGGAGCCCGAGGGCGACATTGAAGCGTTGAAGGACGCCTACGCGACCGTGACCCACTCCGTCTCGCTGGCGATGGCCAAGGAGCTGCGCTGCGAGAACAACGGCGGGCTCCCCGCGCGGCCCGTGCTGGATCCCGCGTAGCCGCTTGCGTAAGCGGAAGCGACCCTGATCAGGCGATCGTTCCTGGCCGGAGGAGGGGCCGCCTGCTGATGAGGTGCGCCGCTGACGAGCGGTGCCCGGATGACCCACTGGCGGCGGGCGGTCCCAACGGACGACCTCGGCAAGGACAAGGACGGCCAGCCTGATCGACAACTGCTCCGACTTTTCAGGCGGCTGATCGGCTATGGGGTCGGCAGCGACCAGGGGAACCAGCAGGGCAATGACCCGGAGACCGGCTGATGCCGGTGGGCGGCCGAGGGGACATGGGGATGCGGACAGTGATCAGTAGTGGGTCGGTGCGCGGGGGGCTGCTCTCCGCGGCCGTGGCCGGCTCGTTGTTTCTCGGGGCCACGGGGTGCGGAGGGGACGGAGAAGTGGACGGCACTCCGCATACTCCGAAGGATTACAAGGTCGTTGGGGGGACACAACTCTGCGGTCGCAGGGCCATGTCCGCCGACGCGTCCAAGGCGCTGAAGGTGATCACGGGGTCTTCGCGATTCGAGGCGTCGGCGGAGGAGTACACCGTCGCGCAGGCTGCGGTGGACATCGTCGAGGCGTTCCCGGTTCCCACGGTGACGGAGGACGTCTGCCGCGTCTACATGCCCATCGGCTCGCCGGGGTTCGAGCTCAGAATCACCTGGAGTCTTGAAGACGGCGCCCCGAAGGGCCGGTCGGCCCCGGAGTTCACCGAGCTGAAGATGGGGGAGCTGGCCGTCGCGGCGGCGGACAAGGCATATGTCTTTTTCGCGTGCCGTAGCGACAAGTTGGGCGGTTCGTTGGAAGAAGCCCACATCGCAATCGGCGTGCGGCACTGGGCTATGCCGACGGAGCCCGAGGGCGACATCGAGGCGTTGAAGGACGCCTACGCCACCGTGGCCCACTCCGTCTCGCTGGCGATGGCCAAGGAGCTGCGCTGCGAGAACAACGGCGGGCTCCCCGCGCGGCCCGTGCTGGATCCGGCGTAATTGCTTCTCCAGCTGTGGTAGCCGCACCTATCACAGCTGCGAGGCCGCGGCCGCACTCCTCGGCCCACTCCGCTCGCTGTCTTTTCGTCCTGCGCAGCCCCACAACGGCCGAGGAATCTGCTTCCCGCCTTTCCGTTCCCTGACACTCGATGCCGAGAGGCCGGACATGCACGCGCCCGGCCCTGATCCCGCTCGGGCGCGATCTTGGTTCGGGAGCCCTGCCCGCACGTGACGCAGCCCACAGGAACTCCATGCGCGGCGTGGAGAGAAGTGATCGTGAGGAACTCAGAGAACGATGTGCGCCGCCGCGTACGCGAGGGGGACCGTGAGGCGTTCGCCTGGTTGTACGAGGAGTTCGCCCGAGCCGTGTACAACCACGGGCTGCGGCTGACCGGTGACTGGTCGGCAGCCGAGGAGATCGTGTCCGAAACCTTCCTGACCGCGTGGCGGACCCGCGCCCGGGTGCACGAGGACGGCGGTTCCCTGCTGCCCTGGCTGCTGGGCATCGCCACCCACAAGGCGGACAACGCCCGCCGGGCACTGCGCAGACGCCGGCTGTTCATGGCGCGTCAGCCGCAGCCGCCGGTGGAGGAGGACTTCGCGCCCCGGACGGTCGGGCGCATCGACGACGCACGGCGCCTGCGTGCGGTACAGGCCGCCCTGGCCCGGCTGCGGCGCCAGGAGCGGGAGGTGCTGGCCTTGTGCGTGTGGTCCGGCCTGGACTACCAGCAGACGGCCGAGGCCTTGGGCATCGCCGTCGGCACCGTACGCTCCCGCCTTTCACGCGCCCGCAAGAAACTCGCGCGCCTCGCGGAAGAAGACCGGGAACCGCACGCCGCCCGCGGAGAGATGACCAGTGCGGCCGCGATCGCGGCCCTGCCCGTGCGGGAGGAGCTCATATGAACGACATGACCACCGGCGCTTCTCCGGAGCGCGACGGCGACCGCGAAGAGATCGCCCGCCTGCTGCCGGTCCCCGCCGACCGGGACCTTCCGCGCGAGCAGCACCTTCGGCGCAAGGAACTGCTGATGCACCACATCGACCGAGACAAGACGCCCCGCACCGGCCCGGCCCGTAGGCTGCTGCGGCCCGCGCTCCTGGCCCCGGCGACCGCGCTGACCCTGGCCTGCGCACTGGCCGCGGGAGTCGCCCTGGACGGCGGCGCCCCGGACCCCTCCGGCACCGCTTCGCACCGTGCGGCCAGGAACATGCAGCCCGCCGCGGCGCTCCTGGGCCGCATGTCCGACGCCGTGGAGGAACGCGACACGTCCACTGTCCGGGACGACCAGTTCGTCTACACGCGGGAGAAGAGCCGGGGGGCCGACCTGACCAGCGGGAAGGCCGTCCTCGGCCCCTTGCTGGACCGCGAGACGTGGACCGCGCAGGAGCCGGGGCCCCTGCACACACTCGGACTGATCCGGGAGGACGGTGAGACCTTCCCCGTCAACGCCGAACTCGGTGACACCGACGGCACCCCGGCCGGCCTCGGCCGCCCCACCTACCGCTGGCTCAGCTCGCTGCCCACCGACCCCGACAGGCTGCTGGCCCACCTCTACGCCAAGACGCCGCACATTGCGGGCCGGGAACGAGATCAGGCGGTCTTCGAGCAGATCGGGTCCCTGCTCGGCACGATGATGCCGCCCCGTACGGCCGCCGCCCTCTATCGGGCCGCGGCGAAGATCCCCGGCGTCACCCCGGCTCCGCAGGCCCGCGACGCGATCGGCCGCCGGGGCCTCGGCATCGCCCGAAACGACACGCGCTACGGCATCCGGACCGAGTGGGTCTTCGACGAGAAGGACTTCTCCTTCCTCGGCTCCCGCAGCTACCTGACCAAGGAGACCTCGTACGGGAAGGCCGGAGCGCTGCTGTCCAGCGAGGCCGAACTGGAAGTCGCCGTCGTCGACAAGGCCGGCCGGCAGCCCGCGGACGCGGACCGGACACGGACCTGACTCCGGAGCCGACCGTCCGGACCTCGCTGCTGAGCGCTCCGGCCGCCCAGCTCACCGCCGCCCCCGGTTCGCCGGCTGCCCGCCGAATCACCGGGCAACGGCCCGGTCTCCTGTTGCACGGCTCTCCCGACGGCTTGACCTTGACATGGTGACAAGGTGTCCCCTGAGTGCAGGAGGTGGTTGCGATCAACACGGCGGACGGAACCCCGCGCAACGCCCGTATGGCCGGCGCCCTGAGTGCCGCGGACGCGTCGGTCCGGCTGCAGGCGGCCCTGGCGATCGGCTCGGACCCTCACCTGCACTTCCTGGAGACGCTCGTCGAGCGGTGCGCGGTCGAACCGGACTTCTTCGTGCGGGACATGCTGTCCTGGGCGCTGACCCGCCTCCCGCCCGAGGTCACCGTGCCCCGGATGGGCCAGGAACTCGCCTCGGAGCGTCCTCAGGCCCGCAGCCAGGCGTTGCACACGCTCTCCAAGATCGGTGACAGAAGGGCGTGGGCCTGGCTCACGCGCTCCATGCTGCGCGACGCCGACGACGAGGTCGCGCGGACCGCGTGGCGGGTCGCGGTCGTCCTCGTGCCCGAGGACGCGAGGGAGGGTCTCGTCGACGAACTGGTCATGCAGCTCGGCCGCGGAGACCGCGGTGTGCGGCTCAGCCTGAGCCGGGCCCTCATCGACCTCGGAGACGTGGCCGGGCCCGCCCTGGCGAGGGCTGCGGCGAACCCCGACCGTGGGGTGGCTGCGCACGCCCGTGCCACCGAGTTCCTCCGGCAGAACCCGGAGACCGGTTTCGACGCGGCTGTTGAGGAGGCCAAGCGAGTCGTCGCGCTCGGCCCGGAGCGAGTCGCCGCCGCGGCGGCTGTGCCGGGAATCGCTGGGACCACGGAGACCGCCGGGGCCTTCGAGACCGCCGGAACGGCGGGGACCGCTGGGGCTTACGAGACCGCCGGGTCGATGAAGGCTGCCGAGGCCGCCACGGCTGACGTGGGGGACGCGCAATGCTGATCGGTGATGTGGCGCGTCACTCCGGGGTGAGCCCCAGAATGCTCCGGCACTACGACGCGCTCGGACTGGTGCGACCGACGGGTCGCACCGTCGGCGGCTACCGCGAGTACTCCGCCGAGGACGTCCGCAGGATCTTCCACGTGGAGAGCCTGCGGTCCCTCGGGCTCTCGCTCAAGCAGGTCGGGCGCGCGCTCAAGGATCCGGCCTTCACTCCGTCCGCCCTGGTCAGCGACCTGATCCGGTGGACGCAGAACCGCTTGGAGCGGGAGCGGGAGTTGCTGGAGCGGCTGCGCGCCGTCGATGCGTCGGCCCCCACTGGATGGCAGGACGTCCTGCGCATCGTCGAACTCATGCAGGGGCTCGACTCGGCCAGCGCCGCGCGCAGGCAGCAAGCCGTTCTCGCCCAGCCGGACGGCGTGTCGGTTCCCGCCGAGCTGCTGGCCGGGGCGGTCCTGGCCGAATCCGAGCCCAACGTCGCCGGGGCCCTGCGCTGGGCGCTCGCCCGATCGGGCGGCGACGGCGTGGCGGCGCTCGCCGCCGGCGTGCACGCGGAGGACGTCGACGTCCGGCGACGCGCGGTGCTGGCGATCGCCGGGATGGCCGGGGCCTCGGGTGCGACCGCGGTGCTCGTGGAGGCGCTCGGGGATCCGGACGCGACGGTGCGCGGGCACGCCGCTCTGGCACTGGGCCGGCATGGCGTGACCGAGGCCGTGCCGGCACTCGTCGGCATGGTGGTCGAGGGCTCCCACGACGTCGAAGCGGCGGAGGTCCTGGGAGCGCTGTCCCAGGACCCCGGGTGCGCGGACCGGATCCTGACCGCACTGGTCGACCAACTCGCCGCGCCCACCGCGGACTCCGCGACGCGGATACGTCTGACGCAGGCGCTGGTCGAGCTGCCGGGGACCACCGTGCGGGAGGTCCTGCGCCAACTGGCCCACGACGACGACCGCGCTGTCGCTCTCGTCGCCTCCGCCCTCGCCACGGTTGTCGACGAGCGGTCCCCGGCGGCGACTTCGACGGAGAGGCTCCGGCGTGGGACCGCGGTCCGGGACCGACGTCCGCGGAGTCCGGAACCGACGTCCGCGGAGTTGGACACATCGGCTCTCTGACGGCGGAGCGCCGCGGCCGCGTTGTTGGTTAGGGTGGCGCGTGGTGACCGATCCCGTTGCCCTTGGCCGGGGTGACGGACGGGCCGGCGAGTTCGGGGCTGCCGCACAGGCTGACGGCTCCGGCGCGGGCCGGGCCGGACACGACGGGGGGTCGTTCGTGGGGAGTTGGTCCGGGCGGAAGTCGCAGTTCACATCGGCCGAGGCCAGTTGCGCTGGATCGCTCGGCCGGACGAGGCCCGGAAGCCGGCCCGTCCTGGTGACGCGCGATGCGCGGGGCGCCGGCCCTGGCCGCCGGGTGGGCGACCGGTCGGCCGTTGGTGCGAGAGGCCGGACCGGCGGGCCTCCTGGGCGGGGTGGGAGGTGGAACACCGCGGGCCGGCCCGACGCGGTGGGCGGGTGACCGGCCGGCCGGTGCCCGCGGTGCTGCCCGCGTCGCTGCGCGTGCGGCTCGGGCTGGTCGCGGCCCTCGCCGCGCTGGTGGCCGCCGTGCTCGGAGTCCGGTACGCCGGCGACAGCGGGCCCGGCGCGGTGGACGCGCGGATCGGGGCGGCGGTGGACGGTGTGGGGCCGCCGTGGCGGTACGCCGCTCTGGCCACGGACTTCCTGGGGGAGCCCGGGGGAGCGGCGGCGCTGGTCGTGGCCGTCGTGACGGGCTGCCTGCTGCTTCGCCGTCCTCGCGCGGCGGTGGTCGCCGTCGCCGGCACCGGCCTGGCCGTAGGGGCGGCGACGCTGCTGAAGTCCCTGGTGGGACGCACCATCCACGACGGGAGCCTGTCCTACCCGAGCGGGCACACCGCCTTCCTCACCGCGCTGGCCCTCGTGGTGGCGCTGCTGGCGACCGGCCGGCTCGCCCTGGGCAGAGCGGCCGGCACGTCCGTCGTGCTCGCCGCGGCGCTGGTCGCCGGCGCCGCCATGGGCTGGGCACAGGTCGCCCTGGGCGCGCACTACGCGACCGACGTCCTCGGCGGCTGGTGCACCGCGCTGGCGGTGACACCGGCGACCGCGTGGCTGGTCGACCGGGTGGCCGACCGGTCGGCCGACTGGAGGGTCGGCGTCGGCCGGCGCGAGCACGACCGCTGACGTGCCGCCACTTCCAGTCCGCCGGTCGGCGGTAGCACTGGGGGCATCTCGGCGGGAGCACCGCTGACGTCCGGCCACGCCCGGCGGCGGCCGGGGAGGCCTCGCTGATGTCCGATCACGCCCGAGCGGCGGGCGGTCGCCGGAAAACACCGCTGCTGACGTGCCCGTCACTTCGAGTCCGGTCGGCGGAGCACCGGCGGCAGTCGGCGGGAACACCGTGGACGTCCGGTCATGCCCGGCGCCGGGTCGGTGAGTGAGATGTCACCGCTGGATGCGTCGTCCAATCCGGTCGCTGATCGGTGAGGTCACGGGCGGCGTCGACCGGAGCACCCGTTGGCGTCCGGTCAGGCCTGGCGCCGGTCGGTGGGAGCACCGCTGGCGTCCGGTCAGGCCTGGCGCCGGTCGGTGGGAGCAGCGCTGGCGTCCGGTCAGGTCCGGCGCCGGTCGGTGGGAGCACCGCTGGCGTCCGGTCAGGCCTGGCGCCGGTCGGTGGGAGCAGCGCTGGCGTCCGGTCAGGCCCGGCGCCGGTCGGTGGAACACACTCACGGCGCCGGTTCGACGGCAGCACTGGCGGCCTTCACCGGCAGGCCCGCTGACGATCGGTCACCCCCGGTGCCGGCCGGAGGAAGGCCGCTGACCCCCAGTCACCATGCGCCGGACGGCCGGAGCACCGCTGGCTCCCGTCACGCCCGGCGGCGGAAAACGGGCTTCACCGGTCGTCCGCCGAGCCAGGGGGTGGGGTCGGCGGCGTCCAGTGCCTTGCGGTACACCGCACACGCCTGGGCCACCACGTCGACGGTGTGGTCGATGTCGGCGTCGCCGAGTGCGCTGCTCACCACGAACGACGGGGCCAGCACGCCGCCCGCGAGGAGCCGGCGCAGGAACAGGGTGCGGTACGGCTGCGACGGCTGCCGGTTCTCGTCGAGGGTGGCGAAGACCAGGTTGCTGGCCCGGCCCCGGACGACGACGTGGTCGCCGACGCCCAGGGCGGCCGCGGCCTCGCGGACGCCGGCGGCCAGCCGCTCGCCGAGGGCGTGCAGCCGCGCGGTGACGCCCTCCTCGACGTAGGTGGTGAGCACGGCCATCGCGGCCGCCAGGGAGTGCGTCTCCGCGCCGTGCGTGGTGGACAGCAGGAACACCCGGTCACCGGAGTGGCGCAGCCCGCCCAGTTCCATCAGCTCGCGGCGCCCGGCCAGCGCCGAGACGGCGAAGCCGTTGCCCAGCGCCTTGCCGAACGTGGAGAGGTCGGGGACGACGCCGTACACGCCCTGGGCGCCCGCCTCGGACCAGCGGAAGCCGGTGATCATCTCGTCGAAGACCAGTACACAGCCGTGCCGGTCGGCGAGCTCGCGCAGCCCGGCGAGATACCCGGCAGTGGGGTCCTCCCGGCTCGAAGAGGCCGGGGAGGGCGCGGTGTGGGAGGCGGGTTCGAGGATCAGGCAGGCGACCTCGTCCCGGTACCGGGTGAGCAGCTCCTCCGTGGCGGCCAGGTCCCCGTAGGGGAACGCCACGGTGAGCTCCTTGGCCGCCGCCGGGACACCGGCGGACATCGGCGTGGTGCCGATGAACCAGTCGTCGACGGAGAAGAACGGGTGGTCGGCGCAGACGGCCACCCGCGGGCGCCCGGTGGCGGCGCGGGCGAGACGCACCGCGGCGGTCGTGGCGTCGGAGCCGTTCTTCGCGAACTTCACCATGTCGGCGGTCGGCACGGTGGCCAGGAAGCGCTCCGCGGCCTCCGCCTCCAGGACGGACGGCCGGACGAAGTTGCTGCCGCGGTCGAGTTCCCGCCGCACCGCCTCGGTCACCCTGGGGTGGGCGTGGCCGAGGCTGACCGACCGCAGTCCGGAGCCGTACTCGACGTAGCGGTTGCCGTCGACGTCCCACACGTGGGCGCCGCGGCCGTGGCTGATGACCGGGGCCAGGTCCTGGGGGTACTGGTCGTCGCCCTTGGCGTAGGTGTGCGCGCCCCCGGGGATCAGGGCGTGCAGCCGCTCGTTCGCCGCCCGCGACCGGGGCAGCGGGAGCTCTTCGGTGTGTTCGGTGTCCACGCCGGCCTCAGCTCTCTTCCTTCCGCAGGACCTCGGCGAGGCTGGGCGCCTCCCGGTCCCGCCGGGACGTCGTGGTGACCGGCAGCGGCCACGGAATGTTGAGCTGCGGGTCGTCGAAGGCGATCGTCACGTCCTCGGCCGGGTCGTGCGGGCGGTCGATCCGGTAGGAGACGTCGGCGGTCCCGGTCAGGGCCTGGAAGCCGTGCGCGCATCCCGCCGGGACGTACACGGTCGCCTGCGTCTCGCCGGACAGTTCGAAGAAGGCCCGGCCCAGGTAGGTCGGCGAGTCCTTCCGCAGGTCCACGACGACGTCGAAGACCTCCCCGTACGAGCACCGCACGAGCTTGGCCTCGCCGGCGCCGGAGCGCAGGTGCAGGCCGCGCAGCACGCCCCGGACCGAGCGGGACAGGCTGTCCTGGACGAAGGCGTCCGGGTCGAGGCCCACCGAGCGGACCACGTCGGCGTCGAAGGTGCGGCAGAAGAAGCCGCGCTCGTCGGCGTGCGGCGTCGGCTCGAACAGGTACGCGCCGGCGATCGCCGGGACCTCGGTCGCTCTCATTCCTGGCGTGCTCATGAAGCCTCCCGCAGGGCGTGGGCGTGGTCGGCCGCCGGGAACAGGGCCGCTGTCAGGGCGGTGAACTGGTGCTCCAGGCGCCGGGCGGCGAGCAGGTTCCGCTCGGTGAGGGTCCGCCGCAGCTCCGCCGATCGCCGCTCCAGCTCCCGGAACTGCTCGAGCAACCGCTCGGCGTCGACCTCGCGGGCCGGGTGGCAGTACGCGCCGAGCCCCATCCGGGCCATGAGCGCGTCGCTCTTCGCCGCGTAGCTGACGGCGAGCGTCGGCGTGCCGGCCTTCAGCGCGCAGACCAGGTTGTGGTACCGGGTCGCCACCACGCTGTCGGCCGCCGCCACCTCCTTCATCAGGTCGGTCAGCGAGGCCGCCCCGGCGGCGGTGACCAGCGGCGAGTCCACCGCGTCGAGGATCGCGGCGGCCACCGGCGCGTCGCACTCGTCACCGGTGAGCAGCCGGACCGGCCTGCCCTGCTCGGCCAGCGCGCGGACGAAGCGGGTCGTTTCGTCGAGGTAGCGCCGGTGGATCTCCCCGGCCCGGGCCCGGTCGTCATCGCCGCCGTGGAAGTCCATGACCCCGACGCAGACCCGGCCCGGCCGTCCCGAGGGCGCGCTCGCCGGCGGCGCCGGCAGGGCGAACGCGAGGTCCGGGTAGACCTCGTCGTGCGCGGTGTCCACGCCCATCGCCCGGATCGCGTCGCGGGACAGCGTGTCCCGGTACGAGCGGTAGGCGGCCAGCCGCGCCGACCAGCGCACCAGGGCCCGGGTCGGCCGGCTGCCGATCGCGGCGGCGCCGACACCGGCCAGCGCGACCGGGGTGCCGAACAGCCGGCCGGCCGCGCACAGCAGGAACAGCGAGTACGGGAAGCCCCACGGCCGCAGCGGCAGCGTCGCCTCCAGGACGCCCATGCCGGGCACGATCACCACGTCGTGCCGGCGGACCCAGACGGCGGTGCGGACGGCGTCGGCGAGCTTGCCCGCGGCCTTCGCCGCGACGGCGCCCGCACCCGACGCCGTCCGGTACTCCCCGCGGTACCAGTGCAGCCGTGTCGCCCGTATCCCGTACCGGGCCGCGACGACCTCGGGTCCGCCGCACAGCGCGTCCACGACCGCCTCCGGGTGCTCGGCACGGAGGTAGCCGAGCACCGCCTCCAGCGACCCGTCGTTGCCGAGGTTGCCGGAGCCGAGCAGGCCGAACAGCCCGACGCGCACCGGAGCACCGTTCGGGGAGGTCATGCCCGCCTCCCCTCGCGGCCGGCGACGAGGGCGTCGACGGAGACGGTGAGCCGGGCCGGGTCGACCGGGGCGCGGTCCTCGACCCGCTCGCCGGCGCCCGGCCGGACCCTGCTGGTCATCCAGGCGGCGAGGTGGCGGTAGCACGCGCGCCGGTCGGCCGGGGACAGCGGCGCCCGCCGGACGGCGGAGACGAAGCCCCAGACGTACTCGGCCAGCAGCCGGGGCGTCGGGTGCAGCGGGCCTGCCCGGCGCGGGTCCAGGTTGACGCACCGGGAGCGCTTGGAGGGGTTCGCCCGCTCGGCGCGGGTGGGGTGGTCGCGGCGGAAGTACAGCAGCTCCGGCACCTGGTGGAAGGGCCCGTGCAGGGTGAGCTCGGCGACGAAGGTGCGGTCCGCGTGGTGGTAGCTGTCGTGCGGCCTCACCCGGCGCAGCACGTCGGCCCGCATCACCCCGTAGAAGTCGTCGCCGCCGGGCTCGAACAGCAGGCTGCGGAACCGCTCCGGGGCGTGCGGCGAGTCGGTGGCCAGCCCGTACTCGTAGGGGACCTTCACCCGGCCGGCGGCGTCGACGACCGCCTGGCCGCTGTGCGCGAGGACCACGTCCGGCCGCTCGTCGAGCGCCTCGACGCAGCGCCGCAGCAGGTCCCGGGCGTACAGGTCGTCGTGCGAGGCCCACTTGAACAGCTCGCCGCGGCACTGGGTGAACACGTGGTTGTGGTTCGGCGCGGCGCCGATGTTCCGGGTCAGCCGGATGTACCGGATGCGCGAGTCCCGCGCGGCGTACCGGCGGCAGATGTCCCGGGTCCCGTCGGTCGAGGCGTTGTCGGAGACGACCAGCTCGAAGTCCTCGTAGGTCTGGCCGAGCAGGGCGTCGAGCGCCTCGGCCAGGTACTCCTCGCCGTTGTACACGGGCAGGCCGATGCTCAGCCGGGGATGGGCGGTCATGGCGTCCTCACTTCACGGATGGAGTCCAGGGGTGGCCGGTGGCGCTCGCGCAGGGCGGACCGCAGGTGCAGCCACCACACGGCCGAGCCGCAGACGGTCGCGGCGGCGACGCCCCAGGCCGAGCCGACCGTGCCGGCCATCACCGCCCCGCCGAGCCCGCCGCCGACGTAGCAGGCGGAGGCGAACAGCTGGCAGCGCAGGCTGCGCCGGGCCGCGCCGAGCGCGCGCAGCCCGGCCGCCGCGCCGGTGCCGAGGCCGGCGCCCGCCACGCCGAGCGTGGCCGGCACGACGAGCTGGGAGGCGGAGTGCCAGACGCCGCCGAGCACGAGCTCGCCGAGCCGGTCCGGCACCAGCAGCAGCGCCGCGCCCCAGAGCAGCGCGGCGGCGGCCTGCCCGCCGCCCAGCAGGAGGCAGAACGCGCCCAGCCGGTGCGGGGCCCGCCGCAGCACCCGTGCCGCCTCCGCGACGGTGACCAGGGACAGCCCCATCAGCACGGCGAGGAACGGCCCGAGCAGCAGCTCGGCGCCCCGGACCACCCCGACCGCGCCCACCCCGACGATCGCGCCGAGCCCGTACGCCCGCAGCTGGCCCGCGCCGCTGACGCAGGTGTTCTCGACCAGGTACCGGCAGCCGAGGTCGCGATGGTCGCGCACCCAGGCGCGCGCTCCGGCCGGGCGGGGCCGGATCCGGGACTGGAAGCAGCCGTACACCGCGGCCACCGCGGCGGATCCGCCCCAGGCGAGCACGAAGGCGGCCACGCTGCCCGAGCGGGCCGCCACCACCATGGCCGGGGCGAGCGCGGCGCCCCACACGAGGTCGTTGACGAACGCCTTCCGCCCGGCGCCGGCGGCGAAGAACGAGTACCGCCAGGCGTCCTGCAGCAGCAGGCCCGGCAGCACGGCGCCGAGGCAGGCGAACGCGAGTCCCACCCGGCCGCCGGCAGCCAGTCCGGCCGCCACGCACGCCGCGCCGATGGCGGCGCCGACGCCGAGCGCGGTCCCCGAGGACCGGGCCACCGCCACGCGCCAGGAGGCGTCCGGCACACCGCTGAAGCGGACCACGAGCGGGTCGGTGGCCAGCCCGCGGGAGACGCTGAGCACCACGCCGTAGGTCACCCAGGCCAGGCTGAACACACCGAACGCGGTCACGCCCAGCGAGCGGGCCACGTAGACGCCCACCACGAAGTTGGACAGGCTGGAGGCCGCCTGGTCGGCCAGTCCCCAGGACAGCCGGCCGACCACGGCCCGCTCGGCGGCCCGCCGGGCCGGTCCGGCGGGGGCCGCCGACGCCGTCGCCCTGCCCTCCCCGGCGGTCATCGGCGTCATGCCTTGATCAGCCCGGCGCCCCGCAGGGCGCCGGCCGCGTCGGCGACGGTGTCGAAGGGCAGCCCGGACCGCTCGGCGACGTCCAGCAGACTGTGCTCGCCGTCGGACAGGCTGAGCACCCAGAGCATGGCCATCTGCGCCTGCTTGGCGTCACTGCGGCCGCCGAGCGAGTCGTACAGCCCGCGCCGGCCCAGCTGAGGCTCGCCATAAGGGCTGAGGTTGACGTACCGCCGGTTGCGGTCCAGCACGGAGAACGCCTCCCGGCACAGGGCGAGCGTGTCCGCCATCGCCTCCGGGGTGACGAGGTCCAGGTTGTCCGCCGAGGTGTGGTACTCGGGGTAGCCGGCGTACGGGGTCCGGCTGAGCGAGCCCACGCCGAGGTCGAACCCGGGCGAGCAGAACTGCCGCTCGTCGTAGCCGTACGGGGTGAACTCGGTGATGTGGTGCGGGCGTTCGGAGGCGGCCAGCACGTGGCGCATCACCCGGTCGATCTCCGCGTCGCCGCGCCTGCTCTGCTTGTACGTCAGCCGGCCCGGGTCGCCGGCGCAGGCCAGCACCAGCCCGTGCCTGACCCGGTCCACCCGCTCCGCGTTGCGGGCCAGCCAGGTGATCGCCCCGATGGTGCCGGGCGCGAACAGGAACCGGTAGGTGTGGTACGGCGTCCGCTCGGCCAGCGCCCGGGCCAGGAACGTCGCCACCGCGATGCCGGCCAGGTTGTCGTTGGCCAGCGACGGGTGGCAGACGTGGCAGGAGACGATCACCTCGTCGGGGACCTGCCCGGGAACCACGTGCTCGGCGTAGGTGAGATGGCCGTCGGTCAGCGTGGAGTCGATGCGCACCTCGTACGCGCCGTCCGGCATCGCGTCCAGGGTCTCCTGGGCCAGGCAGAACCCCCATTCCGGCTGGTAGTAGCTGGTGCGGTACGGCACCCAGGACGGGTGGTCCGGCAGGGTGTGCAGGTGCCCGCGCAGCTCGGCCAGCGGCATGGTCGCCGACACCGGCACGCTGTAGCCGAGCACGTGCAGGCTGGACGCGGCGAAGTCGACGACCCGGTTGCCCGCCGCGTCGGCGATGTACGCGTCCCGGATGTTCCACTCCCGGGGCACCGTCCAGTCGAGCACCTCGGTGCCGGTCGGCACCTCGTGGACCTGGAGCGGGACGTACTCGCCGACGATGTCCAAGGTGGCGCGCACACCGTCGCCGGTGATGCTGCGGCACAGCGGGTACAGCCGCTCCACCAGCGCGTACATCGCCTCACCCGCCGCGGTCACCGGCGCCACCTGAGGGTGTCGTCGACCGCGCCGGCGTCGGACGCCGCGCGCAGCACGGCGAGCCGGGTGAAGCGCCGCTCGAAGTCCTCCCGGCCCAGCCCGTGCTGCCGGTAGGCGTCGGCGAGTTCGAGCGCGCCCTGCTTCACCGTCCACGCGCAGTCGAAGCCGGGCACCGCGGCGCGGAACCGGGAGAAGTCCACGCGGTAGGACCGCGGATCGGCACCGGTCTCCCCGGTGATCACCACCTTCGCGCCGGACACCGCCTCGGCGACCAGTTCGGCGATCTCGGCGACCGTGACGTTGTTGGTCTCGCTGCCGATGTTGAACGCCCGGTCGTGCACCGCCTCCCGCGGCGCGGCCAGCGCGGCCGCGAAGGCCCCTGCGATGTCGGCGGCGTGCACCAGCGGGCGCCAGGGGGTGCCGTCGGAGAGCACCCGCACCTCGCCGGACAGCAGCGCGTGGCCCACCAGGTTGTTCAGCACGATGTCGGCACGCAGCCGGGGCGAGTAGCCGAAGGCGGTGGCGTTGCGCAGGTACACCGGGGTGAAGTCGCCGTCGGCCAGCGCGTGCAGGTCGTCCTCCACCCGCACCTTGGACTCCGCGTACGGCGTCACCGGGCGCAGCGGGGCGTCCTCGGTCACCAGGTCGTCCCCGCCGGCGGCGCCGTAGACCGAGCAGGTCGACGCGTACAGGAAGCGCCGGACCCCGGCGTCGCGGGCCAGCCGGGCCAGCCGCACGGACGCGTGGTGGTTGATGTCGTAGGTGAGCTCGGGCGCCAGCGATCCCAGCGGGTCGTTGGA
Source organism: Streptomyces sp. NPDC046831 (assembly GCF_040645305.1). Classification (NCBI taxonomy): domain Bacteria; kingdom Bacillati; phylum Actinomycetota; class Actinomycetes; order Kitasatosporales; family Streptomycetaceae; genus Streptomyces; species Streptomyces sp. NPDC046831. Next base: position 26,064 of record NZ_JBEYXZ010000008.1, on the reverse strand, counting down.
CAGCGCGGCCAGGTGGATCACGGCGTCCACCCCGGCCACGTGCTCGGCCGTGACGTCGCGCAGGTCCACCCGGTGCCCCGGCGGGTCGGCGGGCCCCGGGCCCAGCACGCAGTCGGCGAACAGGCCGGCGTCCAGCCCGACGACCTCGTGCCCGGCGGCCGCGAGGACCGGGGCCATCACGGTGCCCAGGTAGCCCTGGTGTCCCGTCAGCAGTACGCGCAAGGTTCATTCCCCCAGGTCGAGAGTGAGTTTGGTGACGGCGAAGGCCTCGGCGTAGCGCGCGTGGCATTCGATGCCGCGGATCCGCGCGAGACCGAGGAAGGCCTCCCGGTCGTACCAGGGCCGGTGCCGCTGCGAGGGGTAGTGCTCCTGCAGCAGCCGCACCTTCCGTTCGGCGGTCTCCGGCGACAGCGGCTGGTACGCCACCGGACGGACGAGGTCGCCGTCCCACTTGACGATCTCGTAGCCGAGCACGAGGTGGTCGCGGAACGCGGTGGACACCAGCTTCGCCAGACCGCGGTGGTCCTGGTGCGCGTCGTCGGTGCGCGGGGCCAGTACGAGATCCGGCTCGCTCCGCACCCGCAGCTCCTCGACGGCGGCCTTGGCCTCGTCCCAGTGCGCCGGCAGCCGGCCGTCCGGCAGCTTGAGCACGGTCAGCCGCACATCGGCGCCCGGGCAGAAGGCGGCGAGCGCGGCCTGCTCCTCCTGCTCCCGCTCGCTGCCACCGCCGGAGAGCACCAGCGCGTCCACGCGGACGCCCGGCCGCGCGCGGCACAGCGCCAGCAGTGTGCCGCCGGCGCCGATGGCGATGTCGTCGCAGTGCGCGCCCACCGCGACGAGCCGGTCCAGGCGCCCGGTCCCGAGCCGGATCACGTCCTCGCTCCGAAGCTGTTCCCGCCGGTCGCGCCCGCCCCCACGGCGTCCCGCTCCCACACGGCCCACGGGCGCTCGCCCCGGGCGTAGGCGGCGTCGAGCGCGGCCCGCTCCTTCACGGTGTCCGTCGGCTTCCAGAAGCCGCGGTGCCGGTGCGCCACCAGCCGTCCGCGCTTGGCCAGCCGGGCGCACCCGTCGGCGACCAGGTCCCCGTTCTGAGGGATGTGGTCGAAGATCTCCTGGCGGAGCACGAAGTAGCCGCCGTTCTCCCACAGCGGTAACTCGCTCACCGCGGTGATGCCCCCCACCAGGCCGTCCTCGCCCAGGTCCACGCAGTGGAACGAGGACTGCGGCGGCACCACCATCATCGACGCGCCGGCGTCGCGCCGGGCGAAGGAGTCGATCATCTTGGGCAGCGGGGCGTCGGTGAGCACGTCGGCGTAGTTGGCGAGGAACATCTCGTCGCCGTCGAGGTGGTGCCGCACCCGGCGCAGCCGCTCCCCGATCGGCGACTCGATGCCGGTCTGCACGAACGTGATCGTCCAGGAGGAGATGTCGGTGGACAGCAGCTCGGTCCGCCCGCCCCGCAGCACGAAGTCGTTGGACGCCGTCTCCTCGTAGGTGAGGAAGAAGTCCTTGATGTGGTGCGCCCCGTACCCGAGGCACAGGATGAACTCCGTGTGCCCGAAGTGCGCGTAGTAGCGCATGACGTGCCAGATCAGCGGCCGCGGGCCGACCATGGCCATCGGCTTGGGCACGTCGTCGGAGGCGCCGTTGCGCATCCGCATCCCGTAACCGCCGCAGAACAGGACGACCTTCATGCTGTGACCTCTCTCGACGCGGCCTCGACGACGCTCAGTTCGGGGATGGGGAAGACCAGCCGGCCGCCCCACTCGTGCACGTACGACAGATGCTCGACCAGCTCGGCCCGCAGGTTCCAGGGCAGGACGAGGACGTAGTCCGGTCTGTCGGCGGCCAACTGCTCGGGCGGCAGGACCGGGATGCGGGTGCCGGGGGTGAACCTGCCGTGCTTGTAAGGGTTGCGGTCGACCGTGTACGGGAGCAGGTCGGGCCGGATGCCGCAGTGGTTGAGCAGGGTGTTGCCCTTGCCCGGGGCGCCGTAGCCGGCGACCGTCTCACCGCGTTCGGCGGCCTCGACGAGGAACCGCAGCAGGTCCCGGCGCACCTTGGCCACCCGTGCGGAGAACTCCGTGTACCCGGACAGCTCCTGCAGCCCGGCGGCCTTCTCGCGGGCCAGCACGTCGGCCACCCTTTCCCGGGCTCCCGGCTCCGCCCGGGCGGGGGACACCCCGCTCGCCGGGTCGCCCGCCGCCTCGGCCGGCCGGGCCCACAGCCGGACCGAGCCGCCGTGCGTGGGCAGCAGTTCGACGTCCACGAGGGTGAGTCCGCCGCTCGCCAGGGCCCGGGTCGCGGACGCGACCGTGTAGTACTGGAAGTGCTCGTGATAGATCGTGTCGTACTGGTTCTCCTCGATCAGGGTCAGCAGGTGCTGCACCTCGATGGAGACCCAGCCGTCGTCGGCGACCAGGGCGCGCAGCCCCCGGGTGAACCCGGCCACGTCGGGGATGTGCGCGTACACGTTGTTGGCCACGACCAGGTCGGCCGGGCCGTGCTCGGCGCGGACGGCCGCGCCGGTCGCGGGGTCCAGGAACGCGGTGAGCGTGGGCACCCCGGCCTCCCGCGCCGCCGCGCCGACGTTCTCGGAGGGCTCGATGCCCAGGCAGCGCAGCCCGCGGTCCACCACGTGCCGCAGCAGGTACCCGTCGTTGCTCGCGACCTCCACCACGAAGGCGTCGGGGCCGAGGTCCAGCCGCTGTACGGCGCCGGCGACGAACGTGCGCGCGTGCTCCACCCAGGAGGTCGAGTAGGACGAGAAGTACGCGTACTGCGTGAACGTCTCCTCCGGCGTGATCAGCGGAGGGATCTGCGCGAGCCAGCAGTCGGTGCAGACCCGCAGGTGCAGCGGGTACGTCGGCTCCGGCCGGTCCAGCTGGTCCGCGGCGAGAAAGCTCTCGCACGGCGGGGTCGCCCCGAGATCGACGACGCTCGCCAGCGCCGCCGAGCCGCAGAGTCGGCATCGTGTCATCTACTGCCCCCATCCCGCTCGCGCGGGCGCCCCCGCCGCGAGCCAGTGCTTGCGTCCCCTGACGGCGGCGGGCCGACCCCGCCGCCGGACCGACCCGCGATCGCGGTGCGGTACCCCTCCACCAGGCGCTCCAGCCCGACGGCCGGGCTGAAGTCCCGCTCGTAACGGCGCCGGGCCGCCTGTCCCATCTCCTGGTTGCGCGCCGGGTCCGCGGTGATCCGGCGCAGGCAGGACGCGAGCGAGGCCGGCTCGCCCGGCCGGTGCAGCAGCCCGGTCACCCCGTCCTCGACGAGTTCGACGAAGGCGCCGTGACCGGCGGCGACGGCCGGGACCCCCGCCGCCATCGCCTCCACGGCCACCAGTCCGAACGCCTCCCGCCATGTGGAGGGAGCCACCACGGCGACCGACCGCGCGACGGCCTGCCGGCACTGCTCGGCGTCGTACAGGCCGGCGTACCGCACGTCGTCCCGGCCCGCCGCCCAGGCGGCCACCTCACGCTCCAGCGGTCCCGCGCCGGCGACCAGGAGCGGCACGCCGACACCGCCGCCGGCGGCGATCCCGTCCCACGCGGCCATGAGCAGCCGCACGCCCTTGACCTCGGCGAGCCGGCCCAGGAAGAGCAGGTGCTCGCCGGCGCCCGCCCGGCGGACGCCCGGGTCGGGCACGAAGTTGTGCTTGACCGCCAGCCGTTCGGCCGGCATGCCGGCCCGCACCAGGACGTCACGCTGCGCCGCGGAGATGCAGAAGAACCGCTCCACGCCGGACCACCACCGCCGCCGGTTGACCGACAGGCTGACCGCGAGCGGCACCGTCGCCAGCCGGGAGCCGCGGTAGCAGCCGTGCCGGACGGCGGGCAGCGGCGTGGACCCGACGCACTCGGCGCACGGCCGGCCGTCCCGCTGCAGCGTGCCGGGCGGGCAGACCTGGGTGTAGTTGTGCAGCGTGGCGACGGCGGGCACACCGGTGTCGGCGCAGGCGGCCAGCACCGCCGGCGACAGCAGCGGGAAGACGTTGTGGACGTGCACCACGTCCGGCCGCCCGGCGCGGAGCCGGGCCGCGAGCTCCGCGCGGACCGCCGGGTTCCACGGCACCAGCAGCGGCAGTGCGGCCTTGCCCGGCAGCGACCGGGCGGCGATGTCGTCGCTGCGCCGCTCGAACACCTCGACCCGGTGCCCGGCCCCGCGCAGCAGCGCCACCTCCTGGTCGACGACCTTGTTCTCCCCGCTCGGCTGCGCCGAGGCGTAGCGGTTGTGCACCACCAGGACGTGCATGGTCAGGTCACCTCCGATCCGCGGGCCCATCGCGGGACGGGCCGGCGGGAGACTCCGGGCACCGGCGGGGGAGCGGGCGCGGCGGGCGAGGCCAGCAGCGAGGCGGCCACGGCCAGGTGCAGCAGGTACGGCGAGGCGTCGCCCAGCCCGGCCTCGGTGTACGACGCGATCGCGCAGTAGCTGATCAGGAAGAGAGCGCAGGCCCTCGGCAGCGACGGGGGCCGCAGCAGCGCGACGCCGCCCAGCACGACGGCGACCGCCGCCACCAGGACGACGCCGGTCAGGCCCTGCTCGTGGTAGACGGCCAGCCAGCTGTTGTCGATCGGCAGCCCGCCGAACGACTTGTCGCCCAGACCCACGCCGAACAGCTGCTCCGAGGTGGACCGGGGCGCGGTCAGCAGGGCGTCCCAGACCTTGGCCCGGCCGGTGAGGCTGGAGAAGTTCTCCCTGCTCTGCCCGCGCAGGAACCACGCCTGCAGGGCGGAGGCGAACCCCACCGCGGCCACCACGGCGCACAGCACCGCCCAGGCGAAGAACCGGCGCGCGGCGGCGCTGGTCAGGACCAGCGAGCCGATCGCCAGCGCCAGCCCGAGGACAAGGCCCAGGGTGGCGGTGCGGGTGTGGGTCAGGGCGAGCAGGACGAGTGAGGGCACGATGACGACCGCCGCGCCGGCCCCGTCGGTCCGGCGGTCCAGCACGAGCAGCACGGTGAGCCCGGTGATCACCGCGGCGTACTGGCCGATCTGCGGCGGGGTCAGCGGCCACAGCGCGCCGACCAGCCGCCCGCCGTAGAGGTCGGGCATGGCCGTGCCCGGTGAGACGACCAGGCCGGCGGCCACCGACCCGAGCACCGCGAAGTACATCCGGATGTGGTGCCGGACGAACATCAGACCGCCGTCCCACCAGCGGCTGAGCAGCCAGAGCGTGCCGACGAACACGGCCAGCCGGGCGCAGCGGAACAGCGCGCCGAACCCGGACTCCAGGTGCACGCTGGAGATCACGCTCAGCGCGGCCAGCAGGGTGAGCAGCAGCAGGAAGGCGCCGGCCCGGATGCGCAGCCGGAGGTTGAGGGCGAGGGCCAGCGCGAACGCGGCGACCAGCGCGCCCATGGTGACCATCTGGATGAGGGAGCGCGGCAGGGTGACGATGGTCCTCGCCCCGGCGGAGCCGAGCGTGTTGAGGACCAGCAGTCCCCAGACCGCTCCGACCGTCCTCGACGTGGGGTCCGCGCCCATCTCAACCACCGTCCTGTGCCCGGAAGGTGCTGCCCGCGTCCTGCCGGTACGGCGCCGCCTGCCACTGCGCGGAGTCGAGGATCCGGCTCGGGTCGTGGGCGACGAACCTCCACGGCCCGACGTAGACGTTGTCGTGCCAGCGGTTGTCCTGCCGGCGGGTGATCGCCTCGGCCACCCGCTCGCCCCGGTACGGCGACCAGTCCGGGTAGGTGCCGTAGTTGGCCAGCACCGCCATCCGGTCGCACTTCACCGTGCAGTCCACGACGGACTTGTCCAGCACGAAGCGGTTGCCGTGGATGTCCACCCGCTGGGTCCTCCACCGGCAGTCGGCGTAGAGCGGCGGGGTGCGGATCGCCGGCGGTGCGCAGCGGCCGGAGTCCCGCACCAGCAGCGTGCAGTCGCCGGAGGAGGTGTTGGCCGGGCTGTTGCAGAAGCGGTCGGCGTTCTCCCACAGGGTGATCCCGGACCAGTTGTTCTCCAGCGTGTTCCCGTAGATCTCGATCCTGTCCGTGCGGGCCCGGATCCGCGGTTCGCCGCCGGACTCGGACAGGTACACGGTCGCGAACGGGAAGGAGTCGCCGCGGTCGGCGTACCCGCGGCCCTCGGCCCAGTTGTTCCGCCGGATCGTGTTCCTGCGGACGACCGCGTTGTAGCTGGTCTCGTAGATCAGCGCCGCGCCGTCGTTGTCCTCGAGCACGTTGTCCTCGACGCGGAAGTCGTTGTTGTTGGTGTCCGCCCACAACCCGGCGCCGCGGTTGCCGTGCACCCAGTTGCCGCGCACGTCGGCGCCGTCGACGGCCCAGAACTTCACGCCGCCGGTGCAGCCGCAGCCCGGCCGCCGCTTCTCCCAGTCGTCCCTGTTGTTGCCCGCGATCTCGTTGCCCTCGACCACCAGGCCGCTGATGCGGCCGTCGGCCTTGTACGCGTTCATGCCGTACTGGCCGTTGCCGCGCAGGCAGCTGGCGCGGACCCGCTGGCGGGCGCCGGCCATCAGCCCCGCGCCGGAGTTGTTCTGGATCGTCGCGTGCTCGATCACCCACCCGTCGGCCGAGTCGTGGTTGACCACGCCCTCGTCGTGCGGCGCGACGAAACCCTGCACGGTCAGGTGGCGGATGCCGACGTCTCGGGCGGTTCCGCCGAACGCGTACTGGTTGGTGCGCCGGCCGTCGAGCACCGCGCCCGGCGCGCCGAGGTAGCTGTCCCCCTCCTTGGGCACGACCTGGGCGTAGCGGTCCGGTGCGAGCCGGTGCCTGCCCGGCCGCAGCCAGAACGTGGTGTGCGGGGGACTGTTCCTGGTTTTCGTGGCCAGGTCGCCGGCCACCGACGGGTCGACCGTCACCGCGCCCGCCGGCGGCTTCGCCGGCCCGGCCGCGGGCCTGGCGCACACCCGGCCCACGGGCGCGGATCGCGCAGCGGTCGGCTCCGGCCGCGCCTCCGGCGTGCTCTCGCAGCCGGTCGCCGCCAGCAGGGCCAGCGCCAGCGGTGCCGCCGGCAGCGCCCGGTGCCGCCACTTGATCCCCACGCGCCCTCCCTAGCCGCGGAACCCGAGTACGGTGGTGAACCGCTGCGCGCCGTCGGCGAAGCCCGTGCCGACCAGCGTGGTGGCGGGTTCCTTGCGTCCGAAGCCGGCGGAGTACCAGCCCAGCGGCGGATCGGTCTCGCCGCGATGCGCCCGCCACACCAGCTGCCCGGGCAGGTCGAGCACCGCGGAGCGGTCCTCGCCGTCCCGGCTCCAGGTGAGCACCGCCCGGTTGCCCGCCAGGTCGGCGGCGATCGCCGGCCCGAGGTGGAAGGCCAGGCGCACGGCCCGGCGCGGGCCGCGGACCTCGTCGACCACCGTCAGCTCCCGGCTCGCGGCCGCCAGCTCCACCCGGCGGCGGTGCACCGAGGGCCGGTAACCGTCGTGCTCGGCGCACCAGCGGGCCACCCCGTCCTCGGGTGTGTCCGCGGCCAGGACGCGACTGCGGGCGTGCCGGGTCCACAGGAACGGGCCGCCGGAGACGGACTGGTCACCGCCGTCCAGCTGCAGGGTGTTGTGGGCGAGGGTCGACCGGAAGTACCGCCGCCACTCGGGCTGACCGTGGTAGCAGAACGTCCCCGGGTCGGCGAGCACGTCGACGCCGTCGTGCCGGACCTCCACGGACAGCGCGTCGGCGTGGGCGTGCGCGGCGATGGACAGGAAGCCGTGCGGACCGCCGTCGCAGCGGCACCAGATCTCCCCGGGCCCGCGCAGGATCGTCAGGCCGGCGTCGGCGAAGTGGGCCGGCCGGCGCGCGGGGCGGGACACGGCCGGCGCGGCGGGCCGGAGGAGCGCGGCCAGCAGCGGGGTGCGCACGTCGGTGCCGGTCACCGCCGGCCACCAGGGGAGCCGGCCGAACACGGCGTCCCCGGTGGCCAGGAGCGAGCCCCAGCGGTCGGTGCCCGCGCCGTCCAGGACCAGACCGTGCCCGTCGTCGGCGTCCCCCTGGCGGGGCGGCCGCAGCCGGCTGTCCACGACGGCCGCGAGCGCGTCGGTCATCCGCAGCAGCACCAGCCGGACCGAGGCCGGGACCGGCACGCCGGCGGCGTCGCCCTCGGCCACCGCGGCCAGGCCGAGCTCCAGCACCAGGCCGTGGTACTCGGTGGCCAGCTCGCGGTTGAGGCCGGAGCCGAAGGTGTTGCCCCGCAGGTGCCGCTCCAGCGACCGCAGCGCGTCGGCCCGCCAGCGCGCCGAGGAGGGGAACCAGCCGAACGCGCAGGCCGCGGCGAACTGCCCGGCGGCCTCGGCGACGGCGTGGTTGTTCGCCGAGGACCCCCGGCTGGGGAAGGCGGCCAGCCAGCGCTGGTGGTGCCAGATCTGGTCCAGCGCCTCCGGGTTGTCCTCGAACAGCCCGGCCGCGCCCGGCCAGCCGTCGAGCAGCCGGCGGATCCACACCCAGGACAGCAGCCGGATCCCCAGCTCGATGCCGCTGACCCAGTGCACCCCGCGCAGCGGCGCGTTGGCCGCCCACCACGACCGCAGGTGCCCGGCCACCCGCTCGGCGTACCGCTCGTCGCCGGTGACCGCGTACGCGGCGGCGAGCACCGTGAGGTACTGGTGCCGGGACGGCTCCCAGATCTGCTTGACGTCCCCGGCCGCGTCCTCGTCCCGGTACGGCACGTCGAAGGCGTAGCCCCCCGGAGCCCGGCGCCCGGTCTTCGGGTCGTACCACCAGTCCGGGTCGGCCAGGTCGTCGCGGCGCACCCCGAAGAACTCGGCGTGCCCGGCCATCAGCCGGTCCGCCTCGGCGACGAGACGCTTCGCGGCGTCCGGCGGCACCGCGGCGACCGTCCCCGCGGGCAGCACCGCGGTGAACCGGGCGCCGGTCACGCTCGGGGCCACCGGCCGCGCCGACCGCCACCGCCGCCTGCGCACCGCGTCGCCCACCCGGCCGCCGACCTCCCGCGGCCCCATCCGGGACAGCCGCCGCAGGTACCAGCCCGGACTCCCCGAGCGCGCGGTCATCGCGCCCTCGCCAGCGTCACCGGCGCGCCGCCGGCCAGGCCGGTCTGCACGGCGAGGGTGGCCGCCGTGGTGGCGACCAGCGACTGCAGCGGCACCGGCATCGGCCCGCCGGTCCGCACCGCCCGGACGAACGCGGCCAGTTGGGCGGACTGGCCCTTGTCCCGGGCCTTGGGCAGCCTGGAACCGACCCACCGCCTGCGGCGGCCGTCGTACACGGCGGCCCGGACGAAGTCGTCCAGCCGCAGCACCTTGCCGTCCGCGACCAGGTCCAGGGTCTCCTTGGGGTAGCCGGGCGCGCCGGTGGTGACGTAGCTGACGGTGGCGGTGGACCCGTCCGGGTAGCGCAGCACGACCTGCAGGTCCTCGTGGCCGGACGTGGCGACCGCGTACACCGAGACCGGATCGGCGTCGAGCAGCCAGCTCGCCGTGTCGACGAAGTGCCCGCCCTCGCCGGCGAACCGCGAGCCCTCGGTGCCCTGCTGGAGGTACCAGCTGCCGTGCGCCAGCCGGCCCGCGTTGACCAGGTAGCGCAGGCTCGCCGGGCCGGACCGGGCGCCGAACCGCCTCCTGGCCTCCTGGAGCAGCGGCGCGAACCGGCGGTTGAAGCCCACCTGCAGCCGGTCGTTGCCGGACTCCTCCACCGCCGCGAGCACGCCGGCCAGCTCGTCGCCGGTGAGCGCCAGCGGCTTCTCCACGAACACCGCCTTGCCGGCCAGCAGCGCCCTGCGGGTCAGTTCGGCGTGCGAGCTGTGCCGGGTGACCACGAACACCGCGTCGACGGACTTGTCGCCGAGCACGGCGTCGAGGTCGGTGGTCGCCGCGGCGAAGCCGAACTTGCGCTGGGCGTTGGCCGCGGACAGCGCCGTCGTGGTGACGACCGTGGACAGCTCGACGCCCTCGCGCTGCGCGAGGTGCGGCAGCAGCATCGACGTCGCGTAGTTCCCCGCGCCCACGAACGCCAGCCGCACCGGCGTCCCGGCGGCCCGGCCCGGGGCGGGCACGCGGCCGCCGGGCCGCCGCACCGCGGGCACGGACACCGACGGCACCGGCGCCTCGGCCGCGTGCTCCGGGTACCGGAACAGCACGGCCACGGCCTTCAACTCGCCCTCGTCCAGGCGCCGGTAGGTCTCGACGGCGTCGTCGAAGTCGGCGACGTGGGAGACCAGGGGCTCGACGTCGGCCCGGCCGCGGGCGACGAGATCGAGGAAGCACGCCAGGTTGCGGCGCTCGGTCCAGCGCACGTAGCCGATCGGGTAGTCCCGCCCCTGGAGCTCGTACTCCGGGTCGTAGCGCCCGGGGCCGTAGGAGCGGGAGAAGCGGACGTCGAGCTCCTTCTCGTAGTACGCGTTCCACGGCAGGTCCAGGCGGCACTTGCCGATGTCGACGACCCGGCCGCGGTCCCGGCTCAGCCGGGCGGCCAGCTCGACGGGCTGGTTGCTGCCGCCGCCGGCGGCCAGGTACACCTGGTCCACTCCGTGACCGCCGGTCAGTTCGGCGACGGCGGTCTCCACGGCCGCCGAGGCGGGGTCCCCGCAGGCCGCCGCGCCCAGCCGCTCCGCCAGCTCGCAGCGCACCGGGTCGGGGTCGGCCCCGACGACGCGGGCTCCCGAGGCGGCCAGCAGCTGCACCACCAGCTGCCCGATCAGCCCGAGGCCGATGACCAGCGCCACGTCGCCGAGCTGCGGCTCGCCGCGGCGGACGCCCTGCAACGCGATCGACCCGACGGTGCCGAAGGCCGCGTGCCGCGGCGCCAGGCCGTCCGGGACCCGGGCGTAGAGGTTCCTCGGCACCCAGTTCAGCTCGGCGTGCAAGGCGTGCTCATTGCCGGCGCAGGCCACGAGGTCGCCGACCGTGACGTCGTCGATCCCGGTGCCGACCTGCTCGACCACCCCGCACAGCGAGTAGCCCAGCGGCGTGTAGGAGTCCAGCTTGCCCATCACCTTGCGGTAGGTGGCGGGCAGCCCGTTGGTGGCCACGCTCTGCACGACCTTGGCCACCTGGTCCGGCCGCGAGCGGGCCTTGCCCAGCATCGACATGCCGGCCTCGGACACCTTCATCAGCTCGGTCCCGGTGGAGATCAGCGAGTAGGCGCTGCGGACCAGCACACCGCCCGGCTTGCACTCCGGCACCGGCACGTCGAGCAGCGCCAGTTCACCGCTCCTGTAGTTCTGTACGACCTGTTTCACCCGATGTCCTCTTGTCTCTACGCGGTCAGGGTCGAGCTCCGGCCGGACCCGGAGGTCGCGCCGCGGTACCAGTACTCGAGGGTCAGCACGTGCCACAGATGCTTGGAGAAGTCCCGCTGCCCGGCGGCGTCCTCGGCGACGAGCCGCTGCAGCGCGTCGCGCCGCAGGAAGCCGGAACGGACGAGCTCGCCGTCGTGCACCACCTCGCGCACCAGCGGTGCCAGGTCCCGGCTCATCCAGGCCCGCAGCGGGGCGCTGAACAGGCCCTTGGGCCGGTACACGACCTCCCGGGGCAGGACCTGGGCGGCCGCCTCCTTGAGGACCGCCTTGCCCTGCCGTCCGGCGATCTTGCGGTGACCGGGCACGGCGAACGCCGCCCTGACCACCTCGACGTCCACGTACGGCACCCGCACCTCGGTCGACGCGGCCATGCTCGACCGGTCCGTGTAGGCGAGGTTCAGGCCCGGCAGGAACATCCGGGCGTCGCTCAGGCACATGCGGTTGACGAAGTCGTCCAGGTCGTTGTCCCGGTAGACGTCCGCGTGCTCGGTCAGCACGTCCTCGACCGTCCCGGCCAGGTCCGGATCGACCAGGGCGAGCAGCTCGTCCCGGTCGTACAGGGTGTAGCTGCGCCGGAACGCCGTCTCCTCGGGCAGATCGGCGAAGGAGAGGAACCGCTTCGCGAAGCGCACCGACCGGTACCCCCGGCGCCTCGTCGCCACCGGCAGCCGGTCCACGGCCCTGGACACGCCGCGCCGCAGGGGCCGCGGCACGCGCTGGTAGCGCAGCGCGATCAGGTTGGCCAGGTGCTTGCGGTAACCGGCGAACAGCTCGTCGGCGCCCATCCCCGACAGCATCACCTTGACCCCGGCCTCCCGGGCGGCCGAGCAGATCAGGTAGGTGTTGATCGCGGCGGGGTCGCCGATCGGCTCGTCCAGGTGGTACGTCATCCGCGGCAGCAGGTCGTGCACGTCCGGCGCGATCTCGATCTCGTGCAGGTCGACGCCGAACCGCTCGGCCACCCGCCGGGCATGACGCAGGTCGTCCGGCATCGCCTCGAACCTGGCGTCCTCCGCGCGGAACCCGATCGTGTAGGCGGAGATCCCGGGCCGGTCGCGGGCCGCCAGCGCGGTCAGGTAACTGGAGTCGAGCCCCCCGGAGAGGAAGGTCGCCACGGGCACGTCGGAGAGCAGGTGGCGCCGGGTCGACTCCTCGACGACGGCGGCGACGTCCGGCTGCTCACCGGACCGGGCCCGCTCCCGGGCCTCGGCGGCGACGTCCTTCAGGTGCCAGAACCGGCCGCGCTCCACCCGGCCGTCGGGCCGGCACCTGAGCCAGCTGCCCGGCGGCAGCTTCTCCGCCTCGCGGAACGCGCACCGTGAGTCCGGCACCCAGTAGTACAGCAGCGAGGCCACCAGCGCGGCGTGGTCCACCCGCAGCGACCCGCCGGTCACGGCGGCGAGCGCCTTCAGCTCGGAGGCGAACACCAGGCCCTCGCCGCGCCGCAGCAGGAACAGCGGCTTGATGCCGAGCTGGTCGCGGGCGAGCACCAGCTCACCGGTCCGCTCGTCGAAGATCCCGAACGCGAACATGCCGCGCAGCCGGGGCAGGCAGTCCGTGCCCCAGCGCCGCCAGGCCTCCAGCAGCACCTCGGTGTCGGAGGTGCCGCGGAAGCGCACCCCGGCGGCCGTCAGCTCGGCACGCAGCTCGGGCGCGTTGTACAGCTCGCCGTTGTACGTCAGGGCGAGGCCGCCCGAGACCATCGGCTGGGCGCCGGTCCCGGACAGGTCGACGACGGCCAGCCGGCGGTGCCCGAGGTGCACTTCGCCGTCTCCGGCGGCGTGGCCGTACCGGCCCGCCCCGTCCGGACCGCGGTGGGCCAGGGTGTCGGTGAGCCGGTCGGTCACGGCCTTCCCGTCCGGCCATCGGTAAGCGCCTGCGATGCCACACATGTCCTACCGCGCCTCCTGGTCGCTGTCCGGGACCCGCGCCGCCCACATCGGCAGCCGCTCCGTCCGCCGCCGGTCCTGCCCCACTGCCTGAACGGCGTGGGAGGTTCCTCCGCCGTGGTGCCGGGCCGGCCCCTCGCTCCGGCCGCGCGGCGCGGTGTACGGCCCGTCCCACAGCGTGCCGTCGGTCCGGTCCCGCGGATCGGGGTCGACCAGCACCACGCCGATCACCGCGATGCGCCGGTCCGCGAGCTGCCGGGCCACGGTGTGCAGCCATGCGGTGCTCGCGTGCCCGGCACGCACGACCAGCACGGTCCTGGTGCCGAGGTACTGCAGGTCGGTCCACGCCGTGCCGGGTGCCACCGAGCCGACGCCGAGCCGGCGCTGCTCGTGCGGCACGGCCGCGGCCCGCTCGCCGCCGACCACGGCCGGGTCCCCGGGCTTCGGGCGCCGGCGGGCGAGCTGCGGGCCGGGCAGAGCGTCGATCACGACGACGGGTGCCTCCGCCGCCAGCGCCCGGGCGACGTCCACGGCGATCTCGACCGCGCCGCGCGCGCAGCCCAGTTCCAGCAGCGACACCGGTCCCTCCCCGCCGCGCACGCTGCGGACCAGGGCGGCGGTGAGCCGTGCGCGTGCCGCCCGGATCCGGCGGCGCCGCCACGGCCCGGCCGGCCGGCGGGGCAGCTCGGCGACGACCGAGGCGCCGAGGTGCGCCGCGATGTCCCGGCGCAGCACGGGGCGGTCCGCCACCACCGAGCCGACGGCGGCCACCGCGAGCCCGAGGACGAGCCCGAGGACGAGCCCGATCGCGGCGTCGGTGGCGGCGGCCCGGGGCAGGGAGTGCCGCACCGCGCGCGGGGCGTCCACGACCTGGGTGCCGGCGACGAGGCGGGGCGTGCCGATGCGCGCCTCGGCGGCGCGCTGGCCGAAATCGGTGATCCGCGAGGTGAGTTCGGCCCGGCGGGCGAAGAGCGACTCCAGGTCGGCCGCCTCCTGCCCGCCCTGCGGCGATCCGTCCCCGTCCCCGATCGCCCTGTCGACCTGGGCGAGTTCGTCCCGCAGCCGGTCACGCTGGTCGAGCAGGCCCTTGGCCTCGGCGTCCGCGGCTTCCCGCATCCGCCGCACGTGGTCCGCGACGAACGCGTCGGCCAGCGCCCCGGCCCGGGCCACCGCCTCCGCGTCGCTGTCACCGGACACGGTGATCTGCAGCAGGTTGTTGGTCAGGCCGGTGCCCTCGTAGTCCCGCATGAAGTCCTCCGGCCTCTGCGGGGACCCGAGGGACCGCAGGGCCGCACCGGCGATCCGCGTGGTGCGCAGCAGCGCGACGTCGGTGCGGATCAGCGTTCCCGGGTCGTTCGGCTGGTCCTCCTGGTGCGCGACCAGCACCTTGGTCACCGCGGTCGGCGGCGGTGGCAGCAGGACGGCCACCGCCGCGCCGGCGAACAGGCCCAGCAGCGCCGCGCAGAGCCACAGACGGCGGCGTCTGCGCACCGCCGCCACCAGCGCCTGCAGATCCAGCAGTGGGGCGGCGGCCGGCGACTCCTGCGTCGTACTCGTCGTCACCCCGAGCCTCCCGTCGCGTCGTCGGCCGTCGCGAACGCCGGCGCGGCGGCCCGCCGGGGGCGGCCGCCGGACCGCTTCGCGACGGCGCGGACCGGGCCGGCGAGGACGCCGCCGACGACGTCGTGCCCGGCGTCCGTACACGCCTCGGCGATGCCGGCGAGCTCCGCCGCGGTCCAGCCGCCCGCGCTGACCACGACCAGGGCACCGGACTCGCCGTCGCGGTCCGGCACCATCGGCCGGGACACCGAGACCCTCACCACCCGAAGCAGGGGATCGCCCCCGGCCGCGGCGACGAGCTGCGCGGCGGCCCGGCGGGCGGTCTCGTCGCCCTCCGGGACGACAGCCAGCAGCCGCCGGGGGGCCGGCAGCCGGTCCCGGACACGGGCGCACACCCTCCGGCAGCGGATCTGCCGGCCGGCCTCGTCACCGGCCGGCAAGGTGGGCACGTCCCACCGGACGTCGACGCCCAGCAGCCGCCGGATCCGGTCCCGCGGGCCACGGTCCTCCGGCCGGCGCGCGGGCCGTTCACCCGGTACGTCGACGCTGCCCAGCAGCGGGGAGCCCAGTGCCGCGGCGATCTCCGGCTCGGAGCGCAGCCGGCGGCTCGTCCGCGCGGCGGTGAGATGGCCGACGACGGCGAGCAGGAAGAACAGCAGCGCCCCGGCGACGACCAGCTGTATCCGCGTGGGCGGCGCCTCGCCGTCCGGCCGGGGCGCCGGCCCCATGACGACCATGTCGGCCCTGCCGGCGGCCGGGTCGGCCTCGTCCAGCTTCTTCATGGCCCCCTGCAGCGTGGTGCGCAGCTTCTCCAGGTCGGTGCGGGCCTGCACGCTCTCCACGGTCCGCCCCGGACCGGCCGCGTCGGCCAGCTCGGTGATGCGGCCGCTGGTCCGCACCACCAGCCGCCGCAGTGCCTCCTGCTGCTCCCCCGCCTCGGGGTCGGCGCCGTCGCCCACGATCCGCGCGGCGAACGCGACGAACTGCCGGGCCACCTGGTCGGAGAGCTGCTGTGCGCGCTCCGGGGTGTCGGCCGTGCCCGAGATCCTGATGATGTTCCCGTCGGTGGCCTCGGCGCTCACCCGGTCCCGCAGCTCGCCGCCGGTCCCGGCCCAGCCGAGCCGGACGGCCGCGCGGTCGACCACCACCGAACTGGTCGCGATCTCCGCCTGGGTCAGCAGCTCGCGCTCCTCCCACGCACCCGGCAGCAGCACCGATGCCGAGGTCGTGTAGCGCGGCGGGAACACCAGGGAGGCGCCGTAGCCGACCAGCGCGCCCACCACGGCGAGGACGGTGAGGAGCCGCCGGCGCCGACGGATGATCCGCCCGATCGTGACCAGGCGTATCGGGTCCTCGCTCACTGCCGCGGCCCCCTGCCTGCCCGGTCCGGGTCGCCCGCCGGCGCCGCGGCGCGGTCACCGCAGGCGGCGGCGTAGGCGGCGAGCAGCGAGGCCTGCGAGTTCCGCCAGGAGAGCGGCCCGCCGATCCGCTCCTGGCCGATCCTGCCCATCCGGGCCCGCCGCTCAGGATCGTCCAGCAGCAGCGCGACGAGCCCGGCGAATGCGGCCTCGTCGTTCGCGGGCGCGTAGACGGCGGCGTCACCGGCGGAGACCCGCGCCTCCTTCAGGTCGAACGAGACGATCGGCCGGCCCATCACCATGTACTCCAGGACCTTGTTCATGGTCGACACGTCGTTGAGCGGATTGCGCGGGTCGGGGGAGAGGCACACGTCCGCGGTGGACAGGTAGCGCACCAGGTCGGCGTCCGGGACGCGCCCGGTGAACTGCACCTGGTCCGACAGCCCGAGCCGCCGCGACAGCTCCACCATCGCGTCGAAGGTGTCGCCGGCGCCGACGAACACCGCGTGCCAGTCCGTCCGCCCGAGCTCGTCGCGCAGCTTCGCCAGGGCCCGCAAGGCGTAGTCGACGCCGTCCTGCGGGCCCATCACCCCGAGGTAGCACAGCAGATGGGGCTTGCCGCGCTTCAGCTCCGGCTCGGGCGGTACCGGGTGGAACCGCTCGGTGTCGGGCGCGCTGCGCACCACGAAGACGTCCTCCGGCCGCCGGCCGCCACGGCGCACCGCGACGTCCCGGTAGCTCTCGTTCGTGGCGAGCACGACGTCGGCGGCCCGGTAGGTGAGCCGTTCCAGCGCGCACACGGCGCGGTGGAGCAGGTCCCGGCCGCGGCCGAACCGGGAGAGGTACAGCTCGGGCACCAGGTCGTGCTGGTCGAAGACGAACCGCGCGCCCCGCCGCTTCAGCCACCGTGCCGGCAGGAACAGCAGGTCGGGCGGGTTGCAGGCGTGGACCACGTCGACCGGACCGACCGTGCGGGCCAGCCGGAACGTGTGCCACAGCGCCGATCCGTACTCCCTCAGGTAGCCGGCCGGCCCTCCGGTGGCCGCGCGCAACGGGTAGCGGTGGATCCGCACCCCGTCGATCTCCGCCTCCGCCTCCGTGTCCCGCTTGCCGCCCCGGGGGCAGACGACGTGCACCTCCCAGCCCGCGTCGCGCAGTGTCGTGCACTCCTGCCACACCCGCCGGTCGAACGGCACCGACAGGTTCTCCACCAGAATCAGCGCGCGCCGGCCGGGCCGGACGCCGCTCGCGTCACCAGGCAAGGCCCACGTACCCCGGTTCGGCCCGGCGCGCCTCGGCGTCGGGGAGGCGGACGAGGTCGACGATCACCGGGCCGTCACCGTGGGGCAGCGCCGACAGCACGGCCGGATCCCTGGTGCCGACCAGGCACACCTCGGCGTGCTCCAGTACCTCCTCGACGGAGTCCGCGAGCAGGTGCGCGAGGTGCGGCAGCCGGGTCTCGATGTACTCGCGGTTCGCGCCGAGCAGCCGGGACAGGCTCACGTGGGCGTCGTAGATCCGCAGGTCGTACCCCTTGCCGAAGAGCCGCTCCGCCAGCTCGACGAGCGGGCTCTCACGGAGGTCGTCGGTGCCCGGTTTGAAGGACAGCCCGAACAGGCCCGCCCGGCGCTTGCCGGTGCGCTCGACCAGATCCACCGCGCGCTGCAGATGGTCGGCGTTGGAGGGCAGCACGTGGGCCAGGATGGGCACCGAGACGTCGGCCCGCTGCGCCGCGTGGACCAGGCTGCGCAGGTCCTTGGGCAGGCAGGAGCCGCCGAAGGCGAAGCCGGGCCGCAGGTAGGCGGGGCTGATGTTCAGCTTGCGGTCGGCCAGGAACACGTCCATCACCTGGTGGGAGTCCACCCCGAGCGCCTGGCACACCGCGCCCAGCTCGTTCGCGAAGCCGATCTTCAGACCGTGGAACGCGTTGTCCGCGTACTTGATCGCCTCGGCCGTGGGGACCGGCACCCGGAACACCTCGCCGGGCAGGCCGTCGTACAGCGCCGCCACCGTGTCGCCGCTCGCCGGGTCGAGCTCGCCGATGACGGTCTTGGGCGGGTCGAAGAAGTCCCGCACGCTCGTGCCCTCGCGCAGGAACTCCGGGTTGACCGCGACCCCCAGGTCCACCCCGGCCGTGCCGCCGACGTACTTCTCCAGGATCGGCACCAGCAGGTTCAGGCAGGTGCCCGGCAGCATGGTGCTGCGGAAGACGACGGTGTGCCGCCCGCTCCGCCCGGCCAGCGCGGCGCCGATCTGCTCGGTCACCCGCTCCAGGTACGTGGTGCACAGGCTGCCGTTGGGCTCCGACGGCGTGCCCACGCAGACCAGCGACACCTCGCTGCCCGCGATCGCCTCACGGACGTCGCCGGTGGCGCGTAACGCCCCGGTCCGCACCACCTCGGCGACGAGCTCGCCGATCCGCTCCTCGACCAGCGGTGCCTTCCCGTCGTTGACCAGGTCGACCTTGACCTGGTTCACGTCCACCCCGACGACCTCGTGACCCATGCCGGCCAGGCACGCGGCCGACACGCAGCCCACGTAGCCGAGCCCGAACACGCTGACCCTCATGACCCGTTCCTCCCCCCAGGCAGGCCCCCGGGCCTGCGGTTCGCTCGCCGGCCGGACGACGGCCCCCGGCGCATCAGTAGGCGCCCTGCCCGTAGAACACCGCGCGCAGCGTCTTCCACAAGATCACGGTGTCCAGGGCGAGCGACCAGTCCTCCACGTACCGCAGGTCCAGCCGGACCGCCTCCTCCCACGACAGGTCGCTGCGCCCGCTGATCTGCCACAGGCCGGTGAGGCCCGGCTTGACCAGCAGCCGCCGCCGGATGTCCGGGTCGTACGCGGCGCACTCCTCCGGCAGCGGAGGCCGCGGACCGACCAGCGACATCGATCCGGTGAGCACGTTGAACAGCTGCGGGAGCTCGTCGATCGAGTGCCGGCGCAGCACCGCTCCCACCCGGGTCACCCGCGGATCCCGGCGGAGCTTGAACAGCGGGCCGGCGCCCTCGTTGCGGTCGGCCAGCGCGGCGCGCGCGGTGTCGGCCCCGGCGACCATGGTGCGGAACTTCAGCATGGTGAACTCGCGGCCGTCCTTGCCGACCCTGCGCTGGCGGTAGAACGCCCCACCCCGGCTGTCCAGCACCACGAGCAGCCCGACGAACACCATCAGCGGCGCGCACAGCATCAGCAGGATCGCCGCGCCCACCCGGTCGACGACCTCCTTGACCGCCCGGCGGCCCCCGGTGAAGGCCGGCATGCTGACCCGCAGCAGCGGGATCCCGAGCACCGCGTCCACGTGCAGCCGCGGGCCGGCCACCTCCATCAGCACGGGCGCCACGACCATCTCGGCGTCGCTGCCCTCCAGGTTCCAGGCCAGCCGCTGCAGCCGGTCCGGTGACCAGTGCGGGTCCGGGGTGACCGCGACGACCCGGTAGCCGTCGCGGCGGACGTGGCCGGCGACGTCCGCCAGCCGGCCCACGACGGGCACTCCGTCCAGTTGGCCGCCGTCGAGCCGGAGGCCGTCCGTCGTGCACACCGCGTCCACCCGCCAGCCGAGGTGCGGGAACTTGCGGGTCCGGGTGATCAGGTCGCGCACGGTGGCCGGGCTGCCGGCGGCGAGGACGGGTCTCAGGCACCGTCCTTCCTTGCGCTGCTTGTGCAGCCAGAGGCGCAGCAGGTACCGCGCGGTCATGGTGGTGAGCGCGATCGCGGGGATCGCGACGAAGATCCAGAGCTTGATGTTGCGCGAGGTGAGGGCGATCCCGCCGAGCGCCAGTACGACGGTCGCCGTGAAGAGTGAGCGTCCGAGCCGGCGGAACTCCTCGGCGCCCTGGCCGAGCACGGCCGGAGCCCACGACCGGTTCACCGCGAGCGCCCCCAGCACCAGCAGCTCGGTGCCGAAGGCGAGGATGCCCCATTTCTCGTGCCAGTTGGCCGCGTCCCGCGCACCGAAGAAGTTGCCGATCGCCGCCACCACGAGGGCGGTGGCCGCGGTGTCGCTGGTGATCACGGTACGGCGGTACCGCTGCTCCCAGTCACTCGCGGGCCGGCTGACCTCCCCGTCCGCCAGCCGATCGCGCGCCGGCGCATACGGGCTGACCAATCCCCCTTGCCGCACAGAACCCCCCCAGGTCCCCAGTGGTTCGACGTGTTCGCCCCACACTGTTTCTCCACCTCGGGAGGCCCCCGCCCCCCGCACTGTTCCTCCCCCGGGGAGGCCCCCGCCTCCCCGCACCGCGCTGTTCTCCCCTGCGGAAGGCCCCCGCCTCCCGCGCCGCGCTGTTCTCCCCCGCGGAAGGCCCCCGCCCCCCGCGCATGACGTCCTCAGCCGTTCCACGGCCGCTCCGGCAACCCGCCGCGGCGGCAGCGGACTCGCAGGTCCCGCCGGACTCCCGAGGTACGCGGGAACCCGTCGAAACCAGGGTGTTCCCCGCACCCGGGGCCCTCCCGGACTCCGCGGACCGATCACCCCCACATCCGGCACCGGGGACGTGACCACTGGCTTTCCGCAGCGCCGGACCTATTGATCATTAAGGTCGCCTCGTGCCCCAACATCTGAAGCACGGTCAATCTAGACCATCCCGGCCGGTATGGAGAGGGGGTGTGTGTAATTTGTGTGCAAGGTTCGAGAGCGGGCCGGATCTGCCCAATTGGTGACGGCTACGGGCCCCTTGACGTCACCGCGCGCTCCAGCGGCTCGCCCGGCCCCGGCGCAGGACGGGGGAAGCGCCTTTCGCGTCGCGCGACCTGCGTCGACGGGGCCGGTAAGTCAGCGTGACCTCTGTGGCGGCCGTCGGGCGTGCGTAGTTGGGCCGATCCTGTCCGAGTAGGCGGCGGCACGTCGAGGCCCGCCAGGTCCTGCACGGCCCGGCCGATACCGCGCAGCGCCAGCTCTGCGTCGTAGAGGTCGCGGTGCAGCAGCTCGGCCATGTGGGGTCGGCGGCGACGGCCGGGCGAGCCGGCCGTCGGTGGTGACGGTGGTGACGTTGAGGCGGCGCGGCGAGCGGGCCATGGGGCGCCCGTACGAGCGGACGGCCGGCGAGCGGCCGCGGGCGGACGCCGCCCGCGGCGCGCTAGCCGCCGCAGGTGTCCGCCGGGGACGGGCCGGTGAGCCGGCCCCCCGTGACCGGGGAGCCCGCCCCGCGTCCAGGAATCCGGGCCCGTGACCGGGGCGCCGGCCCCGCGTCCAGGAAGCCGGCCCCGTGATCGGCAGGGCGAGGTCGCGCGTCGGCCGCAGCGGGGGCGGCAGCTCCGCGGGCCATGCCGGCCGCCCCTCAGGACGCAGCGGGCGGCTGGCGCAGGATGTCCGTGGTGATGTCCGCCAGCGACCTGCCGGTCCGGAAGGCCTCGGCGCGTATCAGGGCCAGCGCGTTCTCCGGGGTGAGCCCCTGGCGGGAGACCAGCGTTCCGATGGCGCGGGCCGTGTCGAACCAGTGCGTCCGGACGACCTCCTCCGGCTCCCACGCCGGGGCCCGGTCCCCGCTGAGGAGCGTCCCGCGGATCTGGAGGAGGGCCGCCGACACCGCGTCGGCCACCTCGGACGCCTCCTCCAGGGCCTCCGCACCGAGCGCGTGGGGCCGATGCGCCAGCAGGTCGACCGACCCGAGGACGTAGTCGCCGAAGAAGAGGGGGAGCCCGTACACCGAGCGCACGTGCGGCAGCTTCTCCCGCATGGTCGCCCCGAACAGGGGCCACGGCGTCAGCTCGTGCCGCAGGTCGTCCACCTCCAGCGGCTCCCCGCTGTGCGCCGCGGTGAGGCAGGGACCCTCCAGGACGGTGAACTGGATCTCCTCCAGCACCAGCGCGTCGTCGTTCGACGCGGCGAGCAGCTGCCGGGAGGGGGTGTCGGTGAGCAGTGACAGGGTGGCGCCGTCCACGCCGAGCCCCTCGGACACGGCCGCGCACACCCGCTGCGGGACCTCCTCGGCCCGTGCGCCCGCCGCCGCCTCCGCGACCAGCCGCGCCGCCTTCGTCCCTCCGGTCGTCATCCGGCCCTCCGCTGCCGTGGGACGTCCGGCACGCGGGGCGCGAGGTCTGCCTGACGCGGGTGACCGGCGGCGCGCCGGGGGTGCCGCGTCCCCCTTGTCTGCTGATGAGGGCCCATGCAGGGGGAGTACCCGGCCACGTCGCCGCGACGCGTGGGCGGTCACGGCGCTACGGGCCTTACGGACTGCGCAGCGCCCAGCCGCGCCCACGGCCCGTACGGCGTGGTGGCGGACGCGGACGTGGTGGCGGGCGGACGCCGCCGTCGTGGCCGGCACGCCGGCATGGTGGTCGGCGCACGCGGACGTGGTGGCGAGCGCACGCCCGACGCGGTGACCGCCGGACGCCGATGTGGTGGTAGGCGGACGCGGACGTGGCGGCCGGCGGACGCCGATGTGGTGGCCGGCCGCCCGCCGGCGTGGTGGTCGGCGGACGCGGACGTGGTGGCGGGCGGACGCCCGCTTGGTGACCGCCGGACGCCGACGTGGTGACCGCCGGACGCCCGCTTGGTGACCGCCGGATGCCGACATGGCGGCCGGCGGCGGACGGCCGGTCGCCCCCGTCGCGTGTTCACGCCCGCGCGGAGCCCCCGCGCGGCCCCGGCACCAGCCGTACGGCGGCACAAGGCCCCGCCGCCCCGGCTACCCGGTGGTGAGCGCCTTGCAGTAGACCGTGGAGCTGCGCCGGACCGTCATGCCGATGCGCTCGTACAGCGCCAGCGCGCCGGTGTCCGAGTGCGTCCACAGCGTGCAGCCCCGCTTGCCCTTCTGGTGGAAGGCACGGAAGGTTTCCCGCAGCAGCATGCGGGCGATTCCCCGGTGCCGCTGGTCCCGTCGGACCGCCACCCGCTCGACGTACCCCTCGTCGCTGCCGGGGACGTCCAGGGACAGCACCGCGCCGACCATGTGGTCGCCCGCGAAGGCGACGGGCGACGCCTCGGGTGCGAACGTCGCTCGTTCGACCGTGTGGCCGGCCCATTCCGGATAGGTCTTCCGCCGCTGCTGCCACTCGTCGAACGCGTCCTCGGTGAGCTGGTACGCCGCCCGTGCGTCGCCGGCGCGGAACGCCCGGACCGTGATGCCCGCCGACGGCTCGGGCACCTCCGGTTCGACGGGCGTCGCGATCTCCAGCAGCCACTCGGTGACGAGCCGGGAGTACCCGCGGGACCTGAGGAGCGCGATCGCCGCGTGGTCGCTGTCGGGCACCGTCTGGGCGAGCCGGTCGCCGTCGAGCTGCCGCGCCCGCGCCTCCGCCCAGCCGAGCAGCGCACCGCCGAGACCCCGCCCCGTGTGACCCGGGTGCACGTGGGCCGTGGCGCGCCGGCCCTTCACCCGGCCCCAGCCGGCCAGCTCGCCCCCGCAGTCGTGCACGAGCACCGTGTCCAGGTCCCAGTCCAGACCGGGCACGGTGAGATCGGCGGCCGTGCGGTCGGAGCCGGTCGCGGCGCGACCGTGGAGTGCGTACTCGCACGCGGTGATCAGGCGGTGGATCGCGGGTGCGTCGGCGAGGGTCGCCGATCTGCTGCGGTAGCCGATCGGCAGCCACGTCGTTGAATGAGCAGACATGGGTGAACCCTGCGTCATCCGCACCTCCAAGTCGACCCGGTCGACCATCGGGACGCTGCGGCCTCGTCCGTACCACCGCGCGCGGAGCCGTCCTCGGCACGTCGTGTGGATGAGCGGCACGTCGTGTGGCATGAGCGGGTCACGACGCGGCACGAGGGAGTCAGGCGGTGCGTGCCGCCCCGGCCGCCCCGGACCGCCGGCGGCTCCGTCCCGCCCGCCGTCCGCGACCGGAGACCGCCCCGATCCGGTCATGTCATAGGTCGGCCGACAGGGCATCCGGGCTGACCCGGCAGGGGGAACCCTGCGCGGTTCGGGCTCCAGCGGTGGCCGGAAGTGTTCGCTCGTGGACAGACTCGGGAGCAGACCTGTGCGTGTCGACCACGGCGGGGAACCCGCCGGCGCACGAGTTGCCCTTGCCCCCGGGAGGCACCCCCACATGACCTTCAATCCACTCGAGCAGCGGGGCATCCCGCTGGACCGTCAGCTGCGCAGCTGGCGTGAGCTGAACGTCCAGCCGATCGACCCCGACCGGTGTGACCCGTACACCCGCTGTCGGATCATCACCATGAACGGGATCGAGGTGGAGGCGATCCTCTTCAGCCACCAGCTCGCCCGCAACACGGCAGACATCGAGGTGAAGCGGCAGCTCGCCAGGACCCGCTACATCGAGGCCCAGCAGCAGAAGGTCGTGAACTGGCTGCTGCCCGGGGTCTCCTCGGTGCTGGAGACGACGATCGCCTACGAGCAGGTCGCCGTCGACCTGACGGCGTGGGTGGCGCGCATGGAGCCGGACCCGTACCTGAAGCAGGCGTACCAGTTCGGCGTGCTGGAGGACTTCGACCACCTGTACCGGTACGCCAACCTGTACGAGATGATCGAGCACCGCAAGGCGGAGTCGATCGTCGACAACCTCACCGAGGTGATGCCGGGCCGGCCCACGAAGTACCACCACCGCGACCCGGTCGACAACGTCCGCGACCCGTACGACAAGAACACGACGAACCCGCTGTCGAAGCTGCACGCGCTGACGATCATGTCGGCGGAGCAGCAGACGATGAACTTCTACATGAACACCGGCCCCACCTACATGGAGCCGATCGCCCGTCAGCTCTACCAGGAGATCGGGCTGATCGAGGAGGAACACGTCACCCACTACGAGTCGCTGGTCGACCCGGGTGAGACGTGGTGGGAGCAGCTCGTCAACCACGAGTACAACGAGTGCTACCTGTACTACTCCTTCATGGAGCAGGAGAGCGACCCCAAGGTCAGGGCGATCTGGGAGCTGCACCTGAACATGGAGCTGGAGCACCTGCACATCGCCTGCGACCTGATGCGCCGTCACGACGGCCGCGACCCGCAGGAGGTCCTGGCGCCGGAGCTGCCGAACGTGCTCACCTTCGAGCCGAACAAGCAGTACCTGCGCGAGCTGCTGGACACGCAGATGGACCTGACCACGCTCGGTGCCGGGTACGTGCGCGAGGCGCACGAGCGGTTCGAGAAGATGCAGGAGCAGATCCACGGGGGCGAGGAGCCGCCGAGCGAGCGGGTCATGGCCGAACACGACGGGATGTTCGGCCGCGAGTACCGCCTGCAGTCCGAGGGCGAGCACCCCGACCCCGCCATGCGGGAGAAGTGAGGAGGCGCATGACCAAGCTGCAGACCCCCCAGGCCGGTCAGGACCAGGCCGCGGACATCGACGTCGTCGCCCTGCTCATGCGGCAGCACGGCGACATCCGCAACCTCTTCGACGAGGTCGAGCGGAGCAAGGGTGAGGAGCGCCGCACCGCCTTCCGCCATCTCGTGCGCCTGCTCGCCGTGCACGAGACCGCCGAGGAGGAGGTCGTCCACCCCTTCGCCCGGCGCGCCCTGCCGGGCGGCGCGCAGGTCGTCGAGGACCGCCTCTCCGAGGAACACCATGCCAAGGAGACCCTCGCGGCCCTCGACGACATGGACACCGACGACCCCGGTTTCCTGCCCGCGCTGAGAACGCTGCGCACGGAGGTGCAGGAGCACGCCCGCGCCGAGGAGCGCTACGAGTTCGCCCACATCCGCCGCAGCACCGACGTCACCGCTCTCGCCGCCATGGCCAAGGCCGTCAAGGCGGCCGAGGCCATGGCCCCGACCCGGCCCCACCCCGGAGTCGAGTCCGGGGTGGCCAACGTGGCCCTCGGACCGGTCGCGGCCCTCATGGACCGCACCAGGGACGCCGTCCGGAAGGTCATGGGCAAGGACTGAACGGCGCTTGCGCGTCGCCCCCGCCCGCGGGAGCACCGTCCCCGGTCCGACGGCCCCGCGGGGCGGGCCCGGTCCGATGGCCTCGCGGGCGGACTTGGGCCGGCAGCCCCGGGGTAGGCCCGGTCCGTTGGCCCTGCGGGCGGACTTGGGCCGGCAGCCCTGGGGTAGGCCCGGTCCGTTGGCCCTGCGGGCGGACTTGGGCCGGCAGCCCTGGGGTAGGCCCGGTCCGTTGGCCCTGCGGGCGGACTTGGGCCGG
>NZ_JBEYXZ010000007.1:34850-222833 GCF_040645305.1 Streptomyces sp. NPDC046831 | reverse complement strand
GGTGCGGATGTCGATGCAGCCGAAGGGCTCTGGGGAGATCCCGGCTGAGACGGTGCGGGTGGCGCGGGCCGCGTTCCCGAAGGGGAGCCTGGCAACAGCATCCGGCACGGTGGGCGGGGCCTCGCTTCTGCGTTCGCTCCCTGCGTGCGGGCCCGCTCGGTCCTGTCCGCGCCGGGGGCCGGTTCAGCCGGCCGGGTCGGAGCGATCGGGTCCGGCGCCAGTGCCGGCGCCAGCGCCGGCGCCGGCGCCGGGGAGATCGGTGCCGGTCCCGGAGCGGCCGGCACCCGGGCCGCCCGGGCCGTCGGGGACCGTGCCGCGCGGGACGACGGCATCCGGGCCGTCCGGGCCGGCGCCCGCCGCGCCCTGGCCGACGGCGGCGGTGGCGGCCGCGGCGGCCTCCGCGGGCGTGGCCTGGCGGCGCGTCCGTTCCCGGGAGTAGGCCCGCAGATAGACGACGACCGTGTTCGTCACGGCCACCAGCGGCACCGCGACCACGGCGCCGCCGATCCCGGCCACCGTCCCGCCCGCCGCCACCGACAGCACCACCGCGAGGGGATGCACCCGCACGGCGCGCCCCAGGATGAACGGCTGCAGCACGTGGCCCTCGATCTGCTGCACGGCGAGGACCACCACCAGCACCATCACCGCGGTGAACACGCCCTGGGTGACCAGCGCGACCACCACCGCGAGCGCGCCGGACACGACCGCGCCCACCAGCGGGATGAAGGCGAACAGGAAGATGAACACGGCCAGCGGCACGGCCATCGGCACGTTCAGGAAGTAGATGCCCAGGCCGATGAAGATCGCGTCGATCAGGGCCACGATCACCGTGCCCCGGACGTAGGCGGTCAGCGTCCGCCAGGCCCGCGGGCCCGCCCCGGCCACACCGGGACGCGCCGCCGCCGGCACCAGCTTCAGGGTCCACTCCCAGATCCGCCGCCCGTCGTACAGCAGGAACAGCGTCGAGAACATCGTCAGCAAGATGCCGGTGAGC
Organism: Streptomyces sp. NPDC046831; assembly: GCF_040645305.1. Taxonomy (NCBI): domain Bacteria; kingdom Bacillati; phylum Actinomycetota; class Actinomycetes; order Kitasatosporales; family Streptomycetaceae; genus Streptomyces; species Streptomyces sp. NPDC046831. The sequence continues at coordinate 221,839 of NZ_JBEYXZ010000007.1, read as the reverse complement.
GCCTCCACGACGACCGTCACGCCTTCGAGGCCGGCCGAGGTGATCTGGTCCGTGTTCGCGCCGATCGCCTCGCGCAGGTTCTTGGCGATCTGGTTGATCTGCTTGTCGGTGACGTGGAAGGGGCTGTTCAGCAGCCACTTGCGCAGCTCGTCGATGCCGTTCTGGACCTGGCTGGAGAGGTTGTCGATGTTCTCCATGATCTGCCAGGTGACGAACCACCCGATCAGGCCCATGATGACGAAGCCGAGGACCGCGGCGAGCGCGGTGGCCGGCCCACGCGGCAGCCCGTGCCGGCGCAGTCGCGCCACCGTGGGCTGCAGCAGCGCGGTGATCAGCAGGGCGGCGACGAAGGCCAGCACGACCAGCCGGACGGTGCTGATGACCCGCATCAGCACCCACAGCGTCCCCGCGAGCACCAGCAGGCGCCAGCCGGCCTCCGCCGCGACCCGCACACCCCACGGCACCGCCTGGGCCGGGTCCGGGCGGGCCGCGACGACGGTCACGTGGTCGGGCAGAACCGCTCCCTCGGCGGACGGCTCCGGCTCGGCCGCGGCCCGTTCCTTCTCCACCTCGGCGCGGCGTTCGTCCAACCGCTCACCCATCTCGGTGAGCCCGGCGCCGATGCGGCCGAGCCACCGTGGCACTCGCGACATGATCCGTCCTCTTCCCCCGTCTCTCCCCACCACTCCCCCTGGAGTCGTTCCGTCCGACGGTACATGCCGACAGCCCCTCCCCCCAGTAGGGCGGGGAAGGGGCTGCGCGGGGTCGGGAGCGGGGCCGCCGAAGCGGACGGCCCGGGGCTCGGCGGCACCGGCCGGGCGCCGCCGGGCCGGTCAGTACCAGTGGTTGGCCTGCCAGAAGGACCAGGCCTCGCACGGGCTGCCGTAGCGGCTGTCCATGTAGTTGAGGCCCCACTTGATCTGGGTGGCCGGGTTGCTGCGCCAGTCGGAGCCGGCGGACTCCATCTTGGAGCCGGGCAGCGCCTGGAAGAGGCCGTAGGCGCCGGAGGACGGGTTGACCGCACGGTAGTTCCAGCTGGACTCGTGGTCCACGATGTTGCTGAAGCACTGGAACTGGCCGCTCGGCACCATCTGCCGCGCCATCGCCTGGATCTGCCCGACCGAGTAGGAGCTCAGGGCGGGGAAGCTGGAGGCGTCGCGGGCCGCGCTGCGGCTGGCGGCGGCCGCCTTGGCCTCGGCGCGCTCCTTGGCCTCCTTCGCCGCCTTCTCGGCGGCTTCCTTCTTGGCGATCGCCGTCTCGGCGGCGGCCTTGCGGGCGGCCTCCTCGGCGTCCTTCCTGGCGCCGGCGTCGGCGGCGATGGCCTGTGCGTCGGCCTGCTGCGCCAGGGACATCGTCTGCACCTGGGCCTGCTGGCCCACGGGTATGTCCGCGAGGAGCGTCGCCTCACTTGCCGTCGCCTCGGCGTCGTTGTTCTGCGCGACGCTGCCCGAGGCAACGCCTACGACGCTTCCGACGGCGGTGACCGCGGTGGCCGAGGCCACTGCGAATCCCCGGACCGAGATCCGGCTCACACGGTTTCCTTCCAGCATCGTCCGCTTCGGTGACCCTGGCGGACGCAATCGTGCCCCTGGCACTGGCCTCCCAACTGCGGGGTCACGGAGGCGCGGGCCCGGTGGGCAACTCCCGTCACGGGAGCGCCGCGTGCATCTCGGGCGGCATACGACGACGCTATGGAGTTGGCTGCTGCTCAAGTGGTGCTGTACCGCTGGGGATACAACTGTGTCGTATGCGGGGCCTGACAGGAGTGAGACTCTGCCGTAATCCGGCGCCGCTAGGCAATTCCGAGTTGCGTGTGAAAGCTCACACCTGGTTTGACGCCGGCGATTTCAGCGAACGTCCGCACACGAAGGCGCCGCCCGGCTAGGCTCGGGGCCTTTGCCGGACGGCGCCAACTGCCGTACCACCGCCGCACAATCGGGCGGGAGGGGCGGGAGGGATCAGATGTGCCCGTCCTCCAGCATTTCGGTCACAAGGGCCGCGATCTGGGATCTCTCGGACCGGGTCAGCGTCACGTGCGCGAAGAGCGGATGGCCCTTCAGTTTCTCCACGACCGCGACGACCCCGTCGTAGCGGCCGACCCGCAGGTTGTCCCGCTGTGCCACGTCATGGGTCAGTACGACCCGCGAGTTGGCGCCGATCCGGGACAGCACCGTCAGCAGGACGTTGCGCTCCAGGGACTGCGCCTCGTCCACGATGACGAACGCGTCGTGCAGCGAACGGCCGCGGATGTGGGTGAGCGGGAGCACTTCCAGCATGCCCCGGGCGGTGACCTCCTCGATGACCTCCCGGCTGGTGACCGCCGACAGGGTGTCGAAGACGGCCTGCGCCCAGGGGCTCATCTTCTCCGCCTCGCTGCCGGGCAGATAGCCGAGCTCCTGCCCGCCGACCGCGTACAGCGGCCGGAAGACCATCACCTTCTGGTGCTGGCGCCGCTCCAGGACCGCTTCCAGGCCCGCGCACAGCGCCAGGGCCGACTTGCCGGTGCCGGCCCGGCCGCCCATCGACACGATGCCGACGTCCGGGTCGAGCAGCAGGTCGAGCGCGACGCGCTGCTCGGCGCTGCGGCCCTTGATGCCGAACGCCTCACGGTCGCCCCGCACCAGGCGGACGTCCCCCTCGGGGGTGACCCGTCCCAGCGCGCTGCCCCGTTCCGACTGGATCGTCAGGCCCGTGTGCACGGGGAGGTCGGCGGCCTCCGGGACGTGGATGCGGCCTTCCTCGAAGAGGAGGTCCACCTGCTCGCCGGACAGGGCCAGTTCGGACATCCCGGTCCAGCCGGAGGAGTCCGTGATGGCGAGTTCCGCGCGGTACTCCTCGGCCAGCAGGCCCACGGAGGACGCCTTGATCCGCAGCGGCAGGTCCTTGGAGACGACGGTGACGTCGTACCCCTCGGCCTGCAGGTTGCGGGCGACGGCGAGGATGCGGGAGTCGTTGTCCCCCAGCCGGTAGCCGGTCGGCAGCACGCCGGGGTCCGAGTGGTTGAGCTCGACGCGGACGCTTCCGCCGAGGTCACCGATCGGGATGGGGGTGTCGAGACGGCCGTGGCGGACCCGGTAGTCGTCGAGCAGGCGCAGGGCCTGCCGGGCGAAGTAGCCGAGCTCGGGATGGTGCCGTTTGGCCTCCAGCTCCGTGACCACGACGACGGGGAGCACGACCTCGTGTTCCTCGAAGCGGCTCAGGGCGTTCGGGTCGGCCAGCAGGACGCTGGTGTCGAGAACATAGGTGCGCCGGTCTGGCTTGCGGCGCTTTGCGCTGGTCACCACGGAAGGACCTACCCCCTCGGATGAGGTCGGGGAGCGACGGGACGGAGACTGGGCCCGGGCGGGCGGGAACAGGGGAGCCGGGCGGGCGGGAACCAGTGGGGCCGGTTGTCGGCCCCCCGCGCACGGCTGGCCGAGAACCGGCCCTCCGCGTCGTCGTCCGTGCTGCGACCGCACGGTCGGGCTGGTGCAAAGGGCCTCCCGGGCGGACGGCCCCGAGCCGCCCGCTGAGATCCGACACCCGTGGTTCGGGTGTCGACCTGTTCGCTATATGCCCTTGAACCTGCGCACCCATGCAACGGCGATGGGCGGCGCCCCGGTGAACTCGGGGTTACGGATGCGGCCAGTGGGGTGAACCGGGGGCCGCACGGCCCCCGGCCGTCCTCGCGTGGAGGGGGTGCGGATCAGCCGCCGTAGCGCCGGTGGCGTGCCGCGTAGTCGCGCAGGGCGCGCAGGAAGTCCACCTTGCGGAACGCCGGCCAGAACACGTCGCAGAAGTAGTACTCCGAGTGGGCGGTCTGCCAGAGCATGAATCCGGACAGCCGCTGCTCGCCGCTGGTGCGGATGACCAGGTCCGGGTCGGGCTGGTCGCCGGTGTAGAGGTGGCGGCCGATCATGTCGATGTCGACGGCGTCGGCGAGGGCCTCCATCGACAGGCCCTTGTCCTGGGCGTCGACCAGCATCGAGCGGACCGCGTCCGCGATCTCCTGGCGGCCGCCGTAGCCGATGGCGACGTTGACCAGTATGCCCCCGACGTCGGCGGTGGCCTCCTCCGCCTCCTTCAGGACGGTCTGCATGCCCGGCGGCAGGAGGTCCGTGGTGCCGACGTGGTGGACGCGCCAGCGGCCGTCGGCGGCGAGGGAGCGGACGACGTCCTCGATGATGCCGAGGAGGGGGCCGAGCTCCTCCTGGGGGCGGTCGAAGTTGTCCGTCGACAGCAGCCAGAGGGTCACGACCTGGACGTCCGTCTCGGAGCACCAGCCGAGGAACTCCTCGATCTTGTCCGCGCCGGCCCGGTGGCCCTGCGCGGTGGTGGAACCGGCGGCCTTGGCCCAGCGCCGGTTGCCGTCCATGATGACGCCGATGTGCTTGGGCACCTGAGCGTGGTCCAGGTGGCCTTCCACCCGGCGCGCGTACAGTCTGACCAGCAGGCCGCGCAGCTTGTCGCGCACGTTCACGTGATCGTCAGCCCCTCCGTACTGATCGGACAGGCGCGGCCGGGGGCAGTCCCTGTCCGTGCGGCGGCCTTGTCCCTGTGGCGGTCCCCCGGGGGCGAAGCCTACCGCCGACGCACCGTGGAAAAGCCAACGGGTGGCGGTGCGCTCCGCCCGCGCCGGGCCGGCTCGTGCCGGTTTCCCGAAGCGTTCCGGCAGGTCCGGGGCGTTGCCCGGCGGCCTGCCGGGCCCCCGCTGGGCGCGCGGCGCCCCGGACGAGAAACGGGCCGGTCCGTGGGGGGAGACGGACCGGCCCGAGGGGGGGTTTCCACCATAACCCTTCGTAAGTGGTGGTGGGTGCATCGGCGCGAAACAATTACTCTCCGAATTCGCCCGGCGACACGCAGAGACGTTCGGAACCTGCGATTCCGAGCCAGATCACCGGCGGCTCACGGCACATCTCAGGAAGATGGGCCCGAATACGGCCGATCCGCAGGTTTCACGCCGGTTCCTCGACCGGTCGACGGGTCGCCCTGGGTCCCCCCGGCGGGCGACCGGCCGCGAAAGCCCGGTTGACGCGGGGCGGACCCCCGCCGCGCCGCCCGGACGGCGTCGCATGCTCCGCGGCGCCGCGCGGTCCCCTCCACGGCGTGACACCGCCCGCGTGCGTCTGCTCAAGCGAATTGCCTTGTCTGGACTCACGTGAGGCGGACGGGTGACGTGAGCCACTCGCGACAACGAGGTGAGAACCCCGCACCGGGGACGGACGGTCCGCGCCCATCTGCCCGGTTCCCCCAGCGCCCCGAACGGTCCGGGTGACGGCAGCGGCTGCAGCGGGCCGGGCAGGAGGCGGGGGGCGTCACCCGTCCGGCTTGCGGGCGTCGAAGAAGTGCCGCGTGCTGTGCGCGACGAACGGGCCCTCCGCCGTGATGCGCGCGTGCAGGGCACGCAGTTGGCGGGTGTACGCCTCGACGGTGAAGCCGGGGACCATCCAGATCACCTTGCGCAGGAAGTGCACGACCGCGCCGACGTCGTGGAACTCCATGCGCAGCCGTGCGCGGCGCAGGTCGACGACCTCCAGCCCGGCGGCCTCGGCGTCGGCGCGCTCGCGGTCGGGGTGGCGTCCGTTGCGCCGTTCCTCGGACAACGGCCCGAGGAAGTACTCGACGAGTTCGAAGACGCTGCCCGGACCGACGTGCTGGGCGACATAGGCACCGCCCGGCCGGAGCACACGGGCGATCTCCCGCCAGTGCGGGCGGACGGGATGCCGGCTGGCGACCAGGTCGAAGGCGCCGTCGGCGAACGGCAGCGGCGCGTACTCGGGGCAGGCGACGACCACGACCCCGCGGGGGCGCAGCAGCGCGGTGGCCCTGGCGACGTTCGGCGCCCACCCCTCGGTGGCGGCGACCAGCGCGGGCTGCCGGGCGGCGCGGCCGAGGGCGAAGTTCAGGACCTCGCCTCCCCCGGTCTGCACGTCGAGCGCGGCGTGGGCGCCGGCCAGCCGCTGAGCGACCGTCACCGCGTAGCCCCAGGGCGGGCGTTCCTCGGTGGCCCGTCCCTCGAACCAGGAGAAGTCCCATCCGTCGGTGGAGACGGCGGCGCCTTCGGCGACCAGTTCCTCGAAGGTGCGGTCGGGTCGCTGCGTCGTCACGGGTGCGGCTCCAGGGGTCGTCGGCGGGAGAACGCCGCCGCGGGCGGGTGTCGGGTCCCGGGGCGCCGCTGCGGTGGAGGAGGAGAGACCGGGGGCCGGCTCACGGGACGAGGGGGCGGACCTCCTCGGCGGTGAACCGGAGGAAGCCCTCAGGGTCGGGTTCGTCGGCCGTCGGCTGGAGGACCACCGTGCCGGCCCCGGCCTCGGCGAGGCGGCGGACCGCCTTGGCGACGGTGTCCGCGTCTCCCGCGACACCGAGGTCCGGGACCTCGGACAGCCCCTGGGCCGCCAGTTCGGCGCGCAGCCGGGCGGAGGCGCCGGGGCCGGTGGCGGCCAGCAGGTTCACCACGACGTGGTGCGCCCCGGTACGGCCGGCGGCCGCACGGCCCTCGTCGATGAGACGGCGGGCCCGGCGCACGCCCTCCGGCGGCGTGGCCGAGGTGAGGATCGTCCCGTCGGCCGCCTCGCCGGACAGGCGCAGCGTCCGCGGGCCGGTGGCACCGGCGAGGACCTCGACGGGCCCGGCCGGCGGCCAGTCGAGGGCGACGCCGTCCAGGCGGACGTACCGGCCCCGCGCCGTGACCCGCTCCCCGGCCAGCAGGGCCCGCAGCGCCTCGAGATGCTCGCGCAGCAGGGTCAGCGGGGAGCCGGCCCGCGCGCCGACCTGGGCCATCCAGTCCTGCACGCCGTGACCGACGCCCAGGACGGCGCGGCCGGGGAACATCCGGTGCAGCGAGGCGGCCTCCATCGCGGTGACGGCGACGTTCCGCAGGGGCACCGGGAGCAGACCGACACCGACCCTGAGGCGTTCCGTCCAGGCGAGCGCGGCCGCCGCCGTGGAGATGCCGCCCTCCAGGAAGCAGTCCTCCCACAGCCACAGCTCCTCGAGCCCCGCCTCGTCCGCCAGGCGGGCCAGGCCGCGCAGTCGCTCGGGCGGCAGTTGGGGCCGGAAGACGGCGCCGAGTGCGGTCATGGCACTTTCCTACCGAGCGGGGTACCGGGGCCACAACCGCTTTACGGGACGGCTGGTGGCGGCCCCGCGACCGGTCTCCCCCGGCTCCGCGCCCCCTGCGGCCCGTCAGGGCGACGCCAGCGCCCCCAGCAGCAGCCCGGTGTACGCCCCGCCGAGCATGAACGGGCCCAGTGGGATGGCCGACTTCCGGTCGACGCGGCGCGCGACCAGCAGGACGCCGCCGTAGACGGCGCCGTAGAGCAGCCCCGCGAAGGCGCCCGCGGTCCACACCGGCCAGCCGTACCAGCCGAGGGCCGTACCGAGCGCGAGCGCGAGCTTGACGTCGCCGAAGCCCATCCCGGCCGGGTTGACGCAGAACAGCACGAAGTACGCCGCCGACAGGGCGAGTCCGCCGAGCAGCGCCGTCGGCCAGGAGCCCGCGGCCGCGGGCAGCAGCGCGGCGACGCCGAGCAGGGCGGCCGTCGCCGCGGCGAGCGGCAGGGTCAGCACGTCCGGGAGCCGGTGCACCCGGTGGTCGACCAGGGCCAGCAGCACGGCGACGGGCGCGGCGAGCAGCCACACCGCCGCTTCGGGGCGGGGCCCGGTGGCGGCGGCGAGGGCGGCGCAGACGAGCGCGGTCGCCGTGGCCGCGACCGGGGTGCCCGGCCCGTACGCCCCGCACGCCTCGGCGTCCGTGCAGCGCGCCCGCCCCACCCAGCCGCCGAACGCGCCCGTGATCGGATGACCGGCGGGGCACTCCCCGCGCCACGGCCGGCCCGGATCGACCGAGAACCGGTGGGCGGCCCGGGGCAGCAGCAGACCCGTTCCCGCGCCCCACAGGGCCGCCACGACGATCAGAAGTACGCGCACGCCCGGACCCTAGTCCGGGGGCACCGGCCGCGGCATGGGCCTGTGGACCCATGCGGGACCCAGCCGGTGCGGATACGGTCGAGCGGCGGTCGTCCGTCGGGCCGTCGGGCCGTGGGTCGTCGGCCGTGGGTCGTCGGCCGTGGGTCGTCGGCCGTGGGTGTCGGCCGTGGGTGTCGGCCGTGGGTCGGTATGTCGGTACGTCCGTACGTGGGTATCGGTGCGTCGGCACGCCGGTCGGTCAGTGGGCCGGTGGGCGGCTGGGGAACGCCGGTACGGTCGCACGGGGCAGTGGGTCGGCGGACGGCCGGTTGACGCGTGAGCGTGTCGGGAGGGAAGGGGGTCCGGGGTATGGGACGGCGCTGGCGGGACGGACGGGGGAAGCTGGTCGTGCACGAGGGCGGGGCGGCACCGGTGACCGTGCCGCTGGAGCTGGCGACGTCGTACCGGGCCCGCACCAGGGGCCTCCTCGGCCGCGACGGCGTCGACGGCGCGATCCTGCTGTCCCCGGCCGGCAGCGTGCACACCTTCCGCATGCGCTTCGCCATCGACGTCGCCTACCTCGACCGCGGCCTCACGGTCCTCGCCGTCCGCACCATGCGGCCGGGGCGCCTGGGACTGCCCCGCCTCCGCTCCCGGCACGTGCTGGAGGCGGCGGCGGGCGCGATGGCGGGGTGGGGGCTGCGGGCGGGGGTGCGGGTGACGGTGGAGGCCGGGGCCGACGCGGGGGCGGGGTAGCGGCCGGGTACGGGCGGCGGGCCCGTCCCCGGCCGGCGGGTGGGACGGGCCCTGGGCGTCGTTCGCGGGGGCCGGTTCAGCCCGCCGTGCGCGGGAAGGACACCTCGACGCGGCGGTTCTTCTTGCGGCCCGCCTCCGTGGCGTTGTCGGCGATCGGGTACTGCTCGCCGTAGCCGCGCACCTCGAAGGTGATGCCCGGGTTGTTCAGGCCCTGGTCCAGGAAGGCCTGGACGGCGGCGGCACGCTGCTTGGACAGCACGTCGCCGTGCGCCGACGAGCCCAGGTCGTCCGTGAAGCCGAAGACCCGGACGTGCGTGGCGTTCTGCTTCCTGATCTCCTGCGCGATCGCGGTGATGCGGGACTTGGCCTCGGCGCTCAGCCGGGCGCTGTCCTTGCCGAACAGCACCTCGGCCTGCAGCGCGAAGGTCACGTCCGTGTTGGTGTCCGAGCGGCGCTCCTCGCCACCCTGGTCCTCGACGACCGACTTGATGTCGAGAACCTTGGGGGCGGCGAGGGTGGCGCCCTCGGGCAGCTTGAGATCCGGGTCGTTCGGATCGACCTCGACGGGGGCGGAGGCCGACGGTTCCGTGCCCGGGGGCACGCTGGGTCCGTCGTCGGCGTGCGCGGTGGCCGCGCCGCACAGGTGCGCGGCGATCGTGAGCGTGGCGGCGGTGAGGGCGAGGGCGAGGCGTGGGCGGCCCGCCGGTGTCCGGCTGTGGGTCATGGCCGCGCTCACCCGGAGATCTGGATGGTGGCGGCGGGGAACTGCGGCAGTTGGAAGGTCACCTCGGACGTGCCCGCGGGCGGCGACGGGAACTGCATGAAGACACCCACTGACTGTCCCGGCTTCAGGGCCGGGAAGCCGGTGGTCGTGAGCGGGCGCCCGTCCGTGTCACGCAGGACGTAGTACCGCTTCTTGCTCTTCGAGTCGACCAGCGTCGCTCCCCCGAGAGAGACGCCGTGCCGCAGGATCTCCGTCTCGTTCCCGCTCAACTGCGCCGGGACATTGGCCCTTTGCGCGCCGTCGTTCTTGAGGTTGCCGTTCACCGTGACGAACCCGCCCGAGTCACGTTGTGCGGAGGTGATCTGGAGCAACAGGCCGTCGGGTCCCGTCAGTTCCGCCAGGGGGTCGTCCGACTGCCCTTCCTGGGCGCTCGGATTCGAGCCGCCGGTCCGGCTGGACGAAGACGAAGCGTCCGGCTTGTCGTCGCCGCCGCCACTACCGCAGCCGGACATACCGAGAGCCAAACCAGCCACCAGGGTCAATGCGACCATCCCCCTGCGTGCCCTCGCAGTGAACGGAATGCTCATCGTTCTGCTTCCTTCGTCACTCGTCGTTCGCTTGTCAGTCGGCCAGGTGGACATCGAAGAGGTCCTTCGGCTGCGGGAGCTCGGTGCCGCGTTTCGGGTCCAGGTCCCACTTGCGGTCCTTGCAGGTGAGGAGCGGCAGGACGTGGGCTTTGGAGTCCGCGCCGGGAAGCTCGAACGTGCAGAGCGGCTCGATCTCCGCGACCGCCGATGCCCTGCTGTGCTTCGACTCCGTACCGGGCACGATGGAATCCCCCACGGGCTTGTCGGTCCGCACGTCGACCGTGTAGCGCAGGGGTCCGTCCGCTGCACAGGACTCCACCTGGGCGGCGTTCCGGCCGGCCAGTTTGTCGGCTCGCCGGCAGGGATCGCCGGTCAACGGCACCCGGCCGTCGAAGATGTCCTGCCACTTGGCCGGGTCCAGTACGTCCTTCACCCACTCGCCCGCGAGTTGGTCCCGGGTGTCCTGGGCCGCCGCGAGTGCCGCGGCATCGGCCGCTGTCTGGGCGCCGTTCCGATTCGCCGCGGCCTGGCCGACCGCGAGGTACGCGAACGCGAGAAAGAGCAGGCCCCCCACCACTGTGATGTAGATGGGGAAGGCCTGCCCTGCGTCGTCGAAAGTGCTCCGCCGCCTCAGCCGCCGGTTACCTCGGTCACCTTGTCCCTGATCGCGTTGTAGATCGTCTGACCGATGTCCGTGCCCGTGATCGCCAGCACGATCGCCACCACCACCGCGATGATCCCCAGGTATTCCACCGCGGTCTGCCCCTTGTCGTTGCGCGCGGCGCGACTTTGAAGGTAAGCGACGGTGGTGTTGATCCAGTTGGTCATGGTGTTCCCCTCCGAATTCGGCCGGCCGGTCACCGGCCGACGACTGCGTCTCGGTGCCGATCGCGACACGGGAAACGTACGGCCGGGCGCCCGGTGTGCGCGAGGGTCCCGGGGCCCAATCACGGGCCCAAAGAGGGGCCTGGCCGTCCTTGCCCGGTTCTCTCCGTCGCAGCGTCATCGCGGCTCACCTCCACCCTCGGTGCGGACCCGGCGCCGTGCCCAGCCACTTGGCGGCGGCCTCCGCGCGGCTCGTGCTGTGGAGTTTGGCGAAGATCCGGTTGATGTGGTTCTTGACGGTCTTCTCGCTGATGAAGCAGGTGGCGGCGATCTGCTGGTTCGTCATGCCGGACGCGATGAGGTCCATGATCTCCGCCTCCCTCGTGCTGAGTTGGAACCGCGACCTGTCGACGGCGGCCGGAGGGCCACCTGTCCATCCAGACGAGGACTGTCCCATATCCGGTTGCAGTCGCGAAAGGTTTTCCGGAGAAACAGTGACAGGCGCGGCGGGTGGGTACTCAGCATGCCTTATTACTGCCGGGTTTTGGGCAGAATCCGGGGACGGCAGGAGAAACGCCTCATCGTGTGCAGTCGCACCTCCGAGGCCGTCCGGCAGGCGGTGTCCGCCTCGATCCCGGCCTCGCGCCTGCGTCTGACGCAGCTGCGCCAGCAGGGCGCCCGCGGCCGTCGGGGTGAAGTGGGCCCGGTCCTCCCTGACGTCCCGTACCGCGGACACCAGCTGGTCGGCGGTGAACTCGCCGTGCACCAGGTAGCCCGCCGCACCCCGGCGCAGGGCCTCCTGCACGATCTCCGCCTCGCGGCTGTAGGTGAGCATCACGACCGGGGCGATCCGCGCCAGGTACGGCAGCGCCGAGATGCCGTCCACACCGGGCATGCGGACGTCCAGGAGGACGACGTCCGGCCGGTGGTGGTGGGCGGCCTCGCAGGCCGCACGGCCGTCGGCGGCCTCGGCGACCACCGTGATGTCCTCCCGGCCGGAGAGCAGCGCCGTCAGTCCGGCACGCACCACGGGGTTGTCGTCCGCCACGACCACGCGCAACGGCGCGGACGGAGCCGCCTGCGCGGGCTGCGGGAGCCGCGGCAGCTCTGGCACCCCCGGCAGATCCTGCTGGGGGCCGGCGGACGGCCGATCGGGCGGGAGGTGGTGGGGTCCGGTGCGCGGAGTCGTCCGGTCCGGCGTCTGGTCCGGCATGGGCGGCCTCCTCTCGGTTCGTGGCGGGGAGCAGCGGGATGGGAGCGGAACGGGACCGGGCGGGTGCGGCCTGCGGGCGTGGCCGTCCGGAGCCGTTGCGGGTGGTCAGGGTGGGGTCGCCGGGGCCGCCAGGGGCAGTTCGAGGCGTACTTCCGTGCCCCGGGGGAGGACGCCGCGGCCGATGCGGATGCGGGCGCCGACCGAGGCCGCCCGCTCCACCATGCCGACGAGCCCGAAGTGACCCGCCCGGCGCAGCTGTTCCAGTGTGGTGCCGGGGGGCAGACCGCGGCCGTCGTCGTTCACGCTGACGCGGAGCAGGCCGCCGTGGACGCCGGCCCGCACCTCGACGCGCGACGGCCCGGCGTGACGGTGGGCGTTCTCCATGGCCTCCGAGACGATCGGGAGGATCTGCCGGGCCACCGCGGGCGGCACCGGCGGGACCGTGTGCTCACCGGTCGGGCGGAAGGCGGCGGGCAGCCCGGTACGGGTGGCGAAGTCGAGGGTGCGGGCGGCGAGTTCGGCGAGGAGGTCGGTTCCGTGGCCGGGGCCGTTCTCGCGGCGCAGGTCGGCGAGGAGTTCCCGGGACTCGGCGGCGGCCCGGCGCACGGAGCGGGCGACCAGCTCGGCCTGCCGCCTCACCAGGACCGGGTCCACGCGGTCGGCTGCCGCCGAGCCGGCCAGGCCGTCCGCGGCGAGGGCGACGCCGTGCAGGGTCTTGGCGACCGAGTCGTGCATCTCCCGTGCCAGCCGGGCCCGTTCGGCGCTCACCGCCTCCGCGACGGCGAGGCGGGCCTGGACGACGGTCAGCGCCTGGGTCGCCTCGCCGAACCGGAGGAGGAGGTTGCGCACGGTGACGCCCGCCGCGCCGGCGATGACGCACAGGCCGGGGAACAGGGCGGACCGGGCCAGGTTCGCGGACAGGTCCCGGTGGCTCGCGTAGACGAGGAGCAGGACCAGCACCTGGAGGGAGGCGAAGACGCCCGCGCCGCGCCAGCCGTAGACGAGGCCGGCGAGGAAGGGCGTGCAGACGCAGACGTAGGCCAGGGTGCTGTCCGGGCCCGCAGCGATCAGGAGGAGCGCGCCGAGGACGGTGTCGAGGGCCAGGAGGGTGGGGTGGCGCAGGAGGAGGGGGCCGAACCGTTCCCAGTCGCGGAACAGGACGTAGGAGCCCATGAAGGTGACGACGACCGCGGCGCCGACGAGGCGGGCGGCGAGACCGGGCGCGGCGTTGAGCAGGGCCGCGGGGGTGGCGAGGGCGATCATGGCCAGGCGGAAGGCGAAGACGTGCCGGCACATCGCCTGGAGCGCGCTGATCTGCAACTTCTCCGGCGCCGTGCGGGGTGCGCCACCGAGGGCGGGTGACTGAGGGGAGGCGCCCTGGCCGTCGGTCGCCGGCCCCCCGTCGGAGCGGCCCGGTAACCCGTGCGGAGGCGGGGGCGTCCCGGGCGGTTCAGGCGTCTCGAGGGCGCGCGGAGCCGGGGGAACGGGCCCCTGCCGCGACGGGCCCGGCCGGCCCTGCGCTACGGGTCCGGCCTGCGGGACTGGCACGGTGTGCGGGACCGGTCCGGCCTGCGGCACTGGTCCGGCCTGCGGGACTGGTCCGGCCTGCGGCACTGGTCCGGCCTGCGGGACTGGTCCGGCCTGCGGCACTGGTCCGGCCTGCGGGACCTCGGGCTGCGGAGCCGGGCCACCCTCCCGCCCGGCCCCGGCCTCAGCGCCCGCCATCCGCACCGTACGAATCCCGTTCCTCTCCCCCGCCTCGGGCCGGGCGCCCCGCGCCCCCGGGTCGGGCTGCTGCGGTACGGCCGGCAACGGCTCCTCCGCCGCCCGGCGCCCCTCCGCCGCATCCCAGCCCGATGGCAGCGCCGGAAGCGTCGAGCTGATCGCGATGTCCGGATCGGCCGCGCGGACGTCGGCGGGCAGGACCGTTCCCGTCGGCGGGAACATGGCCGTCGGCGAAACCGTGTCCGTCGGCGCGACCGTGTCCGTCGGCGGAACCGTGATCTCTGCGCACCCGGGCCGGCCCGGCGGAACCGGCAACGGCGGCGGATGCGGCAGTCCCAGCGCATGCGGCAACGCCGACGGATGCGGCACCGGCAGCCCCAGCGCATGCGGCAACGGCGGCGGATGCGGCACCGGCAGCCCCAGCGCGTGCGGATGCGGACGCGGATGCGGCAGCCCGGGGCGTCCGGGGCGGTCCTTCGTCGTCGCCATGTCCGTCGTCGCCTCCTACTTGCCCGTGACCGAGCCGAAGTCCACGCCGGAGCCGAGCAGCAGGCCCGCGCCGAGGAGGAGCATCGTGGCCGGGACCATGAAGGTGGTGATCATCATGGTGGCCTTGGGGACCGCGCGGGCGGCCTTGCGGCGGGCGTTCTGCGCGTCCGTGCGGCGCATGTCCCGGGCCAGCGCGACGAGCGTGTCGACGATCGGCGCGCCCAGTTCCTCGCCCTGCTGCAGGGCCGTCACGAACATCGCGACCTGCTCGGAGTCGTTGCGGCGGCGCAGTTCGGCGAACGCCTGGCGGCGGCTCATGCCCAGGTCCATCTGGCGCAGGGTGATGCGCAGTTCGTCCGCCCAGGGGCCCTCGTACCGGGACGCCACGCGGTCCAGGGCCTGGCGGAAGCCGAGGCCCGCGCTCACCACGACGGCGAGCACGTCCAGGAAGTCGGGCAGCGTCCGTTCGATGACGTCCTTGCGGACGCGGATCGCGGACCAGATGCCGACCTCCGTCCAGAAGGCGCCGAAGGCGAACAGCAGCAGCGCCACGAACAACTGGCCGCGCAGCAGCATCAGCAGGCCGCCGAGTCCGCCCAGGAAGCCGTAGACGGCGCGGCGGGCCGCGTAGCGGTCGATGGTCAGGCCGCCGGGGTTGCCCGCCAGGTCGATCCTGCGCCGGTACCTGGTTACCAGCCGGGGGCCCATCAGCCGCAGTACGGCGGGGGCGTAGCGCATGCCGAGGCGGTCGACGAGGGAGTCCACCGCACCCGTGCGCGTGGCGCCCACCTCCAGGGCCAGCGCGAGGTCGCCGGGCAGCTTGGTCTCCGCCCGGTACATGCGGATGCCGGCGAAGACGCCCCCCACGCCGAGGGCCATGGCGAGCGCGAGCAGGAGTGCCATCCCGTTCCCCCTCCTTCCGTGAGCGGTGGCTCAGACGTCGATGCGGGACAGCCGGCGGATGAGGGCGAAGCCGACGGCGTAGAGGGCGAACGCGACGACGACCGCCCCCTGGCCGACCGGGGAGCCGGTCATCCGTTCCAGCGCGCCCGCCCGGACGCCGTTCATGAGGAACAACGCGCCCACCCCGAGCACCGGCACGGCGTACGACGTCATGTTGACCTGGGACAGCTGGGTGCGGATCTCGCGCCGCGTCTCCTTGCGCTCCTCCAGGGTGTCCGTGAGGTTGCGCAGGGCGCTGACGACCTGGCCGCCGGCCCGGTTGGACAGCACCAGGGTGGTGACGAGGACGACCAGCTCGCGGGAGGGGAGCCGGTCGGCGAGTTCGCCCAGCGCGTCGTCCATCGAGGCGCCGAGGGCGAGCTGGTGGGCCACCTTGGCCAGTTCCTCGCCCGCCGGGGCCTCCAGTTCCTCCGCGGCCATGCCGATCGCGGTGCGCAGGGCGAGGCCGGCCTGGGTGGCGTTGGCCAGGATGCGCGCCAGTTCGGGGAGCTGGTTGATGAACCTCTCGATGCGCTTCTGGCGCTGCCAGGTGAGGAACTGCAGCGCCGCCCAGACGCCCAGCAGCCCGGCGAGCGGGCCGAAGAAGGGGGCGAGCGCGGCCTGGCCGATCAGCCACAGAGCTGCCACCGCCGCCAGCATGTAGGCGAAGAACTCGCCGGGGGTGACGTCCAGGCCGGTGGCGAGGAGGCGCAGCTCCAGCTTCCGGCCGGGCCGGGTGCGGCGCAGCCGCCGGTCGAGGGTGCGGAAGCGCCGCGTCCGTCCGGGTGCGATCGGGCCGGTCTGCGAGAGCCGGTCGACGAGGGCGGCCCGCTGCGCCCTGCCCGTGGCGTAGGAGTGCAGGCCCGCCACGGCCAGGAGGCAGGTCAGCAGGGTGACGCCGAGGGTGAGGGTGACGAGGGTGCGCAGTTCCATGGGGCGGTCCTACCTGGCCTCTCGGGTGGCGAGCTGGTCTGCGGACTGGGCGACGCCGAAGGCCTGCGGGAGGGGCTGGCCGGCCAGGTGGAGCCGGTCGGCGGCGCGGCGCGGCAGCGGGAAGTGCTCGAAGGCGCCGTGGACGCGGCCGTCGGCGGTCATCGGCCGGGCGTGGAAGCGGGCCACGGTCGCCAGGCGGTACGGCTCGCTGCCGTGGCTGTCCAGCAGGGCGACCTCGGTGATGCGGCGGGCGCCGTCGGCGAACCGGGTGAGCTGGACGATGACGTCGACGGCGCTGTTGATCTGGTCGTGCAGCGCGACGAACGGCACCTCGACGTCGGACATGGACGCCAGCGTCTGCAGCCGCATCAGGGCGTCCTCGGCGCTGTTGGCGTGCACGGTGGCGAGGGAGCCGTCGTGGCCGGTGGACATGGCCTGGAGCATGTCCAGCGACTCGCCGCCGCGAACCTCACCGACGACGATGCGGTCGGGCCGCATGCGCAGCGAGTTGCGGACCAGGTCGCGGATGGTGACCTGGCCCCGGCCCTCCACGTTGGGCGGGCGGGACTCCAGCCGGATGACATGGCTCTGCTGGAGCTGGAGCTCGGCGGAGTCCTCGATGGTGATGATGCGTTCGCCGCCGGGGATGAGTCCGGACAGGGCGTTGAGGAGGGTGGTCTTGCCGGTGCCGGTGGCGCCCGAGACGATGATGTTGAACTTGGCCTGCACCAGCCCGGCGAGCAGGAAGACCATGTGCTCGTCCAGCGAGCCGAAGCCGATCAGCTCCTGGAGGGTGAAGGAGCGCGGGAAGCGGCGGATGGTGAGCGTGGGGCCGGTGAGCGACAGCGGCGGGATGATGACGTTGACGCGCTCGCCGGACGGCAGACGGGCGTCGACCATCGGATTGGACTCGTCCACCCGCCGGTTGACCGTGGAGACGATGCGTTCGATCGTCTGCATGAGCTGGTCGTGGGAGGCGAACCGCAGGGGCAGCTGCTCGACCCGCCCGCCGCGCTCCACGAAGATCGCGTCCGGGCCGTTGACCATGATCTCCGTGATCGAGGCGTCCTCCAGGAGGGGTTCCAGGATGCCGAGTCCCAGTGCCTCGTCGACCACGCGGCGGATCAGCTGGGAGCGTTCGGCGGTCGACAGGACCGGGCCCTCCCGGCTGATGATGTGCCCGAGCACCCGTTCCAGCCGCGCCCGGCGCTCGGCGGCGGCCAGCGAGCTCATCTCCGCCAGGTCGATCTCCTCCAGCAGTTTGGTCCGGTAGGAGGCGACCAGGTGGCCGTCCTCACCCCGGCTGCCGTGCTCCTCGGGGGAGTGGATGCGCGCCCGCAGGCTCATGGGTCCGGTGCTCCTCGGTCAGTGGTCGAGCGGCATGGTGGCGGTCTTGCGGGCCGGGTCGAAGCTCCAGCCCGGGACGATCGACGGGATGCGCACGGTGGCGGTGACGGTGACCTCGTCGCCCCCGTAGGCCGACGGGCAGTCCGTGCCGTCGGCGAGCCAGCCGCTGACCGCCCGGGTGCAGGCCTGCTGGGCGCTCAGCCGGAGCGAGGCGGCGCGTGCGCCGGCCCGCGCCGCCGTCCCGGCCTGCTGCGCCGTGTACGCGATCAGCCCGATCTGGACGGCCGCCATCGCGACCAGGATCAGAATGGGGATGAACCCGAGGTACTCCAGGGCGACCTGGCCCCGGTCATGGCGTCTGCGGGTGTACGGCATGTCAGTCCGTCGCCTCCTCCACGGCGCCGGCGTGACCGGCGACCGTGAACGGGAAGTCGATCAGCCCCGGGAAGAGGACGGGGACCCGGAGTTCGACGTCGGCCGTGACGTAGCCGCCGCCGGTCGCGCAGTCCACCCCGGCCCCGCCCCGCCAGGCGTCCGACAGGTCCGCAAGGCCCGCCCGCCGGCACGCGGCCGGCCGGCTGCCGCGGTCCGCCGCGGTGCCCGCCCGTACCGCTTCGTCCGCGGCGTTGCCCGCGAGCGTGTACGTGTATCCCAGCAGCACGCACTGCCACAGCAGCACCAGCGTGACGAGGATGGCCGGTGTCATGCCGAGGAACTCGACGGCGACCTGGCCGCGGTCCGACCGCAGCCGCCGCGTCACGGCCGTGCGCACGGTCATCCTCCTCCCCCTCCCCCTGTCTCCCGGCGCCGCCGGAAGCTGACCGCGCCGCGGTCGCCGCCCCGCACCCGGCCGCCGCTCCTCGCGGCGCGTCCGCCCGCCTTGACGATGCCCAGTTCGCCCGCGAGGGACCACAGGGCCTGCTTCACCGTGCTCCTGCCGTCCAGCTCGTGCACGCGCCCGGCGTCGACGGCGCCCTGCAGCTCCTTGAAGTTCGCGGGGACCTGGGTGCCGGCCACGACGGTGCCGGTGATCCGCTGGATGAGCGGCGGCTGGATCTCGGTGCCGCGGGTGTGCCGGTTGACGACGATCGTCGTCTCCTCGGCCTTGCGGATCTGCAGCCGGTCCCACATGCGCACCGTCCGCTTGGCCGCGCGGACGGCGACCACGTCCGGGGTGGTCAGCAGCAGGGCGGTGTCCGCCATCTCGATCGCGGCCGCGCCGGCGCCGCTGAGCTGGGCGCCGCAGTCGAGGACGACGACCTCGTAGCGGGAGCGCAGGGCGCTGACGATCTGGCGGGCGGCGCGGTCGGTGACCTCCTCGCCGCGTTCGCCCTCGCCGGGGGCGAGCAGCAGGGCGACTCCGGTGTCGTGGCGGAAGACGGCGTCGGCGAGGACGCGCGGGGAGATGTCCGTGATGGCGGCGAGGTCGACGACGGAGCGGCGGAACTGGACGTCGAGGTAGGAGGCGACGTCACCGGCCTGGAGGTCCATGTCGACGAGGGCGGTGCCGTACCCGGAGGCCTGCGCGGCGAGGGCCAGCTGGACGGCGGTCAGCGTGGTGCCGACGCCGCCCTTGGCGCCGCTGACCGTGACGACCCGGCCGCCGACGCCGGTGAACACGTCCCCGCCGTGGCCGAGGTGACGCCGCACGCCCACCGACCACTGCGCCACCGCCTGGACCCGGCTGGCCACGTCCTCGTAGCCGAGGGGCAGCGCCACGACGCCGCGCGCGCCGGAGTCCATGGCGGCCGAGAACAGCGCCGGGCCGGCGTCGGAGGTGAGGAGGATGACCCCGACGGCCGGGAAGCGCAGGGCGACTTCGCGGATCAGCTCCAGGGCGGGCACCGGGCCGATCCGCTCGTGCACCACCACGACCTCGGGCAGGTCGTCCACGGACTCGGCGGCGAGCCGCGCCAGGGTGTCGATGAGCTGGGTGGAGTCGGCGACGGCGGACACGGGCTCGGCGTCGGGAAGCTGGCTGAGCAGTGTCGTGAGGGACCGGACCGCGTCCGCGTCGCCGACTGCCGGGAGGATCCTGGTGGGCATGCGGGCCTCTCACTTGTCCTTCGCGAGTTCGTAGGTCCGGTCCGTGGCCGGGACGCCCGCTCCGCCGCCGGGTGCGACGAGCGCGAGCCGGACCCGCTGGGCGAACGACTCGGCGTAGGTGATGCGCTGGGCGTCGATCGTGGAGAGCGCGAAGGTGATGGGGACGGCCTCGGTGGGCTGCCGGTTCCGGTCGTCGGCCTGGGGTTCGAGGGCGGTGATCCGGCCGACGTCGAGCACCCTGGCGTTGGTCACGATGATCTTGGACTGGGCGGGGTCGCCCTCCCGCTGCCCCTCGAAGGTCGCGTACACGTTGACCGCGGAACCGGGTGTGATCTTGCCGGCCACGCCGGTCGCCGCGTCGATCATGATGGCGACCTCCTGCTGCCCCGGCTGGAGGGCGGGCCGGTCGACGATCATGTCGCTCTGCAGCAGGGAGCCCTTGCGCAGCGCCGTCACGGCGATCTTGCCCCGGATCCGGTCGAGGTCGGTGACGGCCGTGGACGACAGCCACCGCTCGGGCATCCGCACCTTCTCGAACTGGCTCCTGGTGAGCGTCGTGTACGGCGGCACCCCGGTGCGCACCCGGTACGCGGTGATCTCCGGGCCGACCTTGGACTTCACGTCGCTGATGACGGAGAGCACGCCCGCGAACGCGCCGAGGGCGCAGAGGACGGAGAGGACCAGCAGTATCACGCCGCGGCGCTGACGGGAGTTCATGAACCGTACAACCTCGATTGCGGAGATCGGTCGAGCGGGATCGGTCGGTCTGAGCGGGGGTGCGTGACGGGTTCCCGGCCGCGGGGGCCCGGTGGGCGCCCGGGCGGTGGGGTGCTCACCCGGCGGGGGCCGGGTTCTCGTGGACGGGTGGCGTGGCGCAGCAGAAGACGCAGCGGTCGCCGATGACGTCGATGCCGCACCAGTGGCAGGTGTGCCGGCGCACGGAGGTGACCAGTTGGTAGAGGACCGAGAGGTCGGGCAGGTAGGTGCAGAACTCGGTCAGCCGCCCCGTCCCCCACCAGCGGGCGGACTCGGCCGGCAGGGGTGCCTCGCGCAGCCCGAGCACGTTCCAGGCCGGGGCGAGGGCCGTGGTGATCCAGTCGGTCTGGAGCTGGCCCCTGGCGACCAGCATCCAGCTGCCGAACTCCGGTCCCGGCAGCGTCGCCTCGGGCCCGATCCTGACCAGCCGCGGCTCGGGGTGGGCGATGACGCCGAACTGGCTGCCGGGCACCCAGGACTTGGCGTGGGTCCGCAGGCCGACGGGGACGTGGTCGAGGCGGGTGACGGAGTTCAGGACGGCGCCGGCGTGGAGGTAGTGCGTGAGCAGCCGGCCCGCCGAGGCGAGCACGCCGGGGCCGAGGTCGCAGGAGGCGAGCTGCCGTAACTGGCGGGCCAGGACGGCCAGTCCCAGCGGCGGCAGGGCGGGGCGGAACACGGCGATGCGGTCGCTCTCCAGCAGGGACCGGACGATGTGCAGCCGGCGGGCCACTGCGGCCGGGGCGGCCCGGGAGCACAGGACGATCAGGTGCCCGTGCTGGTCGACCAGCGTCTGCATGGCCGCCAGCGACTGATCCAGCGGCTGCCGGTCGAGGTCCTGCAGGACGACGGCGGGCAGGGTCCGTTCGTCCTGCGCCGGCAGCGCCATGTCGGCACTGGTCACAGCGATGGCAGTTGGCACGCCCAGCTCCCCGTTCCACGCCACCCGGCGCGCCGGCGGTCCTCCGGCTCACCACGTCGACTTCACTGCGTGACTACGTCAGCACTGTATCCACGCCTTCGTGGCCGGAGAACAGCGAATGTCCAGCCGACCGGCAACTCGGGGTGCACAAGCTGCCGCAAAGCGGGACAGGTTGAGCATCCCGCGGACGGGCCGGACGCCCTCGGGCGGCACGGAGCGGGGCGGCGGGGCGCTGCCGCGGGGTGCGCGACGGGGGTGTCGCGGGAGCCGCGGGGCGGGTCGGGCCGGCACGACGCGGGACGCGCGGGGCGGGGCGGGGCCCCGGGACGGGGCAGGGCGCGCGACGGCCGGCCGGGGCCCGAACGGCAGGGAACGCAGGGGCGTTGAGCGCACGCCGAGGGCCGCTCGTCCGATCCGGACCCTTGACAAGCGCATTGGTCTGGACCAACTTGTCTACGACTGAACGGTGGCCACCGTCTTCTGCTCGTCCCCCTCTCCCCCTCTCCCCCTCTCCCCCCACCGGAGGCCCCAGTGGACCGCGCACCAGCCATGCCCAGACCCCTGCCCGGACGCGGGCGCCGGATACGGACCTGGTCGGGGGCCGTCACCGCGGCGCTCGCCCTCTGCCTGCCTCTAGCGGCGGCCGGCCAGGCCTCGGCGGCGGACGTCAACAACGCCCGGAACGCCGGCTTCGAGTCGGGCCTGGGCAACTGGACCTGCTCCGCCGGCAGCGGCACGACCGTCTCCTCCCCGGTGCACGCGGGCTCGGCCGCGCTGAAGGCGGCGCCCAGCGGCCAGGACAACGCGCGGTGCGCCCAGACGGTGGCGGTCAGGCCCAACTCGACGTACACCCTGAGCGCGTGGGTGCAGGGCGGGTACGCCTACCTGGGCGCGAGCGGCACCGGCACCACGGACGTGTCCACGTGGACGCCGGACACGGCCGCGTGGAAGCAGCTGTCGGCCACCTTCACCACCGGCGCCTCCACGACGTCGGTGACGGTGTACCTGCACGGCTGGTACGGCCAGGCCGCCTACTACGCCGACGACGTCTCGGTGTTCGGCCCGGACGGGGGCGGCGGCGGTGATCCGGCGCCGACGGTCCCCGCCGCGCCGGGCGGCGTGCGGGTGACGGGCACGACGTCCTCGTCCGTGTCCCTGTCGTGGAACGCGGTGTCGGGCGCGACGGGCTACACCGTCTACCGCAACGGCACGAGGGCGACGGCGGTGACGGGAACCACCGCGACCGTGACGGGCCTGTCCGCGGCGACGGCGTACTCCTTCCAGGTCACCGCGGCCAACGCGGCGGGCGAGTCGGCGAAGTCGGCGACGGTCACCGGCACGACGGCCGCGACCGGAGGCGGCGGCAGCGGCGCCGCGCTCCCGAAGCACGCGGTGACGGGCTACTGGCAGAACTTCAACAACGTCGCGACGGTCCAGAAGATCGCGGACGTGCCCGCACAGTATGACATCATCGCGGTGGCCTTCGCCGACGCGACGACCACGCCGGGAGCGGTCTCCTTCACCCTGGACTCCGCCGGCCTCGGCGGCTACACGGTGGACCAGTTCAAGGCGGACATCAGGGCGAAGCAGGCGGCCGGCAAGAAGGTGATCGTCTCGGTCGGCGGCCAGAACGGCACGGTGTCGGTCAGCGACGCGACGTCGGCGGCGAACTTCGCCGACTCCGTGTACGCGCTGATGCGGACGTACGGGTTCGACGGCGTGGACATCGACCTGGAGAACGGCATCAACGCCACGTACATGACACAGGCGCTGCGCTCGCTGTCGGCGAAGGCGGGCTCCTCCCTGATCATCACCATGGCGCCGCAGACGATCGACATGCAGTCGACGTCCGCCGGCTACTTCCGCACGGCCCTGAACGTCAAGGACATTCTCACGGTCGTCAACATGCAGTACTACAACAGCGGTTCGATGCTGGGCTGCGACGGCAAGGTCTACAGCCAGGGCACCGTGGACTTCCTGACGGCCCTGGCCTGCATCCAGCTGGAGGGCGGCCTGGCCCCCTCCCAGGTGGGCCTCGGCCTCCCGGCCTCGACGCGGGCGGCCGGCGGGGGCTACGTCTCCCCGGCGGTGGTGAACAACGCCCTGGACTGCCTGACGAAGGCCACCAGCTGCGGCACGTTCAAGCCGTCGAGGACGTACCCGGACCTGCGGGGCGCGATGACCTGGTCGACGAACTGGGACGCGGCGTCGGGCAACGCGTGGTCGGGCGCGGTCGGACCGCACGTGCACGCGCTGCCGTAGGCGTCCGCCCGCGGCCGGCACGGCCGATCCCCGAACGCCCGCTTCCCGGCGACCTGCCGGGAACCGGGCGTTCGGCTGTGGGGCCGGGCGTTCGACTGTCCGAGGGCGTTCGGCTGTCCGTAGGCGTTCGGCTGTCCGGGAGGGGACGGCCCGTCAGGACTCGTCGCCGTCCGCGGTCTTCACACCGTCCCCCGCGGACTTGCCGGACCCGGCTGCCTCGGCGTCCCCGGCGTCCTTGGCGGACTCGGCGTCCCGCGCCCGCTCCGCCTCGCCGTCCTCGAAGTACGCGTCCAGGACCTCGTCCAGCCGCGTCTCCCACTCCTGGAAGCGGCTGCGGGCCGGGGCCTCGATCTCGATCGGGTACCACCGGCGATCGGGAGTGTGCACCGTGACGGTGAACCGCTTGCCGAAGCGCGGGACTTCGGTCTCCACCGCGCCGATCTCGTCCCAGCGGAACTCGCACTCCTGGTCGTCCAGGCGCAGCCGTACGCCCCTGCGGTCGGCGACGATCCTGGCCCGGCGGTCGGACGCCTCGAACACAGGGCCGTCCGCGGCCCCGTCCTCGGTGTCGCCGGCCGGGACGTCGCCGGCCGGGACGGCGTCCGCCGGCTCGCCGGCGCCCGGGGAGCCCCCGGCGGCCTCGGCAACAGGCGCTTCCCCGGCCGGGGAGCCCTCCTCGGCCGGAGATTGATTGTCCGGCCTGGCGTCCCCCGGACCGGCGGCCGCAGCCGCGACGGCGGGGGCGGTGAGCCCGGGGATGAAGGCCGGGTCGAATCCGGCGCCCTTCACGGGCTCGACCTTCAGGGGCTGGCTGCTCGAACCTATGCGCTGCTCCACAGCGGGCAGTATGGTCGACAATCCTGTGTCCGGAACAGCCAGCCCCTACTTCGTTATCGGACGCCTACACCGTCCCGGCGCCCCTCACCGGACGAACACGCTCAGCACCGCGGCCACCGCGAACCCGGCCACCGACAGCACGCTCTCCAGCACCGTCCACGTCCGCAGCGTGTCCCGCTCGCTGATGCCGAAGTACTTCGCCACCATCCAGAAACCGCCGGTCGTGCTCGGCGCCCTTGTAGCCCTCGGGCCCCTCCGGGCCTTTGGTGAGCTGGGCGCCCGTCGCCCGTCGCCGCTCGTCGCGCACGGCCAGCCGCGCGTCCTCCGCGGCCTCGACCATGTCCTGCGGCACGGGGACGAAGATGCGCCGGCCGATCCACGCCGAGAACGCCCACGCGGCGAGCACCGCCGGGATGCCGCAGACGATGCCCATCAGGACGACCCAGCCGCGCGGTACGTGCAGCAGACCGGCGGCGGCCACCGGGCCCGGGTGCGGCCAGCAGTCCGGTGGTGCCGTCGACGAGCAGGAGCAGGCCTCCGGTGTGCGGCGGCGCGTCCGCGGCTGCGGCGAGCGAAGGGGACATACGGGGGTCCTCTGCGTGAATGCATACAGCTTTCGGGCAGGGCGGATCGCGGCACGGCGCGCCGGGATGGGGTGGAGGGCCCCCTGCCGGCCCGGGCGGAGCCGGGAACGTGCGGGTGGGGCGCCGTGCCGTGAGGACGTACGGGAGTGCGGGAAGGTGCGGAGGCACGGCTCGGGGGAGGTACGGGTCGCGCGACGTACGGGACCCGGAAGGCCGGGGCAGGCCGGGAGGCGGGGAGGCGGCGCGCGGGGCCGCCCATCCCGGCGGCACCGGCCGGGTGCGGCGGCCTCAGCCGAGGACGGCCAGGGCGTCGATCTCGATGAGGAGTCCCGCGGGAAGGCCGACGTAGACCGTCGTGCGTGCCGCGGGCGGCTGGGTGAGGCCCTGCTCGTCGAAGTACTGGTCGTAGATGTCGTTCAACTCGGCGAAGTGGTCCACGTCGGTCAGGTAGACGCGGATCATCACCACGTCGTCCCAGCTCGCGCCGCCCTCTTCGAGGATCGCCTTGACGTTGGCCAGGGTCTGGAGGGTCTGCTCGCGCAGGGTGGGGCCGGCGGGTGTGGGGGGCCTGCCCTCCTGGGCGGGCAGGAAGCCGACCTGGCCGGCGACCTGGAGGACGTTGCCCTTGCGCACACCGTGGGAGAACCTCGCGGGCGGGGTGGTGTGGGTGCTCGGGGTGAGCGCGGTCTTGTCGGTCATGCGGTGTCCTTGTCGGTCGGGCCGGCCGGGGAAGTCCGTGCCGTTCACACGGAGTTCCGGCCGGGGTCGGTCACCGGCGTCCTGCCGGAGTACTCGCCGCTGATGGTGTCCGCGGTGGCGCGCACCAGCGGGAGCAGGGTGAGGAGTTCGTCGGCGGTGACGACGACGTTCGGCGCGGAGACCGACATCGCGGCGACCACCCGACCGTCGGCGCCGCGGACGGGGGCGGCGACGCAGTTGATGGACTCCTCGTGGCCGCCGAGGTCGGTGGCCCAGCCCTGTTCGCGCACGGTCGCCAGCTCCTTCAGGAAGGCGGCGGCGTCCGGTGTCGAACGGGCCGTGTAGAGCGGGTATTCGAGCCGCTCGGCGACCGCGCGGCGCTCGGCCTCGGGCAGGTCGGCGAGCAGCAGCTTCGCCACGGCCGCGACGGTGATGGCCACCGGTTTGCCGATGCGCGAGTACATGCGCACCGGGTAGCGGCTGTCCACCTTGTCGATGTAGAGGACCTCGTTCTCCTCGTACACGGCGAGATGGACGGTGTGGCCGCACGCCTCGTTGAGGCGGACGAGGTGGGGGTGGGCGATCTCGCGGACGTCGAGGTTCTCCATCGCCTCCTGGGCGAGGGCGAACAGGCGGGCACCGAGGCGGTAGCGCTGGTCGGACTGCCGGTAGACGAGGCCGTGCTCGTGCAGGGTGCGCAGCAGGCGCAGGGCCGTGGACTTGTGGACGCCGAGGCGGTCGGCGACCTGCCCGAGGTCGGCGGGGCCCTCGGCGAGCAGCGGCAGGATGCTCAGCGCGCGGTCGACGGTCTGGCTCATGGCGTGTGTACCTCCTCCTCGGCCCCCTCGCCGGACCCGTCCCCGGAGCCCTCGACGGACCCTTCGTCCGGGCCCTCGCCGGCGTCTTCGCCGGTCCGCGTCCAGCCGGGGCCGAGTCGCAGTCTCCCCCACGCCTCGTCGTCCAGGGCGGCGAGGCGGTCGGCGTGGTGGCGGGCGGGGGGCCGGGCGAGGTCGCCGGGGACGGTGAGCGCGGCGGAGGCCGTGAGATGGCCGTGCCGCAGGCGATCGTGCAGAGGCAGCCCGCGCAGGGTGGCGGACAGGAAACCGGCGGCGAAGGCGTCCCCGGCTCCGACCGCGGCGACGACGTCGACGCGCGGAGCGGGGACGAAGCACCCGGATCCCACGGCGCCGCCGGGGCGGCCGCCGGTGTCCCCGTGGAACGCGGTGGCACCGGTACTGCCCTGCTTGACGACCACGGTCTCCGGTTCGGGCAGCGCCTCCCGGACGGCCCGGGCGTCGTGCAGGCCCCAGGCCCGGCGGGCCTCGTCCGCCCCGACGAACACGATGTCCGCGCCCCGGGCCAGCTCCAGCAGCACCCGGGGGCCGTCCGCGTCGCGCCACAGTCCGGGCCGGTGGTTGACGTCGAAGGAGACCAGGGGGCGGCCGGGCCGCCGCGCGGTCAGCTCGTGCGTCAGGCGCAGGCACCGCGGGGAGAGCGCGGCCGTGATCCCGGACAGGTGCAGGACGCGTGCGGCGCGCACGGCACCCAGGTCGACGGTGTCCGCCCCCATCGCCGAGGCCGCCGACCCGGCCCGGTAGTAGGCCACCTCGTGCGCGTCGGTGGCGCGGTCCGCGGCGGTGCGGAAGTAGACGCCGGTCGGGCGGGCCGGGTCGCGGCGCACGTAGGTCACGTCGACGCCCCAGGCCCCGATCGCCTCGACCAGGTGGTCGCCGAAGCCGTCCGCGCCGGCCCGGCTCACCCACCGCGCCGAGTGCCCGGCGGCCGCCAGCGCGCAGGCCACGTTGGACTCCGCGCCGCCGATGGCGCGGTCGAAGGAGGGCACGTCGGCGAGGCGGCCCGGGCGGGAGGGCAGGAAGGTGACCATGGACTCGCCGAGCGCGGCGACGTCCACGACGTCGGGGGCGCCTGCGGCGTCGGCGCCGGGACGGCCGTCGGGGGTCACGGTGGCGAACTCCTGGTGGGATCGGCGGGATCGGTGGGGCCGGTGGTCTCGGGGGTCGCCCCGCTCCAGCGGATGCGACAGCGTGGGGAGGGTCGTCGTGGATCCGTTGACCCCCGTCCGCCGAGATGTTAGACAGCCGTAAGCGCGTACCGCAATGAGCGTTGCAGAAGATGCAACGCACCTGATCAGGGAGGTTTCATGGCCGACGCCACGCCCGTCGATCCCTGCGCCCCGCAGACCCTGCCCCCGGCCGCCGGGTCCGCCCGGGCAGGGGGGACGCATCTCGCCGGGGAACGCGTCGACCACCGCTTCAAGGGCCTGCCGCCGGACGCCCACGGCCTGACCGTCGGCGAGCTGGCCGCCGAGCGCCGCAACCTGTTCACCGGCGGCTTCACCACGCCCGTTCTCGCCCTGTCCGCCGAGCGCCTGGAGCACAACCTGCGGCTCATGGAGACCTACGCCGCCCGGCACGGCCTGGCCTTCGCCCCGCACGGCAAGACCTCCATGGCGCCGCAGCTCTTCCAGCGGCAGATCGACCACGGGGCCTGGGGCATCACCCTCGCGGTCCCCCACCAGTTGTGGGTGGCACGGGAGTTCGGCATCCGGCGGATCTTCCTCGCCAACGAACTCGTGGACGGCGCCGCGCTGCGCAGGATCGCCGCCGAGCTCGCCGCCGACCCCGGCTTCCGCTTCGTCTGCTACGTCGACTCCGTCCGCGGGGTGCGGCTGATGGACGCGGCGCTGGCCGGGGCCGGGGGGACCCGCCCGGTCGACGTCGTCGTCGAGCTCGGCGCGGGCGAGGGCGCGCGGACCGGCGCGCGGACGGAGGCGGACTGCGCCGCGGTCGCCGACGCGGTGGCGGCCGCCGGCACGCTGCGTCTGGTGGGCGTGGCGGGGTACGAGGGCGAGGTCCCGCAGGCGGACCCGGAGCGGGTGCGGGCCTGGCTGCGCCGGCTGGTGGCCCTCGCCGCGGACTTCGACGCGGCCGGGCGCTTCTCGGGGACGGGCCTGGAGGAGATCGTGGTGAGCGCGGGCGGCAGCGCCTGGTTCGACGCGGTCGCCGACGTGTTCGCGCAGATTCCGGGACTGTCCCTGCCGGTGCTGAAGCTGCTGCGCTCCGGGGCCTACGTCTCGCACGACGACGGCCACTACCGCAAGGTCACCCCGTTCACCCGCGTCCCCGAGGAGGGCGCCCTGCACCCCGCCTTCCGGCTGTGGGCGCAGGTCGTCTCCCGGCCCACGGCGGAGCAGGCCTTCGCCAACGCGGGCAAGCGGGACGCGGCCTACGACCTCGGCCTGCCCCTCGCCCAGGTCGTGCGCCGGGACGGTGTCGAACGCCCCGCCGACGGCATCTCGGTCACCGGGCTGTCCGACCAGCACGCCTGGCTGAGCACCACACCCGAGGCGGACCTGGAGGTCGGCGACTGGATCGGCCTCGGGCTGTCCCACCCGTGCACGTCGTTCGACAAGTGGCCGCTGATCCCGGTCGCCGAGGCGGACGGCACGGTCGTCGACTACGTCCGCACCTACTTCTAGGGGCGCCGCATGGACCCCGTCGAACTCGCCGATCTCGCCGACCTCGTCGTCCGGGACGCGGACGTCGTCGACGGCACCGGCGCGCCCTCCTACCGCGCGGACGTGGCGATCAGGGACGGCAGGATCGTCTCCGTCGTCAAGGAGGCCGCGGCGGCGGGCTGCCAGCGACCGCACGCACGGCGGGAGCTGGACGCGGAGGGCCTGGTGCTCTGCCCCGGCTTCATCGACATGCACGCCCACAGCGACCTCGCCCTGCTGCGCGACCCCGACCACAGCGCGAAGGCCGCGCAGGGGGTGACCCTGGAGGTCGTCGGGCAGGACGGGCTGTCGTACGCGCCGGTCGACGACCGCACCCTGGAGGAGGTGCGCCGTGCGATCAGCGGCTGGAACGGGTACGGCGAGGACGCCGACTTCACCTGGCGGTCCGTCGGCGCGTACCTGGACCGGCTCGACCACGGCTTCGACGGCGAGGGCATCGCGGTCAACGCCGCCTTCCTCGTCCCGCAGGGCACCGTCCGCGCGCTCGCCGTCGGCTGGGAGGACCGGGCGGCCACGCCCGCGGAGCTTGAGCGGATGCGGCGGCTGGTCGCCGAGGGCATGGAGCAGGGCGCGGTGGGCATGTCGTCCGGGCTGACCTACACGCCGGGCATGTACGCCACCGGCGCCGAACTGACCGAGCTGTGCCGGGTGGTGGCCTCCTACGGCGGCTACTACTGCCCGCACCACCGCTCCTACGGGGCGGGGGCGCTGGAGGCGTACGCGGAGATGGTGGACCTGGCCCGCCAGGCGGGCTGCCCGCTGCACCTGGCGCACGCGACGATGAACTTCGGCCCGAACCGCGGCCGGGCGCCGGAACTGCTCGCGCTGCTCGACGAGGCGCTGGACGCCGGTGCCGACATCACCCTCGACACCTATCCGTACACCCCGGGCTGCACCACGCTCGTCGCCCTGCTGCCGAGCTGGGCGAGCGAGGGCGGCCCGGAGGAGACCCTCCGGCGGCTCGGGGAGGAGGCGACCGCCGAGCGGATCCGCCACCAGCTGGAGGTCACCGGCTCCGACGGCTGCCACGGCGTGCCCGTGGAGTGGGAGACCGTCGAGATCTCCGGCGTCACCGCTCCGGCGCTCGCCGGGTACGTCGGCCGGACGGTGCGGGAAGCCGCGGACCTGCGCGGCGAGGCGCCCTGGACGACCGCCCGCCGGCTGCTGACCGAGGACCGCCTCGGCACGACGATCCTGCAGCACGTGGGCCACGAGGAGAACGTGCGGACGATCATGCGCCACCGCGTCCACACCGGCGGCTCGGACGGCATCCTCCAGGGCGGCAAGCCCCATCCGCGCGCCTACGGCACCTTCCCGCGCTACCTCGGCCGGTACGTGCGGGAGCTGGGCGTGCTGTCGCTGGAGGACTGTGTCGCGCACCTGACGGGACGGCCCGCGGCCCGGCTGCGCCTGCCGGACCGGGGCCTGGTGCGCGAGGAGTACCGGGCCGACCTGGTGCTCTTCGATCCGGCCACCGTCGCGGCGGGCGCCACGTTCGACGCGCCGCGCGTCCTGCCGACGGGCATCCCGTACGTCCTGATCGACGGCCGGTTCGTGATCGAGGACGGGCGGCGGACGGACGTGCTGGCGGGGCGGGCGGTCCGCCGCACCCCGGGGTGACCGCCCGCCCCGCCCGCCGGCGCTCCGCCGCCCGCCCGTCGCGTCAACCGTTCGCCGCCCGCGCGCCGGCCGGCGCGCGGGCTCACGGCCTGGGCAGGGTGCAGCCGCTCGCGCTCAGGTCGAGCCGGTTGCCGGCGCCGAAGCAGGCCGGGATCTGGTAGGTCTCCTGGGCGTAGTTGATGCCCTGGCGGACGGTGACGGTGCCGTTCGCGTCGACCTCGCAGGGATTGTTGTCCGTGCAGCGCCGGCCGTCCTCGTTGCCGGTGTTGTTGACGGCGACGACCCTGCCGGTGGCGGTGTCGACGACGGGCGAGCCGGACGTGCCGCCGATCGTGTTGCAGGCGGAGGTGTAACGGACCGAGTCCTTCCAGGTCCAGGCGCCCTCCTTCAGGCGGTAGACGAAGCCGTCGACGGCGCAGGTGTAGATCCGCTTCCAGTAGCCGGAGACGACCTTGATGCTCGTGCCGGCGACGGGGTGGGTGTTGTTCACGGTCAGCGCGTTGATGCCGTACGTGCTTCTGATCTGCGCGTAGGTGCGGGTGAGCTGGTAGATCGTGACGTCGGTGTCCGTCATGGTCGAGTAGGCGACCTTCGACGCGCGCAGGGTCCCGACCTGGGAGCCGGAGGAGTTGAGCAGGCCGAAGGAGCGGCTGGACGCCTGGTCCACGACGACCTCGCCGGGGTCGGGGAAGCCCGTCTCCAGGCAGTGGCCGTTGGTGAGGACGAGCGCGGGGTCGCTGTCCACCGAGGCGGGGAAGCGGACGACGGAGCCGGAGCAGTTGCTCAGTGCCACGGTGCCGGCGAAGTCGACCGCCTGGATCGCGGGCGCGGCGGCCTTCGCCCGGGCCGCGGGCGCCCCGCCCGGGGCCTGCGGGGCGGCGGCCGCGGGTGCCGCGACCGCCCCGGTGATCACCAGGGTGGCGAGCGCGGCAAGGAGAGGCTTCTTCATGGGGGTCCCCTCTTCAGACGTGAGCGACCGGAGATCTTCCGGTCGCCTGTCTTGTCATGCGCATTGTGATGGCGCAGAGAGGCCGCGACAAGAAGCCGTGCCCGGTGCACAGGGGGCGGACGGGACGTCACACCCGAGGCGCACGGGACTACTTCGGGCGCTTGGGATTGCCCCTGCCCGGCCAGCGGTCGGTGGAGGTGCTGGTCGGCGACGGCGGCTGGGCGGTGGCGCTCGGCCCGGAGGCGGTGGCGGTCACCGGAGCGGAGGGCGCCGGGGTCTCGGGCGCCCCACTCGTTCCCCCTGGCTCCGGGGCGCCCTGCGAGGCGCCGGTGCTCGCGCCCGGCGAGGCGGTGGACGGCTTCGTGTCGCCCGACGGGCCGCCGGCGGCCGGAGCGGCGGACGACGCCGGGGCACCGGACGCCCCGGGTTCGGACACGGACTCCCCGGCCGTCGGGGTGGAGCCGTCCGGCCTGCTCCGCGGCGGGCCGGACGAGGAGTCGAGGGCGGAGAAGCCGGCGATCACGGCGAGGGACACGGCCCCCACCGCTCCGGCGGCGAGGGCCGCGCCCCGCAGCCGCCGGTCACCGCCCCGCCCCTTGCCGCGGCGGCCGCGCCGCCCGCCGCGGTGACCTTGCGGCCGTCCGGCCGGCGCACCGGACCGGTCGTCCGCGACCACGGCCAGTTCGCTGGTCTCGTCATAGGCGTTTTCCCACCCGTGGGCCACCGCTGGATCGGCGTATCCCTCGTAGGACGGGGTGGCTGCGGGCTGCGGCAGGTACACGTTCGGGGGCCCCTCGGGCGTACCGCCCGCCGGAGCCCCGCCGTGGACGTCGGGAGGCGTGGACATGACCGGAAAGTGTAGGGACAAGGCAGGGCCGGCCGGACAGCCCCCGTCCCTCCTGGGTGTGCCGACACGTCCCACGTGGCGGAAAACACCGCCCGGGGACCGTGACCCCGCCGTAAGCTCCCCCCATGCAGGTGATCCAGTCGACCAAGCTCGCCAACGTCTGTTACGAGATCCGGGGCCCGGTGCTCGAGGAGGCGATGCGGCTGGAGGCGGCCGGGCACCGCATCCTGAAGCTGAACACCGGCAACCCGGCCGCGTTCGGCTTCGAGTGCCCGCCGGAGATCCTGGAGGACATCCTCCGCAACGTCTCCTCGGCGCACGGCTACGGCGACGCGAAGGGCCTGCTGGCCGCCCGTCGCGCGGTCGTCATGCACAACCAGACCCTCGGCATCGAGACCGACGTCGAGCACGTCTTCATCGGCAACGGCGTCTCCGAGCTGATCGTGATGGCGATGCAGGGGCTGCTGGACGACGGCGACGAGGTCCTCGTGCCGGCGCCGGACTACCCGCTGTGGACCGCCGCCGTGTCCCTGTCCGGCGGCACCGCAGTGCACTACCGCTGCGACGAGCAGTCCGACTGGATGCCCGACCTCGCGGACGTCGAGCGGAAGGTCACCGACCGCACCAAGGCGATCGTCGTCATCAACCCGAACAACCCGACGGGCGCCGTCTACGACGAGGCGGTGCTCAAGGGCCTGACGGACATCGCCCGGCGCCACAACCTGCTGGTGTGCTCCGACGAGATCTACGACAAGATCCTCTACGACGGCGCCCGCCACACGCCGACGGCCAAGGTCGCGCCGGACCTGCTGACGCTCACCTTCAACGGCATGTCCAAGGCCTACCGGGTGGCCGGCTACCGCGTCGGCTGGATGTCGATCTCCGGCCCGCGGGCGCACGCCGACTCCTACATCGAGGGCCTGACGATCCTGGCCAACATGCGGCTGTGCGCGAACATGCCGGGCCAGCACGGCGTGGTCGCCGCGCTCAGCGGGCGGCAGACCATCAAGGACCTGGTGCTGCCCGGCGGGCGGCTGAAGGAGCAGATGGACACCGCCTACGACCTGCTCACGCAGATCCCCGGGGTCAGCTGCGTGCGGCCGAAGGGGGCGCTGTACCTCTTCCCGCGCCTGGACCCGAAGGTCTTCAAGATCAAGGACGACCGGCAGATGGTCCTCGACCTGCTGCGCCAGGAGAAGATCATGGTCGTCCAGGGCACCGGCTTCAACTGGCCGGAGCCGGACCACTTCCGGGTGGTGACCCTGCCGACGGTGGGCGACCTGCGGGACGCGGTGGGCCGGATCGGGACCTTCCTGGACGGCTACGGGCAGTCCTGACACCCGGAAGGGCACCAGGGCGCTCACGGTACGTACCCCTACCGCCCGGTTCCGCGACCCGACTCAACTTTAGACGGGTTCTAAGCTAGGATGGCTTCTGTCAGCGCACAGGAGGCCGTCTCATGTACGAACCGATCCGCTCAGAGCCCCCCCGGAGCTCCGTCCACAGCACGACGGCCGGCGCCGGCTCCGACTTCCCCCACCGCTCCCGCGAGGAGGAGCTGGACATCCAGCTCGCGGGGCACCTGGCCGCGCTGCTCGCCGTCACGGACGAACTGCGCGCCACGGCCCCGTCCGCCGACCTCGATGCCGCGGCCGAGCGGCTCGCCGGGCAGGTGGCCCGGCTGCGGGGCGCGCGGGCGCCCGTCCGCGCGCCGGGAGCCGGTCCTCAGGACCCCGCCGCCCTGCACCGGCGGGCGCACGCGCTCGCCGGCCGCGCACTCGTCGTGGCGGCCTCCCGTGCGGACACGGCGGCGGCGATCCTCGCGGCGGAGCGGATGGACGCGCACGCGGCGGCCTCGGCCGCCGACGCCGCCTCCCGGAGCGAACGGCAGCCCCTGAGCGGCGCCGCCCGCCGCTGACCTGCCGCCCGCTGATCCGCCGTCCACGGGCGGCCCCCGATCGGCCCCGGCCCGCGTGCACCCGCAGCGACGCGCGGACCGGGCGCCATGACACAGCGCCGGCCAAGGGCCGCCTCTCGAGGCGGCCCTTGGCGGTGCCCGGTCCACGACTCCGGCGCGCCTGTCTGCCGGTGCCCCGATGCCGTGGGCCCGTGCCTTCCGTGTGGCCCCTTCACCTGGGGCCCTGTTGTGTGCGGCCGCCCCGCGCCCGCACGGCGTACCGGGGAGCCCCGCGCCCGGACCCCCGGCGGACGCGCAGCCCTGCACGATCGGACGGCCGGTCACCGCCGGGTGGTGCCGCAGGGGCCGACCGCCGCGGCGCCCGGACCCCCCGACGGACGCGCGGCCCTGCACAGACCGCACGGCCCCGCACGGACCTGGACAGCCAGTCACCACCGGTCGATGCCACAGCGGTTGCGCGCCGCGCACGCGCCCGGATCCCCCGGCGGATGCGCGGACACGGCCCTGGACGGACCTGCACGGCCCCTCACCGCCGGTCGATACCGCAGGGGTCGACTGCCCGCACGCGCCCGGACCCCCCGGCGGGAGCACGACCCTGCGCGGCCCGTCACCGCCGGTCGGTGCCGCAGGGTCCGGCCGCCGCGCGGCGGCCGGACCCATGGGCACGGCTCCGGCCCCCGAGCGGACGGCCGCAGCAGAAGGGGGCGGGAACCGCTTCCCCGCCTCCGCCCCGTTCGGCGCCGGGACAGTCCGCCCCCGTCCGTGGCGGTCACCGTCGCCGCGGGCCCCGGCGGGGCCTCAGCCGAAGAGCACCGTGATAATCACGAACAGCGCGAGGACCCCGAGCACCACGGCCCACACCGGCCAGACGCCGCGGCTGCCCGGCTCGTCGTGGCCGCCGCCGCGCGGGCGGTCCTCCGCCAGATCCGGATGCTTGGGGCGGTCGCGCCGGTAGAAGTTCCCATCTCCAGCCATGCGGCATCACTCCTTCACATGGACGCCCGCCGAGTACCCGCGCGTGACCCAGGTCACACAGAGGGAGCGGCCCGGACGGCGGGACGCGCAGCGCGGGCCGGCCCGGGCAGCCGGACGGGGCGGGGCGCGAGGCAGGGCCGGCCCGTCCGGCGGGGCCGCCGCCCGCCGCCGCGCCATGGGCCGGGGCGTCGCGTGGCGGGCCGGGGCAGGCCCTGCCCGAACCACACGGGCCGGACCCGGAGCCGGCGGGCCGGGCGTTGCGCGAACCGGACGGCCGGGGGCGCGAAGCGGGCGGCCTGGAAGCGCGAAGCGGGCAGCCGGAGGCGCGAAGCGGGCAGCCGGGAGGGGGCGGCACGCGCGCGCCGAAGAGGCCGGGCGCGCACACCGTTGTGCGCGCCCGGCCTCTTGGGGGTGTCACCGCGGCCGGCCTGAGCGACGTCGCAGGTCAGGGCAAGTCGGGGCCGGCCGCGGAGCTCGCGGGGGCGTCAGCCCAGGCGGTCGACCAGCGCGCGGTACTGGTCCCACAGCTCCTTGGGCGTGTGGTCGCCGAAGGTGTTGAGGTGCTCGGGGATGAGCGCCGCCTCCTCGCGCCAGACGTCCTTGTCGACGGTGAGCAGGAAGTCCAGGTCGGACTCCGACAGCTCCAGGCCCTCCGTGTCCAGGGACTCCTTGGTCGGCAGGATGCCGATCGGGGTCTCCACGCCCTCGGCGCGGCCGGCCAGGCGCTCCACGATCCACTTCAGCACGCGGCTGTTCTCGCCGAAGCCGGGCCAGACGAACGTGCCCTCGTCGTTCTTGCGGAACCAGTTGACGTAGTAGATCTTCGGCAGCTTGGACTGGTCCCTGCCCTGGGCCACCTCGATCCAGTGGGCCATGTAGTCGCCCATGTTGTAGCCGCAGAACGGCAGCATGGCGAACGGGTCGCGGCGCAGCTCGCCGACCTTGCCCTCGGCCGCGGCGGTCTTCTCCGACGCCACGTTCGCGCCGAGGAAGACACCGTGGTTCCAGTCGAACGACTCCGTCACCAGCGGCACCGCGCTCGCGCGGCGGCCGCCGAAGAGGATCGCGGAGATCGGGACGCCCTTGGGGTCCTCCCACTCCGGCGCGATGATCGGGCACTGCGCCGCCGGGACCGTGAAGCGGGCGTTGGGGTGGGCGGCCGGGGTCTGCGACCCGGGCGTCCAGTCGTTGCCCTTCCAGTCGGTCAGATGGGCGGGCGGCTCCTCGGTCATGCCCTCCCACCACACGTCGTTGTCGTCGGTGAGGGCGACGTTGGTGAAGACCGCGTTGCCCCACAGTGTCTTCATCGCGTTGGCGTTGGTGTGCTCGCCGGTGCCGGGCGCGACGCCGAAGAAACCGGCCTCGGGGTTGATCGCGTACAGGCGGCCGTCCTCGCCGAAGCGCATCCACGCGATGTCGTCGCCGATGGTCTCGACGGTCCAGCCGGAGATGGTCGGCTCCAGCATGGCGAGGTTCGTCTTGCCGCAGGCACTCGGAAAGGCGGCGGCAACGTACTTGGGTTCGCCCTCCCGTCGCCCACCACCCCCCTCGAACGAGGCCCTGCGGGCCGCAGGGTCGTCCTGCGGCGGGGTGAGTTTGAGGATGAGCATGTGCTCGGCCAGCCAGCCCTCGTCGCGCGCCATGACGGAGGCGATGCGCAGGGCGTAGCACTTCTTGCCGAGCAGGGCGTTGCCGCCGTAGCCGGAGCCGTAGGACCAGATCTCCCGGCTCTCGGGGAAATGCGAGATGTACTTGGTCGAGTTGCACGGCCACGGCACGTCCTGCTGTCCCGGCTCCAGCGGGGCGCCGAGGGTGTGGACGGCCTTGACGAAGAAGCCGCTGTCGCCGAGCTCGTCCAGCACCGGCCGGCCCATGCGGGTCATCGTGCGCATGGAGACGGCGACGTAGGCGGAGTCGGTGATCTCCACGCCGATCGCGGACAGCGGGGACCCGAGCGGGCCCATGCAGAACGGGACGACGTACATCGTCCGGCCCTTCATGGAGCCGCGGAAGATGCCGCCCCGGCCGCCGGAGCCCTGGAAGATCTCCCGCATCTCCGCGGGCGCCTTCC
Source organism: Streptomyces sp. NPDC046831 (assembly GCF_040645305.1). Classification (NCBI taxonomy): domain Bacteria; kingdom Bacillati; phylum Actinomycetota; class Actinomycetes; order Kitasatosporales; family Streptomycetaceae; genus Streptomyces; species Streptomyces sp. NPDC046831. The sequence continues at coordinate 184,390 of NZ_JBEYXZ010000007.1, read as the reverse complement.
AGTGGTTGGTCGGACCGGCGTCCTCCTCCTTCTCGGAACAGATGAAGGTCCGGTCCTCGACGCGGGCGACGTCCGTCGGGTCGGAGGCCGCGTCGTAGGAGTTGGGGCGCTTGATCGGGTCGAGTCTCCTGAAGGTGCCCTTCCGGACGAGCTCCTCGCACAGTCGCTCGTACTCGGCCTCGGATCCGTCACACCAGACCACGTTGTCCGGCTGCGTCAGCTCGGCGATCTCGTCGACCCACGAGATCAGTTCCTGATGGTTGGTCGGGATGACGGGGGGAGCCGCGATGTCGCGCGCCACGATTGCTCCTAAATGAGGGATTTTTGTCCTTGTCGCCCCGTGGGGGCCGCGACCCGGATGCTTCGTAGCCGCTCATCCGGTGCCGACCGCACTCATTTGATCATCCGACGATACCGCCCATCTGTCCAGAGGGCATCACAGGTGAGCGCAGTGAGGAACGCCACGGTTTCCGTGTTTTTTTGCGTCCGCGTTGGGCACGTCTGGAGAAGTTTTTGCGGTTGCCCCTCCTGGACAATGCCCTGACCCGTGACTTACGGGGGCGTAGGTACCATGCCGCCCATGACTGCGTCCGCTTCCGACGAGCCTTTCGACACGCCGGCCGCCGGCCGCGGCCCGGTGCCGCTCTCCCTGCCGCATCCGGTCAAGCCCAGACTGCGCGGCTGGCTGCACCTCGGCATGTTCCCGGTCGTACTCATCGCCGGACTGGCCCTCACCGCGCTGGCCGACTCCCCCCGCGGGCGTCTTGCCTGCGGGATCTACGCCCTGACCGCCTGCCTGCTCTTCGGCGTGAGCGCGCTGTACCACCGGGGCGACTGGAGCCCGCGCATGGACGGCCTGCTCCGCCGTCTCGACCACGCGAACATCTTCCTGATCATCGCGGGCACCTACACACCGCTGACCCTGCTGCTCCTGCCGGACGCCCAGGGACGCTTGCTGCTGTGGGGCATCTGGGCCGCGGCCGCCGCCGGCATCCTCTTCCGCGTCTTCTGGGTGGGTGCCCCGCGCTGGCTGTACACCCCGTGCTACATCGCGATGGGCTGGGCGGCCGTCTTCTACCTGCCCGACTTCGCGCGCACCGGCGGCATCGCCGTGCTCGTCCTGGTGATCACCGGGGGCGTGCTCTACAGCGCGGGCGGCGTGGTCTACGGCATCAAGCGGCCCAACCCGTCACCGCGCTGGTTCGGCTTCCACGAGGTCTTCCACGCCTTCACCCTGGCCGCCTTCGTCGCCCACTACGTCTGCATCTCGCTGGTGGCCTACCAGCACACGTAGCAGCTCTCCGTCGCCTCCACTCCCCCGGCCACGGCTCCGTCAGGGCCGTGGCCGTTCCGCGTGCCCACCCGACCCGCGGCCTCCCCCGCCGCCCGCCGGACCGCGTGGACGGGTCCCACCGGCGGGCACCTCACAGCCCCGCACCGAATCCCTGGGCTCCCGGCGTGCTTTCCGTGCCATCCTGGCCGGGTGAACGGTCCCGAGATCCACGTGGAGTTCGCGCCCGGCCTGCGCGTCTTCGTGCCCCACGCCCGGCGAGGGGGCGCCACCCCCGTCGTCACCGACGGCGTCTCGACGCTCGGGCACGTCGTCGAGTCCCTCGGCGTACCGCTGACGGAGGTCGGCTCGCTGGTCGTGGACGGCCGCGAGGTGCCGGTGTCGCACGTGCCGAAGGCGGCCGAGACGGTGCAGGTGCGCGCCGTCGAGCGTCCGCAGCGCGTCCCCGGCGCTCCCCTGCGCTTCCTCCTCGACGTCCATCTCGGCACGCTCGCCCGCCGACTGCGCCTGCTGGGCGTCGACACGGCGTACGAGTCCGCGGACATCGGCGACCCGGCGCTCGCCGCCCGCTCGGCGGCCGAGAGGCGGGTCATGCTCAGCCGAGACCGGGGGCTGCTGCGCCGCCGTGAGCTGTGGGCGGGCGCCTTCGTCTACAGCACCCGCCCCGAGGACCAGCTGCGCGACGTCCTCGGCCGCTTCCACCCCCGGCTGCTGCCCTGGACCCGCTGCACCGCGTGCAACGGGCTGCTGCGGGAGGCCACCAAGGAGGAGGTCGCCCCGCAGCTCGAACACGGCACCCACCGCACGTACGACGTCTTCGCCCAGTGCCGCGACTGCGGCCGCGCCTACTGGAAGGGCGCCCACCACGACCGCCTGGAGGCCATCGTGGAGCGCGCCCTCGCCGAGTACGCGGGGCCGCCGTCGACCCGCGCGCCCGGCTGACGTCCCGCACGCGCGGACCCCTCCCGGCGGGCGGGGACGCGCACCGGCATGGCGTCCCACCGGGCAGGACGCGTGGCGTCCCGGCGGGCCGTCGCGCGGCTCAGCCGCCCAGCGCCGTGCGCAGCCGGTCCGGGTCCGTCGTCGGGGCGTCGCAGGTGAAGTTGCGGCACACGTACGCGGTCGCCGCGCCGTCCACCAGCGGCCGGTCGGCAAGGAGCGGGAACTCCTCGCCCCCCGGCGTGCCCCAGGCCACGACGGCTCCCGGGGCCGTGCCCAGGAGCGCCGTCCGGCGCAGGGTCCTCGTCGCCTCGTCGTCGAGCGCGGGGCCGACGACCGCCACCTCGCGCGGCCCGTCCAGCAGGGCCTCGGCGACCGCGAGACCCCAGCCGATGAAGCGCGGGACACGCGGAGCGAGCGCCTGCACGACGCCCAGGGCCCGCTCGGCGGCGGTGCGATGGCGTTCGGAACCGGTGTGCGCCGCATAGCCGAGCAGGGCGCCCGCGGCGGCCGTCCACCCGGACGGCGTGGCGTTGTCGGTGGGGTCCTGCGGCCGGCGGATCAGCCGCTCGGCGTCGGACGCGGTGTCGTAGAGGGTGCCGGAGTCGTCGGTGAACAGGGTGAGGACGTGGTCGAGGAGCAGCCCCGCGAACTCCAGCCAGACGCCCTCCCCGGTGACGGACGCGAGGGCGAGGAAGCCCTCCGCCACATCCGCGTAGTCCTCCAGCACGCCCGCGTTCGCACCGGCCCGGCCGTCCCTGCTGGTGCGGACCAGCCGGGCGTGGTCGTCCAGGTGCAGCCGTACGAGCAGGTCGGCGGCGCCGACCGCCGCGTCGACGAGGTCCGGGCGGTCGAAGTAGGCGCCGGTCTCGGCGAGGGCGGCGACGGCGAGCCCGTTCCACGCGGCCACCACCTTGTCGTCGCGGCCGGGAGCGGGGCGCCGGCTGCGCGCCTCGAACAGCCGGCTCCTGACGGAGGCCACCCGCTGCGCGTCGAAGACCTCCGCCTGCCGCGGAAGCTGCAGGACGGAGGCGCCGTGCTCGAAGGTGCCCTCCTCGGTGACGCCGAAGCAGCGGGCGGCGAGGCCGGCGTCCTCCTCCCCGAGGACCTCGCGCAGCTGCGCGGGCGTCCACACGTAGAAGACGCCCTCCACGTGCCGGCCGGTACCGTCGTCGCTGTCCGCGTCCAGCGCCGAGGCGAACCCGCCCTCGGCGGTGCGCAGTTCGCGGACCATGAAGTCGGCGGTCTCCAGGGCGACCCGGCGGGCCTCCTCCGAGCCGGTGGCGCGCCACAGGTGGGCGTAGACGCGGCACAGCAGCGCGTTGTCGTAGAGCATCTTCTCGAAGTGCGGCACCACCCAGTCGCGGTCCACCGAGTAGCGGGCGAAGCCGCCGCCGAGCTGGTCGTACATCCCGCCGCGCGCCATGCGCTCGCAGGTGTCCTGCGCCATCTGCAGGGCGCCCTCGGAGCCGGTGCGGGCGTGGTGGCGCAGCAGGAACTCGATCACCATGGACGGCGGGAACTTCGGCGCGCCGCCGAAACCGCCGCGCTGCGGGTCGTACTCGCGGGTCAGCCCGAGGAGGGCCTGGGCGAGCTCCTCCTCGCCGGGCACCCGCGTGCCGCCGAAGGACAGCTCGCGTCCGGTGAGCTCCCGCACGATCTTCGTGGCGACCTCGGTGACCTCACCGCGCCGGGTGTCCCAGGCCTGCTGGATGCCTCCCAGCACCTGCCGGAAGGAGGGCGTGCCGTGGCGGGGCGCCGGCGGGAAGTACGTGCCGAAGTAGAACGGCTCGGCGTCGGGGGTGAGGAACACGGTCATGGGCCAGCCGCCCTGCCCCGTGGCCGCCTGCACGGCCTCCATGTAGACGGCGTCGACGTCGGGGCGCTCCTCGCGGTCGACCTTGACGCTGACGAAGTGCTCGTTCAGGAAGTCGGCGGTGGCCCGGTCCTCGAAGGACTCGTGCGCCATCACATGGCACCAGTGGCAGCTGCTGTACCCGACGCTCAGCAGCACGGGCACGTCACGCCGCCGCGCCTCCTCGAAGGCCTCGCCCGACCAGGGCCACCAGTCCACCGGGTTGTCGGCGTGCTGGAGGAGGTAGGGGGACGTCTCATGAGCCAGTCGGTTCGGCATGACCCCATCCTGCCTCACCCGCCCCGGGCGGGCACGGAACGTGACCTCGGCCGGTCCGGCACACGGCCGCGGCCCGCGCGCGGGACACGCGGGGCGCGGCCGGACGCGGGCGCGGCGGCGCCGGGGACCCGTCGGCGGCGGTCCCCGGCCCGCCCCGTGTCAGTTCCGGCGGGGCCGGGAGTCCACCGCGGCCGCGGACTCCGCCTTCGGATCCGGGGCCTCCTTGAAGTCGACCTTGCCCATGTGGCGGCTCATGGACTTCATCAGACCCCACACGGCGAGGCCCATCACCGCGAAGACGATGAAGCCGAGGATGCCGGGGGTGACCTTGTCCTGGTCGACCTCGGCGAGGTGGACCAGCTGCGTCATTGCCAGGCTCGCGCTTGCGCTCATGCAGGTATTGTCCCTCAGCTCCGCCGGACGCCCGCGAAGAGGTCGTCCTCGGGGAGCGAGGTGTCGACGAGGGACTTCGCGAGCTCGTACTCCTCCGTCGGCCAGACCTCCTTCTGCACCTCCATCGGCACCCGGAACCAGCCGCCGTCGGGGTCGATCTGGGTGGCGTGCGCGATCAGCGCCTTGTCGCGGATCTCGAAGAAGTCCGCGCAGGGGACGTGCGTGGTGAGGGTGCGCTCCTTGTGGCCGGACTTCTCCCAGCGCTTGAGCCACTCGCCGTAGGGGGACTCCAGGCCGCGGTCCAGCATGGCCTGGTGCAGCGCCTCCGTGCGGGGGCGGTTGAAGCCCTGGTTGTAGTACAGCTTCAGCGGCTGGTACGCGGGACCGAACTCCTCCTCGGGGTACTTCTCGCGGTCCGCCGCGCCCTCGAACGCCACCATGGAGATCTTGTGGGTCATGATGTGGTCGGGGTGCGGGTAGCCGCCGTTCTCGTCGTAGGTGGTGATCACCTGCGGGCGGAAGGAGCGGATCTGCTTCACCAGCTCGCCGGCCGCCTTGTCGACGTCCTCCAGGGCGAAGCAGCCCTCCGGCAGCGGCGGCAGCGGGTCGCCCTCGGGCAGGCCGGAGTCGACGAAGCCGAGCCACTCCTGCCGGACGCCGAGGATCTCCCGGGCCTCGTCCATCTCCTTCTTGCGCACCTCGTGGATGTGCTCCTCGACGTACTTGTCGCCCTGGAGCTTGGGGTTGAGGATGGAGCCGCGCTCTCCGCCCGTGCAGGTCACCACCAGCACCTCCACCCCCTCGGACACGTACTTCGCCATGGTGGCCGCGCCCTTGCTCGACTCGTCGTCGGGGTGCGCGTGCACGGCCATCAGTCGCAGCTGGTCAGTCAAGGCTCAATCCTCAGGTAAGTCGGCGCCCGTGTCGGCGCAGTCAACAGGGGCCGTCCCGCCGGAACGTCTTCCGGGGTGGCGGTCGGGCTGCGGTGCGGGGGCTTCTATAGTGACCGAATCGGGGGGCGAATAATTCCGGGGTGCCCCTCCGGGCGCCCCCGCGGGACCGTCGTCCCGCACCTGCCGAGAGGACGATCATGAGCACGGCGAGCACCCGGCTGCCCGAGGGCCGCTACGGCCGCTCCCCGGACGGGCGTGCCGACCGCACGCTCAAGATCGTCGGTGCCGTACTGGGCGGGGTCCTCGTCGCCCTGATCGGCTGCTTCGCCTACACCTACGTCGGCGGCACCGAGATCAGCGGCCAGGTGATCACCTTCGAGGCCTCCGACAACGCGGTCAGGGTCCACCTGGAGGTCCGCAAGGACGCCGACGCGCGCGGCTACTGCACGCTGCGTTCGCAGGACGAGAACCGCTCCGAGGTGGGCCGCGCGGACTTCCGCTTCGACGAGCACGCCACCCGGATCGACAAGGTCGTCACGCTGCGTACGACAGCGCGGGGAAGCACGGCCGAACTGCTCGGCTGCCACGCCGGCTGACGCACCGCCTCAGCCGGAATACGTAGTCGCCGAGCTGTGTTGACGCCAGTCTGTGGGCTTATGTCCTCCCCCTTCGGGCCGTGAATTGTTAGGCTCGTGGTTTCGCCCATCCATGAGTGAACATCCTTCTGGGTAGGGCGATGCTTTGTATTCCCAGCACCGACGAGGAGCACCTGTGACCCAGACCAGCGAGAACGTCACCTGGCTGACCCAGGAGGCGTACAACAAGCTCAAGGACGAGCTTGAGTACCTTACTGGTCCTGCGCGCACGGAGATCGCCGCCAAGATCGCGGCCGCGCGCGAGGAGGGCGACCTGCGCGAGAACGGCGGGTACCACGCGGCCAAGGAGGAGCAGGGCAAGCAGGAGCTCCGCGTACGCCAGCTGACCCAGCTCCTCGAGAACGCCAAGGTCGGCGAACCGCCGGCCGCGGACGGTGCCGTCGCGCCCGGCATGGTCGTCACGATCGCCTTCGACGGCGACGAGGACGACACCCTGACCTTCCTGCTCGCCTCGCGCGAGTACGCGAGCGCCGACATCGAGACCTACTCGCCGCAGTCGCCGCTCGGCGCCGGCGTGATCGGCCACAAGGTCGGCGAGGACGCGGAGTACGAGCTGCCCAACGGCAAGAAGGCCTCCGTCAGGATCCTGAAGGCCGAGCCCTACACGGGCTGAGTCCGGCCGGTCACGGGACCGGCCCCGCGCATCGCCTGCGCCCCTTCGACGAGCCCCCGGCGCGAATCCCTCGCCGGGGGCTCCACCATGTCCGCCACCGGACGTCCCGGCGGGCGCTCCTCCGCTCTAGGCGCCGGCCGAGCGGTACTTCCGTACGGCGAGGGTGCGGAAGACGACGATGATGACGGCCGAGTAGATCAGCGAGGCCCAGACCGGGTGCTGCATGGGCCAGGCGTCCGACTGCGACTGGCCGGGGTTGGCGAACAGCACCCGGCAGGCCTGCACCGTGGCGCTGAACGGGTTCCACTCGGCGATGTGCCGCAGCCAGGGGGTCATGTTGCTCGAGTCCACGAAGGCGTTCGAGATGAACGTGACCGGGAAGAGCCAGATCAGCCCGCCCGACGTGGCCGCCTCCGGCGTGCGGACCGACAGGCCGATCAGGGCGCCGATCCAGGTGAAGGCGTAGCCGAGGAGGAGCAGCAGGCCGAAGGCGCCGAGCGCCTTGCCGACGTTCGTCTCGCCGTTCGACCCGACGCGCCAGCCGACCAGCAGGGCGACCACGGCGAGGACCAGCAGGGTCAGCGCCGTCTGCACCAGGTCGGCGAAGGTGCGGCCGGTCAGCACGGCGCCCCGCGCCATGGGCAGCGAGCGGAAGCGGTCGATCAGCCCCTTGTGCATGTCGTCGGCGATGCCCGCCCCGGCGCCGGCGGTGGCGAACGTGACCGTCTGCGCGAAGATGCCCGCCATCAGGAAGTTCCGGTAGGCCTCGGGGTCCGTGGTGTCGCCGATGCGCATCGAACCGCCGAAGACGTACGAGAACAGCACCACGAACATGATCGGCTGGATGAGCCCGAAGATGACCATCTCGGGGATCCGCGACATCCGGATCAGGTTGCGCTTGGCCACGACCAGCGAGTCGCGGACGGACTGGCTGACGGCGTTGCCGGGCGCGGCGGTGCGCGCGGTGTCGGTGAGGGCGCTCACTGGGCGGTCTCCTTCTTGCGCCGGCGGTCCCTGGTGGCCGCGCCGCCGTCGTGGTCGTCGTGGTCGTCGTGGTCGTCGAAGGCGTCCTTCGATTCGGCGACGTGACCGGTCAGGGACAGGAACACGTCGTCGAGGGTGGGGCGGCGCAGACCGATGTCGTCGATCTCGATGCCGCGGGCGTCCAGCTCGCGGATGACCTCGGCCAGCAGCTTCGCGCCGCCGGTGACGGGCACCGTGAGGCGGCGGGTGTGCTCCTCGGTGGTCACGTCCCCCTTGCCGAAGCCGCGCAGCACCTCGGCCGCGGTGGCCGTGTGCGCGCGCTCGTGCACCACGACCTCCACGCGCTCCCCGCCCGTGCGGGCCTTGAGCTCGTCGGACGTGCCGCGGGCGATGACCCGGCCGTGGTCGACGACCGCGATGTCGTGTGCGAGGTGGTCGGCCTCTTCGAGGTACTGCGTGGTCAGCAGCAGCGTCGTGCCGCCGGAGACGAGCTGCTTGATGACCTCCCACAGCTGCTGGCGGTTGCGCGGGTCGAGTCCGGTCGTCGGCTCGTCCATGAACATCACCGGCGGGGAGACCACGAGCGCGGCCGCGAGGTCCAGCCGGCGGCGCATACCGCCGGAGTACGTCTTCGCGGGCCGGTCGGCGGCGTCCGCCAGGTTGAACTGCTCCAGCAGCTCCGCGGCCCGGGCCTTCGCCGCCCCGGCCCTCATCTGGTAGAGCTGCCCCACCATCTGGAGGTTCTCGCGGCCGGTCAGGTATTCGTCGACCGCGGCGAACTGGCCGGACAGCCCGATCGAGCGCCGTACCTCGTTGGGCTGGGTCATCACGTCCAGGCCCGCGACGACGGCCCGGCCGCTGTCGGGGCGCAGCAGGGTCGTCAGGCAGCGGACGGCGGTCGTCTTGCCCGCGCCGTTGGGCCCGAGCAGCCCCAGCACCGTGCCCTCGGGCACGTCGAGGTCGATGCCGTCCAGAGCCCTTACGTCACCGAAGGTCTTCACCAGGCCTTCGGCATGGATGGCACCTGGCATGTGAGTCTCCCCGTCCTTGGTCGTGGTCGTGGGTCGCAGGAATTCGGTTGAAAAAGTCTGGGTTCGCGCGTATTGAGACACCAGCGGAGTGGTGCGCGCCACACAGTAACGCGATGTATCGCGTCTGTCGACGGACTTTCCCGAACCAGTGACGAAGGAGGCGCTGCCCGTCCCGCGGACCGACGTCGCCGGCAGGCGGCACACGCGGGCCGCGCCGGGGCAGAGGGCGTCGCACCGCGCCCCCGGCCGGGGCGCGCCCCGGCCGCTGCCCGCCGCGGCCCGTGCGGCACCGGCGGACTCAGTCGATGACCGTGTAGCCGGCGTCGCGCAGTGCCTGGTCCACCTCGGCGCAGTGCGCCGGACCCTTCGTCTCCAGATGCAGCTCCACCTCCGCCTCCGTGAACCCGAGCCGTGGATCGGTCCGTACATGGCTCACGTCGAGGACGTTAGCGTCGGCCACTGACAACACCCCGAGAAGCGTCGCGAGCGCGCCGGGCCGGTCCGGCAGACGCAGCCGGACGGCCAGGTAGCGGCCCTGCGCGGCCATGCCGTGCCGCAGCACGCGCTGCAGCAGCACCGGATCGACGTTGCCGCCGGACAGCACCGCCACCACCGGCCCCTCGAAGGCGTGCGGGTCGCTCAGCAGCGCCGCCACCGGACTGGCCCCCGCCGGCTCGACCACCAGCTTCGCCCGCTCCAGGCACAGCAGCAGCGCGGCGGACAGCGCGTCCTCACTGACCGTGCGCACCTCGTCCACCAGGTCGCGGACGAGCCCGAAGGGCACGGCGCCCGGCCGCCCGACCCTGATGCCGTCGGCCATCGTCACCGGGTGCTCGATCGACACCGGGCGCCCGGCCTCGAGCGAGGGCGGGTACGCCGCCGAGCCCGCCGCCTGCACCCCGACGATCCGCACGTCCGGCCGCAGTCCCTTCACCGCCACGGCGACACCGGCCGCGAGCCCCCCGCCGCCGACGCCGACCACGACCGTGCGCACCTCCGGGCACTGCTCCAGGATCTCCAGCCCGACCACGCCCTGGCCCGCGATGACGTCGGGGTGGTCGAACGGGTGGATGAACACCGCGCCGGTCGCCGCCGCGTACTCCTGGGCCGCGGCCAGCGTCTCGTCGACCACCTGGCCGTGCAGGCGCACCTCGGCCCCGTACTCACGGGTGGCACTGATCTTGGGCAGCGGCGCGCTCCTCGGCATGAACACCGTGGCGTGCACACCGAGCAGCGACGACGCCAGGGCGACGCCCTGCGCGTGGTTCCCGGCGCTCGCGGCCACCACCCCGGCCGCACGCTCCTCGGGCAGCAGCCCGGCGATGCGCACATAGGCGCCGCGCAGCTTGAACGACCCCGTACGCTGCAGGTTCTCGCACTTGAGCTGCACCGGCGCGCCCACGAGGCGGGACAGGTGCCTGCTGCCCTCCATCGCGGTCACCCGTGCGACACCCGAGAGCATCTTCTGGGCGCCGCGGACGTCGTCGAGGGTGACGAGCGGCAGGATGTCGGCCGTGCGGTAGTTCATGACGCCAGTCTCGCAGTTCACCGGCGCGAAACGGCGGTGTGACCAACCTCCGGGACGGGTTCCCGCAGCGCCGGTACGCCCCGCCACCCGGCCGCGTACCCTGTCCCCCAACCCAGCACCCCCTTCATGAAGTGAGCCCCCGGCCATGCCCACACCTGAAATGTCGATGGACATGACGACCGTCGGTGATCCCGGTCTTCTCGACACGCTGCAGCACGAGGTGGCACTGTTCGCCCGCCGTGCCGAACAGACCCGGCTCGGCGGGGTCGGGCAGGTGCGCAACTCCATGGACCGCGCCGCCTACCTGCTGCTCAACCGCCTCGACACCGAGGGCCCGATGGGCGTCAAGGCGCTCGCCGCCAGCATGGGCATCGACTCCTCCACGGTCACCCGGCAGGTGGCTCCCCTCGTCGACACCGGGCTCGTCAAGCGGACCTCGCACCCGGAGGACGGGCGGGCGGTCGTCCTGCAGCTGTCCCCGCGCGGGCTGGCGCGGCTGGAGGAGGTGCGCTCGTCCCGGCGCCGGCTGATGGCCGAGCTGACCCACGACTGGACGCCCGAGGACCGCGAGACCTTCTGCGCCCTGCTCACGCGCTTCAACCGGGCCCTCTCCGCCCGCCAGGCGGCCCAGGGCACGCCGGGCACGGACACCCCGCCGGCGTCCTGACCCGCTGCCGCGGCTCTTGACCCGGGGCCGCGCCTGGCCTCAGATGGGACCGGGTCCCCGTCGTGCGCGGCCGCGCGGTCCGCACGCGCACGGGGTCCCCTTTCGGAGGTCGCCCTCGGCGGGGAGGCGCGGTGCGGAGACGGCAGGCGTCCCACGGGGCTCGCCGGGACGGCGAGTTCGAGGCCTTCGTCGCCGGAGCGGCGGGCCGGATGCTGCACACCGCCACCCTGCTCACCGCGGAGGCCCTGGACGACAACCCGCGCGCGCGGCGCCTGCTGACCCTGGCCCTCGCGCGCACGTACGCGGACTGGGACCGGCTGCGCGGCGAGGACCCCTACGACCGGGCCCGCCGGCACCTGGCCACCCGCTTCTGGCGCGAGGCGTGGCACCGGCCCGGCCCCCGGCACGGCGGCCCCGGCCGCTCCCGCCCGCAGCACGTCGGCGTGCTGGCCGCCCTGAGTCCCCAGGAGCGCCTGCTCCTCGTCCTCAGACTGTACGAAGGCGTCGCCGAGGAGCAGGCGGCGGCGCTGCTCGGTCTGCCCACGGACCGGGTCCGCACCCTCTGCGAACGCGCGACCGTCACCCTCACCCGCGCGCCCCGCGCCTCCCACGCCCCTCCCGCGCCGGGCGTCCGCGGCCGGAGGGTGGCTTCGCCGTGACGGGGCGCGGGAGCGCGGCGCGCCGACGACGACGGTGTGGTGGGTGGGCTCGTGAGGGTGGCCGAGGGGGTGGCCGGTGTGAACCGGGCGGAGCGTGAGGCGGCCGTGCGGCGGATGCTGGAGCAGTCCTCACCCCCGGTACCGCCGGATCTGTGCGCGGAGGCCGTACGGCGCGGCGGGCGCGTGCTGCGCCGCCGGACGCTCGCGCTCCGGGTGATGGGGCTGCTGCTGCTCGCCGCCTGCGTGGCCTCCGCCGTGTGGGCCCTGACGGCCCGGCCGTGGGCGGAGCCGCCGTCGCAGACGACTCCGCCCGTGACCGGCTGGTGAGACGGGCGACGACCGCGCTCCTCCCGGCACGGCCGCCGCCCACCGCCGTGACCGTGTAGGTGTGGGTGTCACCGTCGTCGCCGCGGCCGTCGTCGTCTGTCGTCACCGTCGCCGCAGAGCCACAGCCACCGTGTCGGCGCCGTCGCCGTCGCCGTCGCCGTCTTCCCGGCGGGCGGGGATGGGCGGACCGCGCAGGCGGCGGCCCGGCTCTGCCCGGACGCGACGGGGAGGGCCGGGCCGACGGCGGGCGCACCTGCTAGCCGAGGGCCTGCTTCAGGTCCTCCAGCAGGTCGTCGGCGTTCTCGATGCCCACGGAGAGGCGGACCAGGTCGCCGGGGACCTCCAGGGCGGAACCGGCCGCGGAGGCGTGCGTCATGCGTCCCGGGTGCTCGATGAGCGACTCGACACCGCCGAGCGACTCGCCGAGCGTGAAGACCTGGGCGCGGTTGCAGACCTCGACGGCCGCCTCCTCGCCGCCCTCGACGCGGAAGGACACCATGCCGCCGAACGCCCTCATCTGCTTCGCGGCGATCTCGTGACCGGGGTGCTCGGGCAGGCCCGGGTAGAGGACGCTCGTCACGCGCGGGTGCCGCGACAGCAGGTCGGCGACCTTCGTGGCGTTCTCGCTGTGCCGGTCCATGCGCACCGCGAGGGTCTTGGTGCCGCGCAGCACCAGCCAGGAGTCGAACGGTCCCGCGACCGCGCCCATCGCGTTCTGGTGGAACGCCAGCTCCTCGCCCAGCGCCGCGTCGTCCACGATCAGCGCGCCGCCGACGACGTCGGAGTGGCCGCCCATGTACTTGGTCAGCGAGTGCACGACCACGTCCGCCCCCAGGCTGAGGGGCTGCTGCAGGTACGGCGTCGCGAAGGTGTTGTCGACGACGAGCCTGGCGCCGCCGTCCCGGGCGACCTGGGCGACGGCGGCGATGTCGGTGATGCCGAGCAGCGGGTTGGAGGGGGTCTCCACCCACACGACCTTGGTCTTCGGAGTCATGGCGGCACGCAGAGCTGCCGGGTCGCTGCTGTCCGCGACCGACCACTCCACGCCCCACCGGGCGACGACCTTGGCGAAGAGACGGAACGTTCCGCCGTACGCGTCGTTGGGGATGACGACGTGATCACCGGGCGAGAGCAGCGTACGCAGCAGGCAGTCCTCGGCCGCCAGTCCGGACGCGAACGCGAGGCCGCGGCGGCCGCCCTCCAGGGCGGCGAGGTTCTCCTCGAGGGCCGTGCGGGTCGGGTTGGCGCTGCGGCTGTACTCGTAACCGCCGCGCAGGCCGCCCACGCCGTCCTGCTTGTAGGTCGAGACCTGGTAGATCGGCGGGACGACCGCGCCGGTCGCCGGGTCGGCGGTGTTGCCCGCGTGGATCGCGAGGGTCTCGAAGTGCTGACTGATGTGCCTGTCGCTCATGGGCACCGAGGGTAGTGCGCCCGCGGAGCGAGTGGCGCACGGCGCCGCCGGGCGCGCGGCGCCGCCCCCACCGGACGGTCCGCTCGCCGCGCCCCGCTGGGCCCCCCGCCCTGAGGCCGGACACCCCGTCGACCTGAGCCCGGGAACCCGTCGCCCCCGGCTCGGACGTCCCGGTCGCCCCAGCCCGGGCACCCCGTTGCGCGAGCCGTTCGGACGATCCGCCGGCCCTCGCCGCCCGCCGCCGGAAGGGCGCCCGCCCGGCCGTTTTCCACAGGTTCGCGGCACGGGTTGGCCAATTGCCGGCACGGTCTGGAACGCTGGGGACATGGAGATTCTCTGGGTCCTGATGGCGCTGGTCATGCTGGGCTTCGTGCTGCTTCCCCTGCTCAGGCGCCGGCGCGGCGTCATCGAGCAGGTGCCGCCCGGACACCCGGACGCAGCGGACCCGGCGACCTACGGCTTCGTCCGCCAGGAGGAGCTGGACGTCCGCCTGCCCGGCCCGGACCAGGACCTGCTCGACGTCCTGGACGTGGTGCGGCGCACCCAGGACTACCGCGCCGCGTCCCAGCTCCTCGCGGGCACGGAGGCGGAGGGCGAGCTGCGCTGGCAGCGCGTGCAGGCCTTCGCCGGTGCCGCGGCGCTGGAACTGCAGGAGCGGCCGGGCGGGGTAGGCGAGACGCCCGGCGGGCAGTGGCTCAGGGTGTGGCGGGCCGAGGCGCCCAAGGACCCGGGCGGTGCGGCGGTGCACGCCGAGTTCCTGGTGCAGCAGGCCTGGCGGACGTCGGCACCGGGGACGGACGAGTTCCGGATCATCATGGAAGAGGCCCGGGACGCGTGCGGCCAGGCGGCACTGCTGGCCCCCGGCGACCCCGTCCCGTACATCGTCGAGCTGTCGGTGGCGCGCGGACTGGCGTACTCGCGGGGCGAGTTCGAGAAGCTCTGGCTGAAGATCCTGGACCGGGCGCCGGCCCACATGGGCGCGCACCTGGCCGCCCTGCACTACTGGTGCGAGAAGTGGCACGGCTCGCGGGAGCTGGCCATGGAGTTCGCCCAGGCGGCCGCCGCCCGCGCTCCCCGGGGTTCGCTCCTGGCGGCCATGCCCCTCTTCGCGGTCTTCGAGCACCTCCCCGAGGTGAACCTGGTCAGCGGCTTCTACCGGAGCGAGGTCGTGACGAAGGCGATCCACGGCGCCCTCTTCGCCGCCCAGTCGGCCCGTTCCGACGACCCGGTGGCGGCGCACGTCCGTCACCTGCTGGTCTTCTTCCTGGTGCGGTCCGAGCGCTGGGCGGAGGCCATGGGCCAGCTGATACACGTCGACGGCCACGTGGGCGCCCTGCCGTGGAGCCTGTCCGAGGACCCGGCCGCGGAGTTCGCCGTCTACCGGGCCCTGGCCGTGGCGGGCTACGAGGCCAACGGCGGCAGCCCGGCGACACTGCTCCACTGAGAGCTCGGGGCACGAGGAGCGCACCGCCGCCACGTGCCGACGGCGGGGGCGGGGGCGGAGGCGGAGGCGGAATGCCGGACGCCCCCGATTCGTTCAACCTGAAGCCACCTCCAGGTCGTGACACCGGGCGACCGGGGAAGCAGGCGACAAGACGAAGGAGCCCGCTCATGCTGTTCGGCCGTACACCCGTCCTGCCCACGCCCGAGCAGGCGCTGAAGGGCCGCCCGGAGCCGGCGTTCACGGTCCCGGAGCGCCACACGGTCCTCGGCACCCCGCTGCGCGGCCCGTACCCCGAGGGCCTGGAGATCGCCGACTTCGGCCTGGGCTGCTTCTGGGGCGCGGAGCGCGCGTTCTGGCGGCTGCCGGCCGGTGTGTGGACCACCCTCGTCGGCTACCAGGGCGGCTACACCGAGAACCCCACCTACGAGGAGGTGTGCTCGGGCCTGACCGGCCACACGGAGGCGGTCCGCGTGGTCTACGACCCGAAGGTCATCTCCTACGCGCAGCTGCTGAAGACCTTCTGGGAGTCCCACAACCCCACGCAGGGCTTCCGCCAGGGCAACGACGTGGGCACCCAGTACCGCTCCGCGATCTACACCCACACCCCCGCCCAGGCGGAGACGGCGGAGGCCTCCCGCGCCGCCTACCAGGAGGTCCTGACCTCCTCCGGCTACGGCACGATCACCACGGAGATCCTCCCGGCCGCCGGCCGCCCGTTCTACGCGGCTGAGGCCTACCACCAGCAGTACCTGGACAAGAACCCGGCGGGCTACTGCGGCCTCGGCGGGACAGGCGTCGAGCTGGCCGAGCCGTTCGAGACGAACTGGGGCGCGTCCTGCCCGACCGGGGTCGCGCCCGCCCCCGAGGTCACGGACCGGTAGACCACCCGACAAACCGGGAACCGCGGCGTCGCCGGCGGACGTGAGGCGCCCCGAACGACACGCGTCGCCCCGTCGACTGCAGCCGAGGTCGTCCCCTCATCCGGTCCGAGGGGACGGCCTCGGCTGCAGGATCGCTTCTCCCTCACTCGTTCGAGCGGTGCGGAAAGACCCATGCCCGATACGCTGAGGCGCGGGATCAGAATCATGCCCATGGGAGCAGCCATGACCACCTCCGCCGCTGGGCAACCGCTCATCCCCCAGCCCCCTGCCACGGTCGCCGCACTGCGGCAGGCCATTCGTCAGATCGCGCCTGCCGCCCTTCCGGCCTTCACCCGTGAGCTGGACCAGGCTGCCGACCAGTCCCGGCAGGGCTCGGACCTGGGGCCGCTCCAGCGGTTCGTCGCCCAGTGGGCGGTCTACGTCCACATCCAGCGCCAGCCTCGCCTGGCAGCGGCGCTCCGGCGCTGTGAAGACGCCGCCGAGTCGGGCGACGCCGCCGAGGCACGATGCGCCGCCTCCGAGATCGGGCGGATCCTGGACGAAGCCCACGCCGCCATCGGCCTCCCGGCCCGGTGAGCACGGACTGGCGCTGGGAGTACGACCCCGACCACGCCCACGTCGCGGGCGGCGTGCCTGCTCACGTGGTGGCGGAAGTGGAACGTCTGGCCGGCCAGTTGGTCGAGCTCGCCAGTACGGGCATCGACGTCAGCGATCTCGGCAACGGTCCCCGGCCGGGCGGCCTACGCCGCTTGGACGCTGCCGGAGGCTGGTTCTACTTCCTGGTGGCACCGCGGGACCCCCTGATCATCGTTGTCCGCATCGTGCCGCCGTTCGACTCGCTGTAGCAATCCGGCCCCGTCTCCGCAGGCCGGGGGCCCGGTCCGATCCGGGGGCGTCCTGCCCACCGGGTTCGCGCCCGCCCAGGCCACAAGCAAGTGGCCGATGGTGCGAGCCGTGGGATTGGATGAGCCTCCGCCACCTTGTCGCCCGTGCGCCCGGGTACGGGTCGAGACGGGACCGCCGGCCCGGCGGCACCCCGCCTCGCGGAGTGCCGCCGGGCGTCGCCGTCCGGCTCAGATGGTCGCCGTGTCGATCACGAAGCGGTAGCGGACGTCGCTGGCGAGGACCCGCTCGTACGCCTCGTTGATCTCCTCGGCGCGGATGAGCTCGATCTCGGCGCCGATGCCATGCTCGGCGCAGAAGTCGAGCATCTCCTGGGTCTCGGCGATGCCGCCGATGCTGGAGCCGGCCAGCGTCCTGCGGCCGCCGATGACCGAGAACAGGTTGAGGGAGATGGGCTCCTCGGGGGCGCCCACGTTGACCAGGGCGCCGTCCGTGCGCAGCAGCGACAGGAACGCGCCGAAGTCGAGCGGGGCGGAGACCGTGGAGACGATCAGGTCGAAGGTGCCCGCGAGCTCCTCGAAGGTCTTCGGGTCGCTGGTGGCGTAGTAGTGGTCGGCGCCCAGCTTCAGCCCGTCGTCCTTCTTGCGCAGCGACTGGGACAGGACGGTCACCTCGGCGCCGAGCGCGTGCGCGATCTTCACGGCCATGTGGCCGAGGCCGCCCATACCGAGGACGGCGACCTTCTTGCCCGGACCGGCGTTCCAGTGCCGGAGCGGGGAGTACGTGGTGATGCCGGCGCACAGCAGCGGCGCGGCGACGTCGAGGGACAGGCCGTCGGGGATGCGCACGACGTAGTTCTCGTCGACGACGATCTTCTCCGAGTAGCCGCCGTGGGTGGGCTGCCCGTCCCGGCCGATGGCGTTGTACGTCATCGTCGCGCCCTTGGCGCAGTACTGCTCCAGGCCTGCCGTGCAGTTGTCGCACTCGCGGCAGGAGTCGACCATGCAGCCGACGCCCACGCGGTCGCCGACCTGGAACTTGGTCACGCCCGGTCCCACCTCGGAGACGACACCGGCGATCTCGTGGCCCGGGACCATCGGGAAGATCGCCTCACCCCAGCCCTCGCGGGCCTGGTGGATGTCGGAGTGGCAGATACCGGCGAACTTGATGTCGATCTCCACATCGAACTCGCCGACGGCACGGCGCTCGATGGTGGTGCGCTCCAGCGGAGCCTTGGCGGCGGGTGCGGCGTACGCGGCGACAGTGGTCATGCCGGGGGGCTCTCCTCGGTGTTGTCAATTCCCGGCCGCCTTCCGGCCGGGTACGGTCTCCAGACTGCCCGGCGATCGGGGATCCACCCAGGCCCCGCCTTTGCCTACGTTGCCGGTGCGTACCACTGGCGGGGTCAGGCTCGGGTGCGTACGACCGTGAATACTGGACGTATGGACACACAGCCCGACACCGCGCCGGAGCCGGCCCCCGGCGGCGCCGCAGGCACCTCCGCGGGAGCCGGTGGGGACACCGGTGCGGGGCTGGACCGGCGGGCCGAGCTCAGCGAGTTCCTGCGTACCCGGCGCGCCCGGCTGACGCCGCAGGACGTCGGCCTGCCGGACTACGGCCGGCAGCGCAGGGTGCCGGGGCTGCGCCGGGAGGAGCTGGCCCGGCTGGCCGGGGTGTCGGTGGCGTACTACACGCGCCTGGAGCAGGGCAACGGGCGGAACGTGTCGGCCGAGGTGCTCGACTCCATCGCCCGCGCGCTGCGTCTCACCGACGCCGAGCACGCGCACCTGACGCACCTGGCGAAGCCGAAGCCGAAGCACAAGAAGAAGGCGGCGGTGCGCACCCAGCAGGTGCGGACGTCGCTGCGCCGGCTGCTGGACACGCTGGACGGCGTACCGGCCTACGTCGTGGGCCGGCGGGCGGAGATCCTGGCCTGGAACCGGATGACGGCGGCGGTCTTCGGCGACTGGTCGGACCGGCCCGTGCAGGAACGCAACTGGGCGCGGCTGGTCTTCCTCGACGCCTACTACCGCGATCTGTACGTGGACTGGGAGCAGAAGGCGATCGACATCGTCTGCGCGCTGCGCATGGAGGCGGGCTGCTATCCGGACGACCCGCGGCTGTCGGCGCTGGTGGGCGAGCTGTCGGTCAAGAGCGAGGACTTCCGCCGGCTGTGGGCCAAGTACGACGTCAAGGAGAAGAGCCACGGCGTCAAGCACCTGCGTCATCCGCTCGTCGGCGAACTGGTCCTGTACTACGACTCGTTCCGGCTTTCCGACGACAGCGAGCAGTCCATGATCGTGTACCACGCCGAGCCGGCCTCCCCGTCGGCGGAGGCCCTGCGCCTGCTGGCGAGCTGGGGGACGGACGCCACCCGGGCGGGCACCGTGAGCTGACTGGGCGGCGGGGCGCCGCGCCGGGCGCCTGTCGCCCGGCGGACGCTCGCGGGACGCCGGGCGCCGCCCCCCTTCGGGAAGACACCGATGCCGCCTCGAAGGAGGCGGCATCGGCGAGGGGGTGAGGGGCGGTCAGACGGCGGAGCCGGCCTTCCACTCGGACCAGCTCATGTTCCAGCCGTTGAGGCCGTTGTCGGGAGCGACGGTCTTGTCACCGGTGTTGGAGACGACGACGACGTCACCGACGATCGAGTTCTCGTAGAACCACGCGGCCGGCGTGCTGGGGTCGTTCGCGCCCTTCTTGTCCTGCAGGCCCACGCAGCCGTGGCTGGTGTTGACGTTGCCGAAGACGGAGGGGGAGCCCCAGTAGTTGCCGTGGATGAAGGTGCCGGAGGTGCTCAGGCGCATGGCGTGCGGCACGTCCTTGATGTCGTACTCGCCCTTGCCGTCGTCGTCCGTGAAGCCGACGGTCGCGCCGTTCATCCGGGTCTCCTTGAACTTCTCGGAGATCACCATCTGGCCCTGGTACGTCTTGTTGTCGGGCGAGCCGGCGGAGATCGGGATGGTCTTGACGACCTTGCCGTCCTGCGTGACCTTCATCTGCTTGGTCTTCGCGTCGACGTAGGAGACCTGGTTGCGGCCGATGTGGAAGGTGACCGTCTTCTGCTGCACGCCGTAGACGCCCTGGGCGCCCTCGACGCCGTCGAGCGCGAGCTTCAGCGTGACGGTGGAGTTCTCCGTCCAGTACTCCTCGGGCCGGCAGTCCATGCGGTTGGCGTTGAACCAGTGGCAGGCGACCTCCTGGCCGCTGCTGGAGGTGACGGTGACGCCCTTCTGGACGGCCGCCTTGTTGGTGATCGCCTTGTCGAAGTTGATCGACACGGGCATGCCGACGCCGACCGTGGAGCCGTTGTCCGGCGTGAAGCTGCCGATGAAGCTGTGCGCGGGGGCGACCGTGGTGAACGAGGCGTTCTCGTGGGCGGCGCGGCCCTTGGCGTCCGTGGCGGTCGCCGCGATGCGGTAGGTCGTGGCCCGCTCGAGCTGGCCGCTGGGCTTCCAGCTCTTCTTGTCGGCGGATATCCGGCCCTCGACGGTCTCGCCGTCGGTGGTGGTCATCGTCACCTCGGTCAGCGTGCCCTTGGCGACGGTGACGGCGGCGGCGTTGTTGATGGAGGCGTTGTCGGAGCCGTCGGCGGGTGTGATCTTGATCTGGGCCTCAGAGGTCTGCTGGGCCGCCGCCTTGTCGGCGCCGGCCTGCGAGGCGCCCTTGTTCGCGTCGGTGGCGTCCGCGTCGCCGCCGGAGCACGCCGTGAGCATCAGGACACCACCGAGCAGCGCGGACGCGGTCATCAGACACTTGCGCCGCTTACTGTTCGTCATCACACATTTCTCCATCGTCGCCGAATCCCCATGACCCCGAGTCCCCCGCTGAGAACCATCAACGTTACGACCGGTTCGTCCCGTTCCCGGGCCGCGCGGCTGTGGGACACGCCACGTCCGCCGGTCCGGGCCGGTGCGTGAAGTGAGACGACGGAACCCCGGGTCGCGGTTGCCCCCGGGGTCGCCGTGATCCGGGCGGCGTCAGCCGGGGTGACCGCGGTACTCCGTGGCGCCGTCGCCGCCCCCTTCGTCGTCGTGGTCCTCGTCGACATCATCCTCGTCGACGTCCCAGTCCGGAGCGTCGGGGTCGTACTCGATCCGCTCGCCGGACCAGGAGGCCTGCTGCAGTTCGACCCCCGGCACCTCCGCCACCAGCGCGAACGGGTCCACGAGGTAGGCGAGGGCTTCCGCGGTGTCTTCCGTCACAGCCTGCTGGGCGTGTACCCGTTCTTCCGCGGACATGTCACCGTTTTCGGTCTCGTCGCTGAGGCGGCGCCGGGCGGCCCGGCTCACGGCCTCCTCGTCGTCGATCTCCAGGACGAGCTCCACGCGAAGGCGGACGAATCGTGATGTCTCTTCAGTACTCATGCGGGGAGCGTACGGCTCAAACGTCCCGTGACTTTCCTGTGACCCGCCACCTTCACTAACATCGCCTCACACGGCCAATTCGCCAGCGCCACAAGGGGATCGATATTCCGTGTCATCCGCTCGCCGTACGTTGCTGACCGCCACCGCCGCGGGGACCCTGCTGGGCGCCCTGTGGTTCGTCCCGTCCGCGAACGCGACGGTGGGGGCGCCGGCGAGAGAGGCCGCCCCGGCGGCGCCGACGACACAGGTCACGGTGCAGGCCAGGGCCGCGTCCACGGCCACGGAGGTGTCCGGCGAGCAGTCGGGCGACGGCACCGAACTCGCCGACACGGGCAGCTTCGACACCACCCCCTACGTGATGGGCGGCACGCTGTTCCTCGCGGTGGGGGCCGGGTTCGTGGTCTATTCGGTGCGCCGGGAACGCCTCGGATTCTGACGCCGGTCCCACCGGACCTCTTCTTCCGGCGGGGGCGCGGAGGTGCCGGGACCCCGTCGCCGGACGGGGCCCCGGACGGCTCAGCGCAGCGGGCCGGTGACCGTCTCCACCGCGGCGACGAGTCCGCCGTCGCGCACGAAGGCCTCCGCGGCGGCGAGGTCGGGCGCCAGGAACCGGTCCGGGCCGGGCCCGCGCACCCCCGCCTCCCGCGCGGCCTCGATCACGGCGCGCGTCGCTGGGGCCGGGGTCAGCCCCTCGCGCAGCTCGACGGCGCGGGCCGCGGCGTACAGCTCGATCGCGAGGACCCGGGCCAGGTTCCCGACGGCCGTGCGCAGCTTGCGCGCCGCGGACCAGCCCATGGAGACGTGGTCCTCCTGCATGGCGGAGGAGGGAATCGAGTCGGCGGAGGCGGGGACCGCGAGCCGCTTCATCTCGCTGACCAGGGCGGCCTGCGTGTACTGGGCGATCATCAGCCCCGAGTCCACGCCGGCGTCGTCGGCGAGGAACGGCGGCAGGCCGTGGCTGCGGTTCTTGTCGAGCAGCCGGTCGGTACGGCGCTCGGCGATGGAGCCGAGGTCGGCCACGGCGATGGCGAGGAAGTCGAGGACGTACGCCACCGGCGCGCCGTGGAAGTTGCCGTTGGACTCCACCCGGCCGTCGGGCAGGACGACGGGGTTGTCGACGGCGGAGGCGAGTTCGCGCTCGGCGACGAGCCGGGCGTGGGCCAGGGTGTCCCGGCCGGCGCCCGCGACCTGCGGGGCGCAGCGCACGGAGTAGGCGTCCTGGACGCGGGGGGCGTCGTCCTGGTGGTGCCCGGTGAGCTCCGAACCCCTCAGCACCGCCAGCATGTTGGCGGCGCTGGCCCCCTGGCCCGGGTGCGGGCGGATGGCGTGCAGCTCGGGGGCGAGGACCTTGTCCGTGCCGAGGAGCGCCTCCAGGCTGAGGGCGGCCGTGACGTCGGCGGACTTGTACAGGGTGTCGAGGTCGGCGAGGGCCATGACCAGCATGCCGAGCATGCCGTCGGTGCCGTTGAGGAGGGCCAGGCCCTCCTTCTCGCGCAGCTCGACCGGCTCGATGCCGTGTGCGGCGAGCAGTTCGCCGGCGGGCCGCACGACCCCGTCGGGGCCCTCGGCGTCGCCCTCGCCCATCAGCGTCAGCGCGCAGTGGGAGAGCGGCGCGAGGTCGCCGGAGCAGCCGAGGGAACCGTACTCGTGCACCACCGGGGTGATGCCGGCGTTCAGGACGTCCGCCATGGTCTGCGCGACCTCGGGACGCACGCCGGTGTGCCCGGAGCAGACCGTCTTGAGCCGCAGGAACATCAGCGCGCGCACGACCTCGCGCTCGACCCGCGGTCCCATGCCGGCGGCGTGCGAGCGGACGATGTTGCGCTGGAGCTGAGTGCGCAGCTCCTGGCTGATGTGCCGGGTCGCGAGCGCGCCGAAGCCGGTGCTGACGCCGTAGACGGGCTCCGGCTTGGCCGCCAGCGCGTCGACGATCTCCCGGGCCGCGGCGAGGGCCGCCACCGCCTCCCCGGCGAGTTCGACCCGGGCGCCGCCGCGCGCCACGGCGAGAACGTCGGACGCGGTGACACCGGACGTCCCCACCACCACAGTGTGCATATCCATATTCAGGAGCGTACGCAGTGAATTCGCTGGTGTCACCAGCGGGGGGCGGGTTCGCCCCTTACCGGAGGGTAGGCGCTCCCCCCGCGGCGCGGGGACCGCCGGCGGCACGCCCAGAGGCCTCCGGGACCGCCGCGGCACCGCCGGGGGCGTGCGCCTGCGTCGCGGCGTCGGGGCCGGCGGCGGCGTCAGGGCCGGCGCCCGCGGAAGCGGCGGCGTTCGGACGGCGCTCCGGGGGACGGCTCGTCGGCGAGGCGGACGACCGGATCGCCGGGCCCCTCCCGCCCGGCGACGACCGGCCTCTCGGAGCGGAGCGCCTTGGCCCGGTACTGCGCCGCGTCGGCGAGCCGGAACAGCCGCCGGGCCGAGCGCACCGGCCCGACGGCGTCCTCGGTGGAGGCGATCCCGCAGGCGACCCCCTCGCCCAGCTCCAGCTCCGTCGCCCGGCGGCACAGCTCGTCGGCCGCCTTCACCACCTCGTCGGCGGGCACCCCCACCGCGAGCAGGCAGAACTCGTCGCCGCCGAGCCGCGCGGCCAGCGCCCCGGGCACCATCGCCCCGCACAGCGACAGCACCGACCCGAACCGTTCCAGGAGCCGGTCGCCGGCGGCGTGCCCGAACGTGTCGTTGACCCGCTTGAGCCCGTTCAGGTCGCAGACGGCCAGGCTGACCACGGCACCGTCCCGGCGGTGCCGCTCGATGGCCTCCTCCAGCCGTACGTCGACCGCGCGCCGGTTGGCGAGCCCGGTGAGCGCGTCGGTGAACGCCAGCCGGCGGGCCTCCTCCACCTGCTCGGTCTGCGCCATGCCGGCCGCGACGACGGCGGCCAGCACCGTGGCGAAGTCGGCGTCCGCCCGGTCGAAGGCGGGCGCGCCGGCGGAACGGGCGACGTAGAGCTCGCCCCAGGCGCGCCCGTGCAGCACGATCGGCGCGACCACGCACGAGCCGCGCCCGCGCCGCCGCAGCGCCGCGACGCGCTGGTGGCAGTAGCCGGAATGACCGGCGGCCGGGCCGGCCGCGGTCTCGACCCAGGCGTCGGGCTCGCCGCCCGCGGCCCACCGCTCGTGCAGGAACTCGGTGATCTCCGGGAACTGGTGCACCGGATACGTCTCGTCCTCCGGGAACTCCTCCTCCTCCGGCGACCTGTCCCCCACGTTCACGAGGACCCGCAGCCGGCCGCGGTCCCGTTCCCAGACCGACAGCGCGGCGAAGCTGCCGGCCAGCGCGCGGCACGCGCCGAGCGCCGCCGCCCGCCAGGAGTCACGCGGGGTGTGCGTCGCGGCCATGCCCTGCGCCAGCGCCACCACGGCAGCCAGCCGCCTGTTGTCGCCCATCACCCCAGGCTAGGGACGTTTTGCCGCGCATGGGACATTTGGGCGTCTGACAGGGCTCCGGTCACGGGACGCCGCCGGAGCGGTCCCGGCGCACCACGCCGACCGGGCCCGGTCCGCCGCCGCGCGGCACCGGAGGCGGCCGGGACACCGGCGATCCGGTGCCGCGGTTCCGAGCTGTCCACCCGGAGTCCCGGCGTCCCGGTTCCGAGTCGTCCGCCCGCGCTCCGGGGTCACGCTCCCGGGTCTTGCGCGACGGGCACTCCGGCGCACGCTCGCGGATCTTCCAGCGACCGGCACTCCGCGTCACGCTCCCGGATCTCGCACGCCTGGGCTTCGGCGTCACACTCCCGGATCTTCCAGCGACCGGCACTCCGGCGCACACTCCCGGGCCTTTCGCGGCCGGCGCTTCGTCGTCGTGCTCCCGGGTCTTCCGTGATCGGTACTCCGCTGCCCGCTCCCGGGTCCGGCGTTCCGCCCGTATGCGGGCCGTGCACGCCCGGCCGTTGACGGGTCGTGCACGCCCGGCCCGTATACGGGTCGTGCACGCCCGGCCCGCATACGGGCCGTGCACGCCCGGCGCTCCGCCCGTTGCCGAGTCGTCGCGCCCGGCGCTCTTCCCGCCCCCGGGCCGCGCACGGCGCCGGCGGGGCTGCGGTCACTCGCCCGGCCAGCGGGCCGGACGCTTCTCGTTGAACGCCGCCACGCCCTCGGCGCGGTCCCCGGAGAAGGCCACCGCCCGCCAGGCGGCGTCCTCGACCTCGAGTCCGGCCCGCAGGTCCATCCCGTGCCCCAGCCGCAGCGCCCGCTTGGCCGCCCGCAGACCGACCGGCGAGTTCGCGGCCATCCGGGCGGCCAGCGCCAGCGCCTCCTCCCGGTCCCGTCCGTCGTCCACGAGCTGGTCCACCAGTCCGAGCTCGCGGGCCTCCTCGGCGTTCACCCTGCGCGCCGTGAAGATCAGCTCGGCCGCCCGCGCCGCCCCCACGCGGCGCGGCAGCAGCTGAGTGCCGCCGCCTCCGGGGATGACGCCCACGGAGACCTCGGGGAGCCCCACCAGGGCCGTCCGGTCAGCCACGATCACGTCACAGGACAAGGCCAGCTCGAAACCGCCGCCGAGCGCGAACCCGTGCACCGCGGCGATCGTCGGCATCGGCAGCTCCAGTACGCCGGTGTACGCCCCGCGCGCGACGGGCCGCTGCCGCACCAGGTCGGCGTCGCTGAAGGAGTTGCGCTCCTTCAGATCGGCGCCGACGCAGAACGCCCGCTCGTGGGACGACGTCAGCACGACCACGCGCGCGTCCCGGTCGGCGGCGAGCGCGGCGCACGCCGCGGCGATCGAGCGGGCCATGTCGGTCGACACGGCGTTCATGGCCTTGGGCCGGTCGAGGACGAGCTCCGCGACATGGTCGTGCCGCCGCACCAGCACGAACTCCCCGAACCGCTCCTCGCTCATGAAGACCCTCCAGGTTAACGCGGGTTAACAACAGGTCTCCCGATCATCGCAGCCGCGCCCCGGTCGGGGGAAGGGCCGGCAGGGTGTGCCGGCGCGGGCGCCGTCGGCGCCGGCCACGGCAGAGCGGCCCTCCGTGTCCAGGACCGATTACCCGTTCGAGTGACATCCCGCCCATCCTCCGCCGAAGCCCCACGGGAGCGCATAGCGTGCGTCCGCCACGGCGCATCGGGGGCGCAAGCGCACCGGGGAGGGGATCGCGATGACGACGGACACGACCAGAGCGCGGGACGCCGGGGGCGCCGGAACACACGGCACGCGGGGCGTGCCGCCCGCGGGAGCCGGGGCCGAGGGGACCGCGGGCTCCGGGCCTGGCGCTGGACAGGCCGGCGCAGGCGAGGCGCGGGACGCCGGAGGCACGGCGGACACCGAAGGCCCCACCGCCGGCACGGTGGCGGGGGGCGGCGTGGAGGGGGGTGCCGACGACGTCCGCGCCGCCGACGCACGGGCGGGGAAGGGCCGGAATGAAGCACCGCACCCGCCGGGCTCCCGCGCTCACGGCGCGCATCCCGGGAAGATACGGACCGTGGGCTCGCGGGGTGACGCCGGACGAGCCACGGCCACGGACGAGGGCGCCGGGGACACCGACGACTCACGACCCGCACCTCCCTCGGACGGTCCGCAGACCGGGGCGCCCGCGAACCCCGGCGCACGGGCCGGTGACGCCGCCCTCGTCGGTGAGGTCGATACCGCCGGCGAAGCGGCCGCCACCGGCACCTGCGGGGCCGGCGTCCGCGACCCGCTCGGGGGCCTGCGGGTGCGGGGGCGTCACCGTCGGCCCCGGCACCGCAAGGTGTTGCTCGCCGCCGGGGGTCTCGCCCTGGCCGCCGGTGCGCTGAGCCTCGTGCGGCTGGCGCCCGAGTCCGGAGTCGGCGGCCTGGGCGCCGCCGAGGCCGAGCCCCAGCCGGGCCACGGCGGGGTGACCCACGGATCGGTCACTTCGACCGCCGCCGTCACCCCCGGCCCGGCGGACCTGCCCCCGACGGCCGCGCCCTTCGGCGGGGGGAGCTCCCTGCCGGTCCCGGGCACCGGCACCACGCCGGCCGCGTCCTGGTTCCCGGCCACGGGAGCCCGCCCGTCGTACCCGCCGGGCAGTACGCCCCTGCCGGAGGCCCCGAAGGCGCCGCACGCCCCTGCCCCCGGCCCGGCGACCCGGCCGCCCGCCACCTCGGATCCGGAGCCGCGCCCGACCCCGACCTCGGCACCGAGCCGGGAGACACCGGGCCCGGGCACCCACTCCCCCGCCCCGCCGCCGGGCAACCCGGGACTGTGCCTGCCGGTCATCGGGCTGTG
Source organism: Streptomyces sp. NPDC046831 (assembly GCF_040645305.1). Classification (NCBI taxonomy): domain Bacteria; kingdom Bacillati; phylum Actinomycetota; class Actinomycetes; order Kitasatosporales; family Streptomycetaceae; genus Streptomyces; species Streptomyces sp. NPDC046831. Next base: position 157,140 of record NZ_JBEYXZ010000007.1, on the reverse strand, counting down.
CGTGGACCTGGGACTCGGCGGAGCCGGCCACTGAACACCGGCCATGCCGTCACCCACCCCACGCCGCAGCCCGCCCACACCCCGCAGGCGCGGCGGTCAGCGCGCGGACAACCGGATCGAGCGACGACGGGAGCGGCACCGGCGGCCGACCGCCCACGCGATCGCCGGCGGCGAGCCGACCGGGCGGCCTCCGACCGCGACGGCCACCCGAGTGGCCACAGGCCACTGAACACCGGCCACGCCGTCACCCACCCCACGCCGCAGCCCGCCCACACCCCGCAAGCGCGGCGGTCAGCGCGCGGACAACCGGATCGAGCGACGACGGGAGCGGCACCCGCGGCCGACCGCCCACGCGATCACCGGCGGCGAGCCGACCGGGCGGCCTCCGACCGCGACGGCCACCCGAGTGGCCACAGGCCACTGAAACACCAGCCACGCCGTCAGCCACCCCACACCGCAGCCCGCCCACACCCCGCAGGCGCGGCAGTCACCACGGGACCGACGGGATCGTGCGGCGACGGGGTCGGCACCTGCGGCCGGCCACCGCCACGGCGGCCGGTGCCACCCCAGTGACCGGTGCCACCCCAGTGACCGGTGCCGGCAAGACGGCCGGGCGGCCGCCCCCGCGGTCACGGTGTCCTGTCGTCCCGCCGGGTGAGCAGCCAGGGCTCGACCACGCCGAGGCCGCGCACCGGGCGCTGCCACATCGGCTGGAGGGCGAACCGGTAGACCGGGGGCTCCTCGCCCTCCTTCTCCGCGGCGGCCGCGGCCTCGGCCGCCGCCGCCTCCGAGGGCGGGGCCTCACCCATGCGGATCAGTTCCTCGGCGAAGGCGGTGTCGACGAGGACCGCGTCACGCGGGGCTATCGACGTCAGCCGGGAGGCGAGGTTGACGGTCGTGCCGAAGACGTCGCCCATCCGGGTGGTGACCGTGCCGAACGCCATGCCCACCCGCAGCTCGGGCATCGTCTCGTCGTGCGCCATCGTCTCGATCAGGCGCAGCGCGATCTCCGCCGCGACACCCGCGTCGTCGGCGGCGTACAGGACCTCGTCGCCGAGGGTCTTGATGAGCCGCCCGCCGTGCGCGGCCACCAGGTCGGCGGCGGTCGTCTCGAAGGCCTCGACGAGTTCGCCGAGCTCCTCCTCCTCCATGCGGCGGGTCAGCCGGGTGAAGCCGACGAGGTCGGCGAAGCCGACGGCGAGGCGCCGGTCGACCATCTCCTCGTCGTCGGCGGCCTGCACGACGCGCCCGGCGGACGCGGCGAGCTGGCGGCGCCAGACGTAGACGAGGAACTCCTCCAGCTCGGGCAGCAGCAGCTCGACGATCGGGTACGTCACCTCGGTGCGGGTCATCCCCGGCTCGGGCGGCTCGGTCAGGCCCTCCAGGAAGGAGTCCATCTGCCATTCCGCCAGCCGGGCGGTGGTCTGCCCGGTGGACCGGGCGACCTGCACGGCCATGGCCTCGCTGAGCAGTCCCGCCTCGACGAGACCGGCGAGGCGGCGCAGGGCGAGCACGTCGGCCTCGGTGAGCGCCTTGGCCTGCCCTATGTCGGCGAAGCCCATGGCCCGCCAGAAACGGGAGGCGAGCTCCATGGAGACACCGGCGCTGCGCGCCGCCTGGAAGGGGGTGTAGCGCCGGTCGGCGCCCAGGATGAGCTGCTCCAGACGCAGGGCGAGAGGGTCCTCGCCGGGGTCGGCGGCGTGGGGGTCCACCCGGCCGTCCCCGTCCGCGCCGGAGCCCGTGTCGTCGACGGTCACGCCTGCTGCCTTCCGATCTGTCACGGTCAGGTATCGACCGGCCTCAACTCTACGGCAGGTGTGCGCCAGCTCACTCCGTCAGGTCGCGCCGGGGGGTGACGTGACCTGGGTCCCTGAGCCGGCGGCGGGCCCCGCGGCGGGCGGGACGTCTCACGCCGGCCGCAGGTGCACGATGTCCCCCGCGCCCACCGGTTCCTGCACGCCCTCCTTCGTCGCCAGGACCAGGCGTCCGTCGCCGTCCACCGCGACCGCCTCCCCGACGAGCGAGCGGTCCCCGGGCAGCTCGGCGCGCACCATGCGCCCCAGCGTGGCGCAGCCGGCCGCGTAGGTCTCCTGCAGCCCGCTGGCGACCGGATCGCCGCCGGCGGCCCGCCAGCGCCCGTACCAGTCCTCCAGGGACCGCAGCACCGCCCGCAGCAGGGGGTCCCGGTCGGTGTTCCGGGCGCCGGCCAGGGCCAGGGAGCCGGCCTGCGGCACCGGCAGTTCGTCCGCGTGGAGCGAGACGTTGATGCCGACGCCGACGACGACGGCGTCGTCCCCGGCCCGTTCGGCGAGGATGCCGCCGGCCTTGCGCTCCTCGCCGCCGACGGTCACCAGCAGGTCGTTCGGCCACTTCAGGGACGTGTCCACGCCGGCGGCGCGGGCCAGGCCGGTGGCGACGGCGACCCCGGTGAGCAGCGGCAGCCAGCCCCAGCGGGACACCGGCACCTCATCGGGCCGCAGGAGCACGGAGAAGAACAGACCGGAGCGGGGCGGCGCGGTCCAGCGGCGGTCCAGCCGGCCCCGCCCGGCGGTCTGCTCCTCGGCGACCAGGACGGCGCCCTCGGCCACCCTGCCCGCGGCGGCCCGGGCGACCAGGTCGGAGTTGGTGGAGCCGGTGCGCTGCACCACGTCCAGTGCCGACCACAGGCCGTCCTCGCGCACCAGCCCCCGCCTGAGCGCCGTGGCGTTCAGCGGCGGGCGGCCGAGGTCGGACCAGCGCCTGCCGCCGGGTCCGTCGTTGCGGCCCGGGTCGTTGCCGGGGGTGTCGTCTGCTGCATCTCGCGGCGTCATGCAAGCCACACTAGGTGTGGTAAACGCCGCACTGCCGATCAGTGGGGCCACCACTACGCTACGGATGAGTAACCGTCCCCCCTTTTGAGCAGGCAGGGAGCCGCATCCCGATGTCCGAGCCGGAAGAGATCGACATTCACACGACCGCTGGGAAACTCGCGGACCTCCAGCGCCGTATCCAGGAAGCGACACATGCCGGCTCGGAACGCGCTGTGGAGAAGCAGCACGCCAAGGGCAAGCTGACGGCACGTGAGCGGATCGAGCTGCTGCTCGACGAGGACTCCTTCGTCGAGCTCGACGAGTTCGCCCGGCACCGCTCCACCCACTTCGGGCTGGAGCAGAACCGCCCGTACGGGGACGGCGTGGTGACCGGGTACGGCACCGTGGACGGCCGCCCCGTCGCGGTGTTCTCGCAGGACTTCACCGTCTTCGGCGGCGCCCTCGGCGAGGTGTACGGGCAGAAGATCGTCAAGGTGATGGACTTCGCCCTGAAGACCGGCTGCCCGGTCATCGGGATCAACGACTCCGGCGGCGCCCGCATCCAGGAGGGTGTGGCCTCGCTCGGCGCGTACGGCGAGATCTTCCGCCGCAACACCCACGCCTCGGGTGTGATCCCGCAGATCAGCCTGGTCGTCGGGCCGTGCGCGGGCGGTGCGGTGTACTCGCCCGCGATCACCGACTTCACGGTCATGGTCGACCAGACGTCGCACATGTTCATCACCGGCCCCGACGTCATCAAGACGGTCACCGGCGAGGACGTCGGCTTCGAGGAGCTCGGCGGCGCGCGGACCCACAACTCCGCCTCCGGCGTGGCCCACCACATGGCCGGGGACGAGAAGGACGCCATCGAGTACGTCAAGCAGCTGCTGTCGTACCTGCCGTCCAACAACCTCAGCGAGCCCCCGGCCTTCCCGGAGGAGGCGGACCTCGCCGTCAGCGCCGAGGACCTGGAGCTGGACACGCTCGTCCCGGACAGCGCGAACCAGCCGTACGACATGCACACGGTGATCGAACACGTCCTCGACGACGCCGAGTTCTTCGAGACGCAGCCGCTGTTCGCGCCGAACATCCTCACCGGCTTCGGGCGGGTGGAGGGCCGGCCGGTCGGCATCGTCGCCAACCAGCCGATGCAGTTCGCCGGCTGCCTGGACATCGACGCCTCCGAGAAGGCCGCCCGCTTCGTGCGCACGTGCGACGCCTTCAACGTCCCGGTGCTCACCTTCGTCGACGTGCCCGGCTTCCTGCCGGGCGTCGGCCAGGAGCACACCGGCATCATCCGCCGCGGCGCCAAGCTGATCTTCGCCTACGCCGAGGCCACCGTCCCGCTGATCACGGTGATCACGCGGAAGGCGTTCGGCGGCGCGTACGACGTCATGGGCTCCAAGCACCTGGGCGCCGACCTCAACCTGGCCTGGCCGACCGCGCAGATCGCCGTGATGGGCGCGCAGGGCGCGGTGAACATCCTGCACCGCCGGACCATCGCCGAGGCGGAGGACGCCGACGCGACGCGGGCGCGGCTCATCCAGGAGTACGAGGACACCCTCCTGAACCCCTACGTCGCGGCCGAGCGCGGCTACGTCGACGCCGTCATCATGCCGTCCGACACCCGCGCCCACATCGTGCGTGGTCTGCGTCAGCTGCGCACCAAGCGGGAATCCCTGCCTCCGAAGAAGCACGGCAACATCCCCCTCTAGGCCTGCTGGGAGCGGACATGACGATCAAGGTCGTACGAGGAAATCCGACCCCGGAGGAGCTCGCCGCCGCCCTGGCGGTGGTCCGGGCGCGCGCCGCGGCGGCGGCCGCCCTGCCGCCCGGCGCGCCCCGACCGCGCGACTCCTGGGCGGACCCGGCGCGCCTGGCCGGGGCCCGGGTGCCCAGCCCCGGGCCCTCGGCGTGGGCCCGCACCTACTGGCCGGGCTGAGCCGGTCCGCGGCACGGCGTGACGCCCCGGCGGGAATCCCCGCCCGGGAAACCGGCGGCCGCCCCCGCCCGGCGAAGTCCGTCCGGGTGCAGGGCGGCCACCGGCGTCGTGTGCCGCCACGGCGGTCCGCGGGCCGGGCCGGCAGCATGCCCTCGATCGTCCGGCCGGGCACCCAAGTTGAGTACGCGTACTCAGGCGCCGGAGCCCGTCCCGGCCGGACGATCGAGGGCATGCTGTGGTCCGACCCCGAGAACGAGCCGCCCGAGGAACTGCGTGCCACGCAGGAGATGGTGCGGCGGCTGGGCGTTCTCATGGCCCTCGGCATGGTGCTGGCCATGGTCGTCATCGGTCTGAGGTGAGGCCGTCCCGCCGCGCCGATACGCTGACCGCATGACAGATCAGCCGCGCCGCCGACTCGTGCTCGCTTCCCAGTCCCCCGCCCGGCTCGGGCTGCTGCGCCAGGCCGGACTGCATCCCGAAGTGATCGTGAGCGGCGTCGACGAGGACGCGGTGTCCGCACCGACCCCCGCCGAACTGGCGCTCGCGCTCGCCGAGGCGAAGGCCTCCGTGGTGGCGGCCAAGCCCGAGGTGCACGGCGCGCTGGTGATCGGCTGCGACTCGGTGCTCGACCTCGACGGGCAGGCACTCGGCAAGCCCGCCGACGCGGAGGAGGCCGCCGCGCGCTGGAAGGCGATGCGCGGGCGGGCCGGGACGCTGCAGACCGGGCACTGCGTCTGGGACACGCGCAGCGGGCGCCACGCCTCCGCCACCGCCTCCACCGTCGTCCACTTCGGCGAGCCGACGGACGAGGAGATCGCCGCGTACGTCGCCTCGGGCGAGCCGCTGTACGTCGCCGGCGCCTTCACCCTGGACGGCCGTTCGGCCCCGTTCATCGACGGCATCGAGGGCGACCACGGCAACGTCATCGGCATCAGCCTGCCCCTGGTGCGGCGGCTGCTGGCCCAACTCGGCGTGGGCATCACCGACTTGTGGGCGCCGGCGGCGGACTGAGCGCCAGGGCCTGTGCCGAGTTCCGCGCCGTCCGCGTGGAGCGCGGGCGCTGCGGCGTTCGGCGCGTGCGATCGGCGCGTGCGATCGGCGTGCGGTGCCGCGTGGCGCGTGCGGCCGGCTTACGGTGCCGCGGCGATCGGTGCGTGCGACCGGCTCGCGGTGCCGCGGGTTCAGGTGACGGAGCCACCTTTCCCGCGGCACCGTGCGGCGAGCGTGCGTGCCGGGCGCCGGGGCGCGGGCGGGGAACCCGGAACAGGCCCCGAGGGGGCGCTCAGGAGGCGCTGGGCTCCGCCGGAGGGGTGAGCGGGGCGTGGCGGCCGCCGTCCGCGGGGCCCGTCCCGCCCTCCGCCGGTCCGTGACCGGCCGGGCCGCCTGGGCCGGCCGGCACGTCGCGCGCGGGGTCGTCGCCGTCCTGCGGCCCGTCGCCCGGCACCGGTCCGGCGGGGCCTGCCTCGGCCCGGTCGTACGTCATCAGCAGCAGCACGATGAGGCCGAGCACGACCATCATGAACAGGAACGCGGTCGCGCCCACCAGACCCCACGCGAACGCGCCGAGCAGCCCGTGCACCACGGCCGCGCTGATCAGCAGCACGCGGCCGAAGCCGGCGGGGCGGCGGCCGCGCAGGGCGACGAGGAGGGCGACCAGACCGCACACGGCGAAGTACAGCCCGAAGACCACGCCGGCGGCCTTGGAGGACGTCGCCATGGCGTCCGGGTCGAGGCCGGCCAGGGACATGTGCTGCTGGTCGACCATCGTGCCGAGCATCCAGTTCAGCCCCGCCACGCCGACCGCCTCGGCGAACAGCACGACCGCCACCACCCACGCCACCGGCCTGCGCACCACCGGTCCCCACCCACTTCCGCATGTCGTTCCGACGAGCGTGTTACCCCAGGTATGTTCGGGCCGCCCCGAACGCTACTCACCGGTAAACCGGGGGACAAGGGTCCCGCGAACGGCAAAGATTCGTTGGGCCATTCGTAGGGACTCCACAAAGAAACGAAGTGGGCCGCAGCACGCTGCCACAGAGACCTTGACCACACGTGGAAGCTAGGGTTTCCGGGAAGAGGTCCTGCGTACCGCGGTACGACAAGGGATTTCGCGGGTCGAGCGAGCCTCGAATCACGCTCCGTGTGGGCAAGCTCACCATTGGGGACGGGTCGAAGTGCCGTGTCGGCAGTCCCTAAACTCGGCTTGTTTCAAGGAGGGAGCCTCAATCGTGCGCAAGGTGCTCATCGCCAACCGTGGCGAAATCGCTGTCCGCGTGGCCCGGGCCTGCCGGGACGCCGGGATCGCGAGCGTGGCCGTCTACGCCGACCCGGACCGGGACGCTCTGCATGTCCGCGCCGCGGATGAGGCGTTCGCCCTGGGCGGTGACACCCCGGCCGGCAGCTATCTCGACATCGAGAAGGTGCTGAAGGCCGCGAAGGAGGCGGGCGCGGACGCGATCCATCCGGGCTACGGCTTCCTCTCGGAGAACGCCGAGTTCGCCCAGGCGGTCCTGGACGCCGGCCTCATCTGGATCGGCCCGCCGCCGCAGGCCATCCGCGACCTCGGCGACAAGGTCGCCGCCCGCCACATCGCCCAGCGCGCCGGCGCCCCGCTGGTCGCCGGCACCCCCGACCCGGTGTCCGGCGCCGACGAGGTCGTCGCCTTCGCCGAGGAGCACGGCCTGCCGATCGCCATCAAGGCCGCCTTCGGCGGCGGCGGGCGCGGCCTGAAGGTCGCACGCACCCTCGAAGAGGTGCCCGAGCTGTACGACTCCGCCGTGCGCGAGGCGGTGGCCGCCTTCGGCCGCGGCGAGTGCTTCGTCGAGCGCTATCTCGACAAGCCGCGGCACGTCGAGACCCAGTGCCTGGCCGACCAGTACGGCAACGTCGTCGTCGTGTCCACCCGTGACTGCTCCCTGCAGCGCCGCCACCAGAAACTGGTGGAGGAGGCTCCGGCGCCGTTCCTGTCCGAGGAGCAGCTCGCCGAGCTGTACCGGGCGTCGAAGGCCATCCTGAAGGAGGCCGGCTACGTCGGCGCCGGCACGGTGGAGTTCCTCGTCGGCACGGACGGCACGATCTCCTTCCTGGAGGTCAACACCCGTCTCCAGGTCGAGCACCCGGTCACCGAGGGGGTCGCCGGCATCGACCTCGTGCGCGAGATGTTCCGCATCGCCGACGGCGAGGAGCTCGGTTACGACGACCCGGTGCTGCGCGGCCACTCCTTCGAGTTCCGCATCAACGGCGAGGACCCGGGCCGCAACTTCCTGCCCGCCCCGGGCACCGTCACCGTCTTCGCCCCGCCGTCCGGCCCCGGCGTGCGCCTGGACGCCGGCGTGGAGTCGGGCAGCGTGATCGGCCCGGCGTGGGACTCGCTGCTGGCCAAGCTGATCGTCACCGGCCGCACCCGCAAGGAGGCCCTGGAGCGCGCCTCCCGCGCGCTGGAGGAGTTCCAGGTCGAGGGCATGGCCACCGCCATCCCCTTCCACCGCAAGGTGGTCCGGGACCCGGCCTTCGCGCCGGAGCTCACCGGCTCCGACGAGCCGTTCACGGTGCACACCCGGTGGATCGAGACCGAGTTCGTGAACGACATCAAGCCCTTCGCCGCCCCCGCCGAGACGGAGGCGGACGAGGAGGTCAACCGCGAGACGGTCGTCGTCGAGGTCGGCGGCAAGCGCCTGGAGGTCTCCCTGCCCGCGTCGCTGGGGATGTCCCTGGCCCGCACCGGCCTGGCGGCCGGTGCCAAGCCCAAGCGCCGCGCGGCGAAGAAGTCCGGCCCCGTCGCCTCCGGCGACACCCTCGCCTCCCCGATGCAGGGCACCATCGTCAAGGTGGCCGTCGAGGAGGGCCAGGAGGTCAAGGAGGGCGACCTGGTCGTCGTCCTGGAGGCCATGAAGATGGAGCAGCCCCTGAACGCCCACAAGTCGGGCACCATCAAGGGCCTGAGCGCCGACATCGGCGCCTCCGTCACCTCGGGCGCCGCGATCTGCGAGATCAAGGACTGACCCGGCGGCACACGCGCGTGTGAGGAGCCCGGGTGGACGCCGACGGCGTCCACCCGGGCTCCGTGCGTTGCCGTGATTCCCACAGCCGAGCGCCCGCGGCGCGTCCCCGGCCCGGCGCGAGGCCGGCACCCGTCACCGCCGGGATCGCGGTGGGACCCGCGCCGGGCGGGCGCCCTCAGCGCCTGCGCAGGTCCGCCACCCTGGCCCGCTCCGCCGGCGACGACTGGTCGCCCAGGGCCGTGGCCGAGCGGAGGTTCGCGCCGGGGACCTGGCCGCGGCGCGGGCCGGGCAGGGGCACCTCGCGGCGGCGGTCGCGTGCCGGGGCCTGGTCGCCCGGGCTGCCGGAGGCGCCGGCGACGACGATCTGCACGCCCTGGTCGGCCAGGGCCTGCAGCTCGGTGGCCGCGCGGTCGTCGTGCACGGGCGGCTCGTCCGTCACCAGACGGGTGATCAGCTCGGTCGGCACCGTCTGGAACATCGTGTCCGTGCCGAGCTTGGTGTGGTCGGCGAGGACCACCACCTCCGCGGCCGCCTGCACGAGGGCCCGGTCGACCGACGCGGACAGCATGTTGGACGTGGACAGCCCGCGCTCGGCGGTCAGACCGCTGCCGGAGAGGAAGGCCCTGGAGACCCTCAGCCCGTGCAGCGACTGCTCCGCGCCTGAGCCGACGAGGGCGTAGTTCGAGCCGCGCAGCGTGCCGCCGGTCATCACCACCTCCACGCGGTTGGCGTGGGCCAGCGCCTGGGCGACCAGCAGCGAGTTGGTGACGACGGTCAGGCCGGGCACCCGGGCGAGCCGGCGCGCCAGCTCCTGGGTGGTCGTCCCCGCCCCGACGACGATCGCCTCGCCCTCTTCGACGAGGCTCGCGGCGAGGTCGGCGATGGCCGTCTTCTCCGCGGTCGCCAGGTGCGACTTCTGCGGGAAGCCGGACTCGCGGGTGAACCCGCCCGGCAGTACGGCACCGCCGTGGCGGCGGTCGAGGAGTCCTTCCGCCTCCAGTGCCCGCACGTCCCGCCGTACGGTCACTTCGGAGGTCTGGACGACGCGGGCGAGTTCACGGAGCGACACGGCACCGTTCGCTCGCACCATTTCGAGGATCAGTTGGCGACGTTCAGCAGCGAACACGAAACTGACAGTAACCCCGCCGACCGTCTGCTTTCAGCACTTTGCGCCGAATAACAGAAGTTGTTCGCACACCAGGGCACGAGGTGGTATAGAGCCCCCGTACACGCCGCCGCGGCGCCGCGGACGGACCGGCGCCCCCGCCTGGCGACCTGCGGGAAGCCGGCCCCCGGCGTCAGGCCTCGGCGCCCGCCTTGCGGGTGTGGAGCTGCCGCGCCACCTCGGCGATCGAGCCCGACAGCGACGGGTACACGGTGAAGGCCTTCGCGATCTGTTCGACCGTCAGATTGTTGTCGACGGCGATCGAGATGGGGTGGACGAGTTCCGAGGCGCGCGGCGCGACCACGACGCCGCCGACCACGATCCCGGTGCCCGGACGGCAGAAGATCTTGACGAAGCCGTCCCGGATGCCCTGCATCTTGGCGCGCGGGTTGCGCAGCAGGGGCAGCTTGACGCAGCGGGCGTCGATCTTGCCGGCGTCCACGTCGGCCTGCGTGTAGCCGACGGTGGCGATCTCCGGGTCGGTGAAGACGTTCGAGGAGACCGTCTTCAGGTTCAGCGGGGCCACCGCGTCGCCGAGGAAGTGGTACATGGCGATGCGCCCCTGCATCGCGGCCACGGACGCCAGCGCGAACACACCGGTCACGTCACCGGCCGCGTACACGCCCGGAGCCGTCGTCCTGGACACCTTGTCGGTCCAGATGTGACCGGACTCGCGCAGCTTGACGCCGGCCTCCTCCAGTCCCAGCCCGGCGCTGTTCGGGATGGCGCCGACGGCCATCAGGCAGTGCGAGCCGGTGATGACCCGGCCGTCGGCCAGCGTCACCTCGACCCGGTCGCCGACCCGCTTGGCGGACTGGGCGCGGGAGCGGGCCATGACGTTCATGCCGCGGCGGCGGAAGACGTCCTCCAGCACGGCGGCGGCGTCGGGGTCCTCGCCCGGCAGCACGCGGTCGCGCGAGGACACGAGCGTGACCTTGCAGCCGAGCGCCTGGTAGGCACCGGCGAACTCGGCGCCGGTCACGCCGGAGCCGACCACGATGAGCTCCTCGGGCAGCTCGTCGAGGTCGTAGACCTGCGTCCAGTTCAGGATGCGCTCGCCGTCCGGCTGGGCGTCGGGCAGCTCGCGCGGGTGACCGCCGGTCGCGACGAGCACGGCGTCCGCCGTGAGCGTCTCCTCGGTGCCGTCGGCGGCGGTGACGACGACCTTGCGCGAGCCGTCGAGGGCCTGCATGCCCTCCAGCCGGCCGCGGCCGCGCATGACCCGGGCGCCGGCGCGCGTGACGGAGGCGGTGATGTCGTGCGACTGGGCGAGCGCCAGCCGCTTCACGCGGCGGTTGACCTTGCCGAGGTCCACGCCCACCACGCGGGCGGCCTGCTCCATCGGCGGCGTGTCGTCCGCGACGATGATGCCCAGCTCCTCGTACGACGAGTCGAAGGTGGTCATCACCTCGGCGGTGGCGATGAGGGTCTTGGACGGCACGCAGTCGGTCAGCACCGACGCCCCGCCCAGGCCGTCGCAGTCGACGACGGTCACCTCCGCGCCGAGCTGCGCGGCCACCAGGGCCGCTTCGTATCCGCCGGGTCCGCCACCTATGATCACGATCCGAGTCACGTACCCCATTGTCCCGCACCGGCCGCCGTGCTATCGCCGGGGGGCGAACACGGGTGCGTTCTGTTACCCGCGAGACGGACGAGCCGCGGGTGCCCCCTGCCGTAGTCTCGGTCCATGTCGCTCTACGCCGCGTACGCCGGCAATCTCGACGCCCGGCTGATGACCCGCCGCGCCCCGCACTCGCCGCTGCGCGCCACGGGCTGGCTGAACGGCTGGCGGCTGACGTTCGGCGGCGAGCACATGGGCTGGGAGGGCGCGCTGGCGACGATCGTCGAGGACCCGCTGTCCCAGGTCTTCGTCGCGCTGTACGACATCGCTCCCATGGACGAGGAGTCCATGGACCGCTGGGAGGGCGTCGGCCTCGACATATACCGGCGCATGCGGGTCCGCGTCCACACGCTGGACGGCGAGGAGCCGGCCTGGGTGTACGTCCTCAACGCCTACGAGGGCGGCCTGCCGTCGGCCCGCTACCTGGGCGAGATCGCCGACGCGGCGGAGTCGGCGGGCGCCCCGTACGACTACGTCATGGAGCTGCGCAAGCGGCCCTGCTGAGAGCTGGGCGCTGCCTCTTCCCGGAAGGCGCGCGCCGGTTCTGCGAGGGGGCGTGCCCGCTTCCGCCAGGGGCGGAAGCCTCTGCCCCGTGGGGATGCGCGCCGGCCCGGTCGGGGATCACGCGCCGCTCTTCCGGGGGCGGGAGCGGCTCCTCCGAGGTAATGTGCACCGGCCCGCCTCGGGGCGCGCGCCGCCTGTCGCCTGTCGCCTGTCGCCTGTCGCCTGTCGCCTGTCGCCTGTCGCCTGTCGCCTGTCGCCGGAAACGACAAGACAACGATCGCCGTCCCGCGACCTCTGAGATCTACGCGCGTAGGCGAAGACCGGCTACCCTCGTGCGCGTGAACGCATCTCTTCTTCCGGACGACCGCCAGGGCGACCCGTACGCCGCCGCCGACGCAGCCGCCGCGCGCCTGCGCGAACTGACGGGCACCGAGACCCACGACGTCGCCCTCGTGATGGGCTCCGGCTGGGCACCGGCCGTGGACGCCCTCGGCGAGCCCGAGGCGGAGCTCCTGGTCACCGATCTGCCCGGGTTCCCGCCGCCGGCGGTCGAGGGACACGGCGGCAAGATCCGCTCGTACTCCATCGGCGACAAGCGTGCGCTGGTCTTCCTCGGCCGCACCCACTACTACGAGGGCCGCGGGGTCGCCGCTGTCGCCCACGGCGTCCGCACGGCCGTCGCCGCCGGCTGCAAGACCGTCGTCCTGACCAACGGCTGCGGCGGTCTGCGCGCCGGCATGCGGCCCGGCCAGCCGGTCCTGATCAGCGACCACATCAACCTCACGGCGACCTCGCCGATCGTGGGCGCGAACTTCGTGGACCTCACCGACCTGTACTCGCCGCGGCTGCGCGCCCTGTGCAAGGAGGTCGACCCCACGCTGGAGGAGGGCGTCTACGCCCAGTTCCCCGGCCCGCACTACGAGACGCCGGCCGAGATCCGCATGGCCCGCGTGATCGGGGCGGACCTGGTGGGCATGTCCACGGTCCTGGAGGCCATCGCCGCGCGCGAGGCCGGGGCCGAGGTGCTGGGCATCTCCCTGGTCACGAACCTGGCGGCGGGCATGACGGGGGAGCCACTGAACCACGAGGAGGTCCTCCAGGCCGGCCGCGACAGCGCCACCCGCATGGGGTCCCTGCTGGAGCAGGTGCTGGACCGCCTGTGACCGGACGCCGGGCCGGCTGACGTTCGTCCGTGGGCCGGGGTACGTGGAGGGCGCCCGTGCGTCCCGGCCGGGCGGGGCGGCCGGCGCCGGGACGGGCACGCCACCGCCCCGAGCTGCCGGGGCCGGGGGACGCTCCCGCCCGAGCCGCCGGGGCCGGGGGGGCATCCCGCCCGAGCCGCCGGGCCAGGGCGGGCTTCTTCCGCGCCGAGCCCGCCGGTGCCAGGGCGGGCACGTTCCGCGCCGAGCTGCCGACCGGGGCGGACGCGCCGAGCCGCCGGGGCCCGGGCGGGCACGTTCCGTGCCGCGCTGCCGACGCCGTGGCGGGCACGCCTCGCGCCGAACTGCAGGCACCCGGGCGGGCACGCCCCGCGCCGGCCCCAGGCACCGGGCGGGCGCGCCAACGTGCCGGGCCGGTACGCGGGCGGGGTTCACACGGCCCGGCGCCGTCCGGCGCCGCTTCCGTCCCCACCCCACCCGGTGGCACGAACGGCCCGCGGCCCGGCACGGTGGCCGCCCGGCCCGCGGCCCGGCACGGTGGCTGCACGGCCTGCGGCGGGACCGCCCGCGCCGGGCAGGTCCGCGTCCGCAGCCGGGCGGAGCCGACGGCCCGCGGGAACGGCCGGCCTGTACCCCGCTGGTCGGCCCGGAGCGGCCTTGGGCCCGTACCGGCCACCCGGCCCGCGTCGCAGGCACCCCGCACCCCCACGCCCGGCACCCCCGCCGGGCACCGGCGGTCCGACGGACACCCGGACCACCCGGACCACCCGGACCACCCGCACGGCCTCCGGTCCCCGGCCGGAGGCACGACCGACACGAGAGGCTGACGCAGTGCACGACGACCTCATCGCGCGAGCCAGGACCTGGCTGGCCGAGGACCCCGACGCGGACACCCGCGACGAACTCGCCCGGATCATCGACGCCGGAGACGTCGACGAGCTCGCCGACCGCTTCGGCGGCACCCTCCAGTTCGGCACCGCCGGCCTCCGGGGCGAACTCGGCGCCGGCCCGATGCGCATGAACCGCGCCGTCGTCATCCGCGCCGCCGCCGGTCTCGCCGCGTACCTGAAGAAGCAGGGGCCGGCCGCCGGGGACGGGAGCGACGGCCTCGTCGTCATCGGCTACGACGCCCGCCACAAGTCCGCCGACTTCGCCCGCGACACCGCCGCCGTCATGACCGGCGCGGGCCTGCGCGCCGCCGTCCTGCCCCGCCCCCTCCCCACCCCCGTCCTCGCCTTCGCCATCCGGCACCTCGGCGCGGTCGCCGGCGTGGAGGTCACCGCCAGCCACAACCCGCCCCGCGACAACGGCTACAAGGTCTACCTGGGCGACGGCTCGCAGATCGTGCCGCCCGCCGACGCGGAGATCGCCGCCGAGATCGACGCGGTCGGCAGCCTGCACGACGTCCCCCGCCCGGACACCGGCTGGGAGACCCTCGACGAGCGCGTCCTCGACGCCTACCTCGCCCGCACGGACGCCGTCCTCTCCGCCGGCTCCCCGCGCACCGCCCGCACCGTCTACACGGCGATGCACGGCGTCGGCAAGGACGTCGTCCTCGCCGCGTTCGCCCGCGCCGGCTTCCCGGAACCCGTCCTCGTCGCCGAGCAGGCCGAGCCCGACCCGGACTTCCCGACCGTCGCCTTCCCCAACCCGGAGGAGCCGGGCGCCATGGACCTGGCGTTCGCGAGGGCCCGGGAGACGGACCCCGACCTGGTCGTGGCGAACGACCCGGACGCCGACCGCTGCGCGGTGGCCGTCAAGGACGGCGCCGACTGGCGCATGCTCCGCGGCGACGAGGTCGGCGCCCTGCTCGCGGCCCACCTCGTGCGGCGCGGCGTGACCGGCACCCTCGCGGAGTCGATCGTCTCGTCCTCCCTGCTCGGCCGCATCGCCGCGAAGGCGGGCCTGCCGCACGAGGAGACCCTGACCGGCTTCAAGTGGATCGCCCGCGTCGAGGACCTGCGCTACGGCTACGAGGAGGCCCTCGGCTACTGCGTCGACCCCGACGGCGTCCGGGACAAGGACGGCATCACCGCGGCCCTGCTCGTCACCGAGCTCGCCTCGCAGCTGAAGGAGGAGGGCCGGACCCTGCTCGACCTCCTCGACGACCTCGCCGTCGAGCACGGCCTGCACGCCACCGACCAGCTCTCGGTCCGCGTGCAGGACCTGACGCTGATCGCCGACGCGATGCGCCGGCTGCGTGAGCAGCCCCCGACCGAACTGGCCGGTCTGCCCATCACCCGGTCCGAGGACCTCACGCGGGGCACGGACCGGCTGCCGCCGACGGACGGCCTGCGCTACACGCTCGACGGCGCCCGGGTCGTCGTCCGCCCGAGCGGTACGGAGCCGAAGCTGAAGTGCTACCTGGAGGTGGTCGTGCCGGTCGCGACGCACGCCGACCTCCCGGCGGCCCGGACGAAGGCCGGCGACCTGCTGGCCGCGATCAAGCGGGACCTCTCGGCGGCGGCGGGCATCTGACCCGCGGGACGGCGGGGCTCCGGCCCCCGGGGAACGGCCGCCGCCGGCCCCGCGACGGAGCGACCGCCGCCCCCATCAGCACGATGGCGTGCCTCTCACCGGAGAGGCACGCCATCGTGCGTTTCGCGGGTCATCGCCCGCACTCACCTGCTCCCGGCGGCACCGCACCGCGCCGCCCGGCCCGCGCGAGTCACGGCCGGCCCGGTCCCCGCCACCGGATCTCCGCGCCGCGTGAGTCGCCTCCGCCGCTTCTGCCGCCGCGGACACGAGCAGCGACCCGGTGCAGAGCACCCCGAGCCGCAGGTCACCGCGCCACACATGCAGCCCGGGCCACAGCGCCGCGCAGGCCACCCGCCGCCGCGTGACCGCCCCGCGGCTCACCCCACCGCGCAGGCCCCCGGCGGCCACCCGCCGCCGGATCACCGCGTCCCGCCGGTCACCCCACCGCGAGCAGGATCGCCAGGACCACCGCACCGGCCAGCGCCGGACCCAGGATCTCGTAGGCCCAGCGCACGGTCACCTCGCCCTGCGCCGACTCGGCGGACTCGCGGGCCTCGGCGAGCTCGCGCAGGTCGTCCATGATCTTGTCGTTCGCGGCGCGGTGGGGCCCGGACTGGCCGGCGGGGCCGCCCCCGAGCCGGCCGGGGACGGCGCCGCGCCCGGGGTCGCGCTCCGCCGCCGCCGCCCGCGCCTCGTTGCGCGCCGCCTTCTTGCGCCCCCGCAGGGAGACGGGCAGGGCCCACATCTGGTACTTGGCGCCGGACTTGGTGAGGGCCTCGTTCGAGTAGCCGGACCGCAGGCCGGCGACCTGCCCCCAGGGCAGCACGATGACGCGGAAGGGGTTGCGGATGCGCAGCCGGTCCTCGTTGGCGTACACGGCGGGCCGCAGCGTGAAGGCGACCACCAGCGGCACCACGAGGATCATCACGGCCAGTGCCAGCCACGGGACACGGCCGCCGCCGTTCATGATCGCGTCCAGGCCGAGCCAGAGCACGATGGCGAGCAGCAGGACACCGCCCGCGATGGCGGCGGAGGACCGGTGCACCTGGTCCTGGTACGCGGGACCCTGCGGCCGCGGGGCCGGGGACTGGGGCTCTGGGGTCGTCATGGTCCCGATTCTGCCCGACACCCCGGCCGGCCCTGGCCACGCGGTGGCGGGGCGCCGGGAGCGGCCGGCCGGGCCCGTGCGGAGCGCCCGTCGACGGGCAGGGGCGCGGCCGTCACCGCTCGTGCCCCGGCGACGGGCGGCCGGCGCACGGCGGCACCCGTCCGGCGCCCGCCGCCGAGCCGTTCGTCCCGGTTCCGGGGGTGTACATCCGCTACGCGCGTAGATATGCTCGGCTGGTGACCATGCCCACCACTGCACCCTCTTCCGCTGCCGAAGGCGTGGGTGGCACCGCCCGCCACACTCTCGCCGACGTCACCGCGTCCGACGGTTCGCTGCGCCGCTTCCTGCACGGGCTGCCCGGCGTCGACGCGGTCGGCCTGGAGGCGCGCGCCGCCTCGCTCGGCACCCGTTCCATCAAGACCACCGCGAAGGCGTACGCCATCGACCTCGCCATCTCGATGGTCGACCTGACGACGCTGGAAGGCGCGGACACCCCGGGCAAGGTCCGGGCGCTCGGCGCCAAGGCGGTCCACCCCGACCCGACGGACCGCGCGACCCCCGCCACGGCCGCGGTCTGCGTCTACCCCGACATGGTGGCCGTCGCGAAGGAGGCCGTCGCGGGCTCCGACGTGAAGGTCGCCTCCGTCGCCACCGCCTTCCCGGCCGGCCGCGCGCCGCTCTCCGTGAAGCTGGCCGACGTGCGGGAGGCCGTCGCGGCCGGTGCCGACGAGATCGACATGGTCATCGACCGCGGGGCGTTCCTCGCGGGCAGGTACCTGAAGGTGTACGACGAGATCGTGGCCGTGAAGGAGGCCTGCGGCACGTCCGCCCGCCTGAAGGTCATCTTCGAGACCGGCGAGCTGTCGACGTACGACAACATCCGCCGGGCGAGCTGGCTCGGCATGCTGGCGGGCGCCGACTTCATCAAGACCTCGACCGGGAAGGTCGCCGTGAACGCGACCCCGGCCAACACGCTGCTGATGCTGGAGGCCGTCCGCGACTTCCGCGCCCAGACCGGCGTCCAGGTCGGCGTGAAGCCGGCCGGCGGCATCCGCACCAGCAAGGACGCCATCAAGTTCCTGGTCCTGGTCAACGAGACCGCGGGCGAGGACTGGCTGGACAACCACTGGTTCCGCTTCGGCGCCTCCTCGCTCCTGAACGACCTGCTGATGCAGCGCCAGAAGCTGGCCACCGGCCGCTACTCCGGCCCCGACTACGTGACGGTGGACTGATCACCATGACCACGGACAACACGACGGAGAAGACCGTGGGCAAGCGGTCGTCCGCATTCGAGTACGCCCCGGCCCCCGAGTCGCGCGCGATCGTCGACATCGCGCCGTCCTACGGCCTGTTCATCGACGGCGAGTTCGCCGAGGCGGCCGACGGCAAGGTGTTCAAGACGGTCAGCCCGGCCACCGAGGAGGTCCTCTCCGAGGTCGCGCAGGCCGGTGAGGCGGACGTGGACCGCGCGGTGCAGGCCGCGCGCCGGGCGTTCGCCACCTGGTCGGCGCTGCCCGGCTCCGAGCGCGCCAAGTACCTGTTCCGCATCGCCCGCATCATCCAGGAGCGCAGCCGCGAGCTGGCGGTCCTGGAGACGCTGGACAACGGCAAGCCGATCAGGGAGACCCGCGACGCCGACCTGCCCCTGGTCGCGGCGCACTTCTTCTACTACGCGGGCTGGGCGGACAAGCTCGGCCACGCCGGCTTCGGCCCCGACCCCAGGCCGCTCGGCGTCGCCGGCCAGGTCATCCCCTGGAACTTCCCGCTGCTGATGCTGGCGTGGAAGATCGCCCCGGCGCTGGCGACCGGCAACACGGTCGTCCTCAAGCCCGCCGAGACGACCCCGCTGTCCGCCCTGTTCTTCGCGGACGTCTGCCGCCAGGCCGGTCTGCCCAAGGGCGTCGTCAACATCCTGCCCGGCTACGGCGACGCGGGCGCCGCGCTCGTCGCGCACCCGGACGTGAACAAGGTCGCCTTCACCGGCTCCACGGCCGTCGGCAAGCAGATCGCGCGCACGGTCGCGGGCACGGCGAAGAAGCTCACCCTGGAACTGGGGGGCAAGGGCGCCAACATCGTCTTCGACGACGCCCCGATCGACCAGGCCGTCGAGGGCATCGTCACGGGCATCTTCTTCAACCAGGGACAGGTCTGCTGCGCAGGTTCCCGGCTGCTGGTCCAGGAGTCGATCCACGACGAGCTGCTGGACGCCCTCAAGCGGCGCCTGGCCACCCTGCGCCTGGGCGACCCGCTCGACAAGAACACCGACATCGGCGCGATCAACTCCGCCGAGCAGCTGGCCCGGATCACCGCGCTCGCCGACCGGGGCCAGGCGGAGGGCGCCGAGCGCTGGTCCCCGGCCTGTGAACTGCCGTCGTCCGGCTACTGGTTCGCCCCGACGCTCTTCACGAACGTCACCCAGGCGCACACCATCGCCCGCGAGGAGATCTTCGGCCCGGTGCTGTCCGTGCTCACCTTCCGCACCCCGGACGAGGCCGTCGCCAAGGCCAACAACACGCCGTACGGGCTGTCCGCCGGCGTCTGGACGGAGAAGGGCTCCCGCATCCTGGCCGTCGCGAACAGGCTGCGCGCCGGTGTCGTCTGGTCCAACACGTTCAACAAGTTCGACCCCACCTCGCCGTTCGGCGGCTACAAGGAGTCGGGCTTCGGCCGCGAGGGCGGCCGCCACGGCCTGGAGGCGTACCTCGATGTCTGAGCGACTCAGTGTGTTCAAGACCTACAAGCTGTACGTCGGCGGGAAGTTCCCGCGTTCCGAGAGCGGCCGGGTGTACGAGGTGAGCGACTCCAAGGGCAACTGGCTGGCCAACGCGCCCCTGTCCTCCCGCAAGGACGCCCGTGACGCGGTGGCCGCCGCGCGCAAGGCCTTCGGCGCCTGGTCCGGGGCGACGGCGTACAACCGCGGCCAGGTCCTCTACCGCGTCGCGGAGATGCTGGAGGGACGCCGGGAGCAGTTCGTGCGCGAGGTGGCCGACGCCGAGGGCCTGTCCCGGGCGAAGGCGGCCGCGGTCGTGGACGCGGCGGTCGACCGCTGGGTGTGGTACGCGGGCTGGACCGACAAGATCGCCCAGGTGATCGGCGGCGCGAACCCGGTGGCGGGCCCGTTCTTCAACCTGTCCTCGCCCGAACCGACCGGCGTGGTGGCCGTCCTGGCCCCGCAGGAGTCGTCGTTCCTCGGGCTGGTCTCCGTCGTCGCCCCGGTGATCGCGACCGGCAGCACCGCGGTCGTCGTGGCGAGCGAGAAGGCCCCGTTGCCGGCCCTGTCCCTGGCCGAGGTGCTGGCCACCTCCGACGTCCCGGGCGGCGTGGTCAACGTCCTCTCCGGCCGCACGGCGGAGATCGCGGCGCCACTCGCCGCGCACCAGGACGTGAACGCGATCGACCTCGCGGGCGCCGACGAGGCCCTGGCGAAGGAGCTGGAGATCGCGGCGGCGGACAACCTGAAGCGCGTGCTGCGTCCACAGGCTGTGGACTACTTCGCGACCCCGGGCACCGAACGCCTCACGGCCTTCCTGGAGACCAAGACGGTCTGGCACCCCACGGGTTCGCTGGGCGCGTCGGGGTCCTCCTACTGAGGCACGCCGGGCCGCCGAGCCGAGAGAGCCGCGCCTCCCCCACGTCCGGGGGAGGCGCGGCTCCGTGCGCTCTGGGGCGGGCGTCAGCCGGCGCCGCCGCCCAGCGACCGGGTCACCGGGCCCGCCACCGGGACGCTCCTCACCGAGGGCGCCTGCGCCACCGGCCCGGTCAGCGTTCTGGTGTTCACCGGCCGGAAGTCGGCGATCTGGGTCTCGACGCCGTTGTCGAGGGGGTCGGCGCCGGTTTCCGCCAGCGGGTTGGGCCTCATGTCGGCGACCGGTCCGGTGACGTGCCCGACCGGGCCGGTCACCGCCGGCAGGCCCGTCTGCGGGCCGGCGCCCTCGGCGGAGGCGGGCCGGCCGCTCTGCGCGGGAACGGCCCCGGCCGTCGTGGCGCCCGCGCCCACGGCGGCGCCGGCAGCCGCGAAGGCGACCAGGGCGCGCCGGGCGGTGGTGCGGGGCAGGGGCAGGTGTCGGGCCATGGTCGTGCCGCCTTCTGATGCTGATCGTGATCAGTGCGGCGCACAGCGTAGTTGAGACGTAACCCACGGTCCAAAGCCGACCCGCGGGGTCGGCAGGACGGCCACCATGCGTCAAACTGGTGTTCCGTGAGCCTTCATCCCCCGTCACGTACCCGCGTCGTGCTGCTCAGCGGCCCCTCGGGTTCCGGCAAGTCCCTCGTCGCCGCCCGCTCCGGTCTTCCCGTGCTGCGCCTCGACGACTTCTACAAGGAGGGCGACGACCCGACGCTGCCGCTGGTGGCGGGGAGTTCGGACATCGACTGGGACCACCCGCGGTCGTGGGACGCCGACGTCGCGGTCGCGGCCATCGAGCGGCTGTGCGCGACGGGCACCACGACGGTGCCGGTGTACGACCTCTCGCTGAGCGCCCGCACCGGTGAGGACACGCTGCACATCGGCGGCACGCGGCTGTTCGTCGCGGAGGGCGTCTTCGCCGCCGAGATCGTCGAACTGTGCCGGGAGCGGGGGCTGCTGGCCGACGCGCTGTGCCTGACGCGCGGGCCCGTCACCACGTTCCGCCGGCGTTTCCTGCGCGATCTGAGGGAGGGCCGCAAGTCGGTGCCGTTCCTGCTGCGCCGCGGCTGGCGCCTGATGCGCGCCGAACGGTCGATCGTCTCCCGCCAGGTCGCGCTGGGCGCCCACCCCTGCGACCTCGACGAGGCCCTGACCCGCCTGGCGGCCGCCGCGGTGCGCCCGGCCAGCGCGGCGGAGAGCACCGCGACCGTCAAGTGACCGGCCGGAACGGTGAGTTGTCCGGGCCGGCGCGGCGGCGCCGGTCCGGGCGCGCACACGGGTGAGCGGGACCGGAGGGACCCCCGGCCCCCCGGTCCCGCTCACCCGCGCCCGCCCGCTCCCCCGTGGGCGGTGCTCCCCCGTCGTCCCCCGTGTCCCCGTTCCCCCCGGGGACCGCTCCCCCGTGGGATCCCCCCGGTCCCCCGTTCCCCGCGGCCTTCAGGCGACCAGTTCGCCGAAGGACTCCTCCTGGTCCCGGCCGAAGCTCAGGACCTCGTCGTCGCGCAGCCGGCGCAGCGAGCGCCAGATGCTGGACTTGACCGTGCCGACGCTGATGCCGAGGATCTCCGCGATCTCCGGGTCGGTGCGGCCCTCGTAGTAGCGCAGGACCAGCATGGTGCGCTGGAGTTCGGGCAGCCGGGCCAGCGCCTGCCACAGGACCGCGCGCAGTTCGGTGCCGCGCATCGCGTCCGTGTCGCCGGGCGTCTCCGGCAGCTCCTCGGTCGGGTACTCGCTGACCTTGCGGCGCCGCCAGGCGCTGATGTGCAGGTTCGTCATGGTGCGGCGCAGGTATCCCCCCACGGCCGCCTTGTCGCTGATCCGGTCCCACGCCTTGTACGTCGAGAACAGCGCGCTCTGCAGCAGGTCCTCGGCCTCGAAGCGGTCGCCGGTGAGGTGGTAGGCGGTGGCGTACAGGGAGGCGCGGCGCTCCTGCACGTAGGCGGTGAACGCCGCTTCGGCGTCCCCGGCCTCCGGCAGGGAGCGACGCTCCCCCGAGCCCTCCCCGTACGCTGCTCCCCCGTGTGCTTCCCCCGTGTGCGCGTCAACCACCGCCATGCGGGGCTGGCGCCCCTGCTGTGCTGCGGCGGTGTGCTGACGCCCGGCGCCGCGGGCGCACCCCCGCGGTCCCCCGAGCTCTCGACTGCGATCGAGCAGGGAGGTGCCCCCCGCGGCACCGGACTTCTCGGAACTCCGGGTCACGTCGTGCAGACGCGTGAGCACTGCGCTGGTGCTGGTGCCGTGCAGCGTGTTCATCTCGCGCCCCCCGTCGTGGAATTCCGGTCTCCGGCCTGTTCCTTGCCGGTGCGGAAAAGCCTGCCGTCGTCTCTTCATGGCCGTGTCCGCCGACTGTCACAGACCTGTCACAGGGGTCCCTCGCGGCGGCGGCGCGGCGGATCGCGGGAAAGAGCGGTACGGCTACGCGGACGCACACCGGGGGCGGTTCGGTTGCGGTGCGGCCTCCCAAGCGCCCCAAGTGTCGAAACACCGGCCCCGCATGGGTCAGAATGAGGCCCGTGCCTTCCCTGTTGCTGATCGAGGACGACGACGCCATCCGGACGGCCCTGGAGCTCTCACTGACGCGCCAGGGACACCGGGTGGCCACCGCTGCCAGCGGTGAGGACGGTCTGAAGCTGCTGCGCGAGCAGCGGCCGGACCTGATCGTGCTGGACGTGATGCTGCCCGGCATCGACGGGTTCGAGGTCTGCCGGCGCATCCGGCGCACGGACCAGCTGCCGATCATCCTGCTGACCGCGCGCAGCGACGACATCGACGTGGTGGTCGGCCTGGAGTCCGGCGCGGACGACTACGTCGTCAAGCCCGTGCAGGGGCGGGTGCTCGACGCCCGGATCCGCGCCGTGCTGCGCCGCGGCGAGCGGGAGGCGAACGACTCGGCGACGTTCGGCAGCCTCGTCATCGACCGTGCGGCGATGACGGTGACGAAGAACGGCCAGGACCTGCAGCTCACCCCGACCGAGCTGCGGCTGCTGCTGGAGCTGAGCCGGCGGCCCGGGCAGGCGCTGTCCCGGCAGCAACTGCTGCGGCTGGTGTGGGAGCACGACTACCTCGGCGACTCGCGGCTCGTGGACGCCTGCGTCCAGCGCCTGCGCGCCAAGGTCGAGGACGTGCCGTCGTCGCCCACGCTGATCCGTACCGTGCGCGGCGTCGGCTACCGCCTGGACGCTCCTCAGTGACGGACGGGCGAGGAGGGGTGCGCGGCTGGGCCGCGGGCCGCAGGGGGACGCTGTCGCGGCTGCGGTTCACCAGCCTGCGGCTGCGGCTGGTCGTCGTGTTCGCGCTCGTCGCCCTGACCGCGGCGGTGTCGGCGTCCGGCATCGCGTACTGGCTCAACCGGGAGGCCGTGCTCACCCGTGCCCAGGACGCGGTGCTGCGCGACTTCCAGCAGGAGATGCAGAACCGGGCCGGCGCGCTGCCGGTGCACCCGTCGCAGGACCAGCTCCAGCGCACCGCCGGCCAGATGGCGGGCAGCAGCCAGCGCTTCAGCGTGCTGCTGGTCGCCCAGGACGCGAGCGGGGCGACGGTGTACGGCGCCTCCGGCGGCCTGAACGGCTTCTCGCTGGAGGACGTGCCGGGGTCGCTGCGCACCGCCGTGGCCAGGAAGCAGCCGCTGTCCTCGGGCAACACCTCGCCGTACCACCTGTACTGGCAGCGGGTCGTCCGGCACGGCACCCCCTGTCTCGTCGCGGGCACGAAGGTGATCGGGGGCGGCCCGACCGGCTACATGGTCAAGTCGCTGGAGCCGGAGGCCAAGGACCTCAACTCCCTCGCCTGGT
Source organism: Streptomyces sp. NPDC046831 (assembly GCF_040645305.1). Taxonomy (NCBI): domain Bacteria; kingdom Bacillati; phylum Actinomycetota; class Actinomycetes; order Kitasatosporales; family Streptomycetaceae; genus Streptomyces; species Streptomyces sp. NPDC046831. Next base: position 132,956 of record NZ_JBEYXZ010000007.1, on the reverse strand, counting down.
CGCTGGGCATCGCCACCGCCCTGGCCCTGATCGGCGCCGCGCTGCTGGCGCAGGCCGCCGCGACGACCGTCCTGAAGCCCGTGCACCGGCTGGGTGTCGCCGCGCGCCGGCTCGGCGAGGGCCGGCTCGACACCCGGCTGCGGGTGTCCGGGACCGACGAACTGGCCGACCTGTCCCGGACGTTCAACAACGCGGCGGAGGCGCTGGAGAAGCGGGTGGCGGACATGGCCGCGCGCGACGAGGCGTCCCGCCGCTTCGTGGCCGACATGTCCCACGAGCTGCGCACACCGCTGACCGCGATCACCGCCGTGACGGAGGTGCTGGAGGAGGAGCTGGACTCCGAGAGCGGCGGTGTCGACCCGATGATCGAGCCCGCCGTACGGCTGGTGGTCAGCGAGACCCGGCGGCTGAACGACCTGGTCGAGAACCTCATGGAGGTCACCCGCTTCGACGCGGGCACCGCCCGGCTCGTGCTGGACGACGTCGACGTCGCCGACCAGATCACCGCCTGCATCGACGCCCGGGCCTGGCTGGACGCGGTGGAGCTGGACGCCGAGCGCGGCATCCACGCCCGCCTCGACCCGCGCCGCCTGGACGTCGTCCTGGCGAACCTGGTCGGCAACGCGCTCAAGCACGGCGGGTCCCCGGTGCGCGTCTCCGTGCGGGAGGCCGACGACGAGATCGTCATCCGGGTCCGCGACCACGGGCCCGGTATCCCCGAGGACGTCCTCCCGCACGTCTTCGACCGGTTCTACAAGGCGAGCGCGTCCCGGCCGCGCTCGGAGGGCAGCGGCCTCGGCCTGTCCATCGCCATGGAGAACGCCCACATCCACGGCGGTGACATCACCGCCGCCAACTCCCCTGACGGCGGCGCGGTGTTCACCCTGCGGCTGCCGAAGGACGCGTCCGCGCTGACCGAGGAGGGCGGCGGTCCCGACGGGCCGCGGTCCGCCGCCGGGACCGGCGGCGAGGACAGTGGCGGCAAGGCCCGCAGGAGGACGGCCGACGGCGCGAGGGGAGAGGCCCGGTGAGGGGTGACGGACACCGCCCGGGAGCGAGGGGCGCGAGGGGCGGTGCGCGTCTTCTGCTCGCGCTCCCCGTCCTGGCCGCGGTGCTCACCGGCTGTGGGATCCGGGCCACGGAGGTGCCCACGGACTTCGGTCCCGCGCCCTCCCGGGTGCCCTGCTCCCTGTCCGGTCCGGACGTGCCCGCGCAGGCCCCGCGCGGCATGCCGGTGCAGGTCTTCCTGCTGTGCGGCTCCTCGCTGGTGACGGTCGACCGGACCGTGCGCGTGCCGGCCGGCGCGGTGGACGCCAGGCGGCGCGTGCTCGTGGCGCAGGGGCTGCTCGACCAGCTCGCGCAGAAGCCGTCGGCGGGCGAGCGGGCGGCCGGGTTCAGCACGGACGTGCGCGGCGGGCTGACGGTCACCGGCGCGGGCCCCGGGGACCCCGAGGACACGCTGCGGCTGAGCACGGCGCCCGGCGCCCTCACGTCGTACGCCCTCGGCCAGATCGTGTGCACGTTCTCCGACTCGGCGGCGGCCGAGGGAGACGGTTCGGTGGTCCTCGGCGATCCGGCCGGCGGCGCCCCGCAGCGCTACGAGTGCACCGACGACGTCCGCTCCCGGCCCGGCACCGTGCGGCCGCCGTCGACGGCGGTGACCGGCGGCTGATCCACGGGCCGTCCCGGGCGGCGCGGGCCGCGTCACGGGGGGGGGGACGAGGGAACCGACGGTGCCGTGGGCCGCGTCTTGGGGAGCGTGCAGCGTCCAGGCTCCATCGGCGGCAGCGCCGCGATCCACATCCGTGCGGCAGGGGGTGTCCTCCTCCTCGCGCACCTCGCGCTCGTCGCCTGGCTCTCGCTGCGCCCCCTGGACGTCCCCTGGGTGATGCCCGCGAACCTGCGGCCCCTGGCCACCATCCGGGCGGATCTGGCGCTGGGCCTGCCGGAGGCGGCCCGGCGCATCGGCGGGGGGCTCGCCCTGCTCGCACCGCTGGGCGTACTGCTGCCCATGGCGCACGGCAGGCTCCTCGCGTCCCCGGCCGCGTCGCTCGTCCGGACGGTGGCGGCCGGCGCGCTGCTCTCCCTCGGCATCGCCCTGCTGCAGAGCGGGGTGCCCGGCCGGGTCGTGGACGTCGACCTGCCTCTGCTGAACACCGCGGGCGTGGCCCTCGCCCATCTGGCGGTCGTCCCCGCGGCCCGGTGCCGGCTCCGCCGCAGGGCCGAGCGGCGGCAGCGGACGGCCCTGCGTCAGGACGAGCCGGCTCAGGGTCGGACCCCGACGATTCCCAGGGTCGGGATCGCCCCCTGGAGCGACGCTTTGCCCCCTTCGTCCACGTAGCGTAAGGGGTGCAGAAGCCGAGCGGTCCCACCGGCGGCGGCGACCACCGCGGCCGCCGGGCGGACCCGCTCACCAGTCGGCACCGGCCGGCGGCCAGCGCCCTGCCACGACCACCACGGCACGCCCGCCGTGCGTGCGCCGCGGAGGGCGGTGCCGGGGCCGGGAGGGGGTATGCGTGGCGGCCTGGGGGCCGCGCCGCGATCGCCGTCCCGGCTCCGGCCGGCACCCGGCCGGCCGCGTACGAGTCAATCCGAGGGAGCCACCATGTCCAGCCTTGCCCGTCCCACCAACGGCCGCATGATCGGCGGAGTCTGCGCAGCGCTGGCCCGGCGCTTCGGCACCTCCGCGACGACGATGCGGGTGATCTTCCTGGTCTCCTGCCTGCTGCCCGGGCCGCAGTTCCTGCTCTACATAGCGCTGTGGATCCTGCTGCCGTCGGAGGACAAGGCGCGGACCGCCTGGTGACGGCCTCACCCGCGAACGCCGCCGGGGCGCACCCCTGAGAACCGGGGTGCGCCCCGGGGCGCGTGCTGGGCGGCGCGGCTCAGCCGATCGGCAGACCGTTCACCGGCAGGCCGCCGAGCAGTCCGGCGACCGGCGCGGCCGGGCCGCGGCCGAGGAGGGTCTGCACGAGCGGCGCGACGGGAGCGGGCCCGGGCTGGGCCTTGCGGGCCGCCGCGGGCTGCGCCTTGGCCTTGCGAGCCGCCGCGGGCTGGGCCTTCGCCTTGGAGGCCGCCGCGGGCTGCGCCTTCGCCTTGGAGGCCGCCGCGGGCTGGGCCTTCGCCTCGCCGACTCCGGGCAGCTGGGCGACGTTCCCGGTGGGGAGCGCCTCGCTCGCGGCGCCCAGCGCGCCGGTGGCGTCCGGGAGGGCCGGCGCGGCGCTCGCGGTGCCCGCGGCGGCGGCGGCGAAGGCGGCGCCGAGAACGGCGACACCGAGGGTCCTGGCGGCAGACTGCTTCATGGAGATGCGTCCTTGCATGGATGACGGGGAACTGAGCGGTCCTCGACCGTAAGGACCGCGAGCCGCCCGCCGCAAACGCCGGAATGCGGAGGAGTTCAGCCACCGAATTCCTCCGCGCGTTCCCCGATTCAGCCCTTCGGCGTGACAGAACCGCTGGTGGAAGCGGTCTACTGAAACAGCCATTCGGATTTCAGCTCGGCGTATCCGGGCTTGATCACGTCATTGATCATGGCCAGTCGTTCATCGAAAGGAATGAACGCCGATTTCATCGCATTGACGGTGAACCACTGGATGTCGTCGAGCGTGTAGCCGAACGCCTCGACGAGGTGCTCGAACTCCTGGCTCATGCTGGTGTGCGACATGAGCCGGTTGTCGGTGTTGACCGTCGCGCGGAAGTGCAGGCGGCGCAGCAGCCCGATCGGGTGCTCCCCGTACGAGGAGGCCGCGCCGGTCTGGAGGTTGGAGCTGGGGCACAGCTCCAGGGGGATGCGCTTGTCCCGCACGTACGCCGCCAGCCGGCCGAGTTCCACCGAGCCGTCCTCGTGGACGGTGATGTCGTCGATGATGCGCACCCCGTGCCCGAGCCGGTCGGCGCCGCACCACTGCAGCGCCTGCCAGATGGACGGCAGACCGAAGGCCTCGCCGGCGTGGATGGTGAAGTGGTTGTTCTCCCGCTTCAGGTACTCGAAGGCGTCCAGGTGCCGGGTGGGCGGGTAGCCGGCCTCGGCCCCGGCGATGTCGAAGCCGACGACCCCGCGGTCGCGGTAGCGGTTGGCGAGTTCGGCGATCTCCAGGGCTCGGGCGGCGTGCCGCATGGCGGTGAGCAGGGCGCCGACGCGGATGCGGTGCCCGTTCTCGCGGGCCAGCCGCTCCCCCTCGCGGAAGCCCTCGTTGACGGCCTCCACGACCTCCTCCAGGCTCAGCCCGCCCTCCAGGTGCTGCTCGGGGGCGTACCGCACCTCGGCGTAGACGACACCGTCCTCGGCGAGGTCCTCGGCGCACTCGCGGGCGACCCGGACGAGCGCGTCCCGGGTCTGCATCACGCCGACGGTGTGGGAGAAGGTCTCCAGGTACCGCTCCAGGGAACCGGAGTCGGCGGCCTCGCGGAACCACAGGCCGAGCTTCTCCGGGTCGGTCGCGGGAAGCCGGTGGAGCGGGGCGCCGGCCGCGTCGCCGGGGCCCTGGGGGGCGCCGTCGCGGGCGAGTTCGACGACCGTGGCGGGGCGCAGCCCTCCGTCGAGGTGGTCGTGCAGCAGAACCTTGGGCGCCCGGCGGATCTGGTCCGAGCTCGGGGTGTCACCCGGATGGGCAGTCTGGCTCGTCATTTCCGCACTCTAACTCCTACGCGCGTAGAGAGCCTGCTGTACACATCCGCCGATATGTAACGGTGACCGCACGGACGGGTGGCATCCACCGCGCCTTCTGACACTGTTCTGCCATGCCACAGGAAGCGACGCCGGTGCGCACGGCCCGGCTGGGGAGGACGTTCGGCCCGGAGCCGGCGACGGTGAGCGGAGTGGTGCTGCTGCTCCCCGGCGGGGAGGAGGTCTCCGGCCGCAGACCCTCGCCCGTGCTGGCGACCGCCTCGGTGCGCGCGCTCGGGCGCTGCCTGGCCCGGGCCGGCCGGACGGAGGGCCTGGCCGCCCATGTCGTGCACTACCGCTACCGCGGCTGGAACGGCAGCGAGGCCCATCTGGCCCGCGACGCCGCCTGGGCCGCCGACGAGGCCGTACGCCGCTACGGCGACGTCCCCGTCTGCCTCGCCGGCGTCGACATGGGCGGCCGGGCCGCGCTGCACGCGGGCGGGCACGAGGCGGTCAACTCGGTGGCGGCGATCGCCCCCTGGCTGCCCGAGGACGACGTGGCGCTGCCGCCCGAACCGGTGAAGCAGCTCGCCGGGCGCCAGGTGCTGATCGTGCACGGCACCAACGACGAACGCACCGACCCCGAGCTGTCGTTCCGGCTGGCGGCGCGCGTGAAGAAGGCGAACCGGGACGTGTGCCGGTTCGAAGTCCACGCCGACCGGCACGGGTTGCACCAGTACCGGTCCGAAGTCCTGGCCCTCGCCTGTGACTTCGTCATGGGCGCGCTGTTCGGGCGGCCGTTCTCCCGGCCGGTCCAGGACGCGCTGGCGGCTCCGCCGCCGCTGGGGCTGCGGATGCCGCTGGCGGCGGGGTTCGGGAAGACGTTGCAGCGGTAGGCGACGACGCGCATGGTCAGACAGGACCTAGCCCGGCAGCAGGTTGTCCCGTCGCGACAGCAGGAACTTCTTGAAGGCGGCCACCGGTGGGGTGTCCGGGTGCCCCTCCAGCCAGGCGACGCCGATCTCGCGCACCGCGCGCGGGGACGTGACCGTCAGTTCGGCCACTCCCGGCCGGGGGAAGGCCGGCGGCGGGAGGAGGGCGACCCCGAGGCCCGCCGCGACGAGGCCCCTCAGCGTCTCGGCCTCCTCGCCCTCGAAGGCGATCCGCGGCTTGAACCCGGCCGCACGGCACAGGTCGTCGGTGATGCGGCGCAGGCCGTAGCCGGGCTCCAGGGTCACGAACATCTCGTCGGCGGCCTCGGCGAGTCGGATGCGGCGGCGGTCGGCGAGCCGGTGGTCGGCCGGCACGACGAGGCGCAGCTTCTGCTCGTCGAGGCGGCGGGCGACGAGGTCCGGCGCGTCCGGCACCGGAGCGGTCAGGCACAGGTCCAGCTCCCCGGCACGCAACTTCTCCAGCATGGCCTCGCCGTAGTTCTGGACGAGGCTGAAGCGGATCCGCGGGTGGCGGGCGCGGAAGGCGTGGATGAGGCCCGGCACGGTCTCGGCGCCCATGGTGTGCAGGAAGCCGAAGGCGACCTTGCCGGTGGCCGGGTCGGCGTCGGCGCGCACCTCCTCGGCGGCGCGCTCGATCTCGGCGAGGGCGCGTTCCACGGAGCCCAGGAAGGTGCGGCCGGCGGGCGTGAGGGAGACGGTCCGGCCCCGGCGGGCGAACAGGTCGACGCCGAGGTCCTGTTCGAGCCGGACCATGGCCCGGGAGAGCGTGGACTGCGGGACCTGCATCTCCTGGGCGGCCCGGGTGACGTGCTCGGTCCGGGCGACGCCGGCGAAGTGCGCCAGGCGGGGCGCGAGCAGCAGGACGATGTCCTCCGTGCTCCTCCGGATGTCTTCTGTGTCACCGGACCGTGACAGGCGACCTCGTGACCTCTGCTGATGCACCATGGGAACGATTATGACGAGTCCGTGCATTGGACGGATGAACGGCCGGTTCCTACTGTCGAAGCATGTCTCCCGCCGATACCGGGGCGTCCGCCGTCGTGGACGCCGCACCCGCCGTCCCCGCCGCCCGCACCACCACCGCCGGCCCGGCCCGCCCCGCGGCTGTCACGGCCTCCACGACTCGCGCGGACCGCCCGGCCCGCCCCGCGGCTCCCACCGCCTCCACGACTCGCGCGGACCGCCCGGCCCGCCGCACGGCTCCCACCGCCCCCACGGCCGGCGCGGACCGTCCGGCCGCCTCCGCGGCTGTTGCGGACGGCCGAGCCGGCTCGGCCGCTGCCGCCGACGGCCCGGCCGACTCCCGCATGGCGCCGGGCGGCCCCGGCTACCGCCGGATGAGCCTCGCCCTCTTCCTCGCCGGCGTCGCGACCTTCGCACTGCTGTACTCCACGCAGGCGCTGCTGCCGCTGATCTCGGGCGAGTTCGGTGTGGCGGCGAGCGAGGCGAGCTGGACCGTGGCGGCCGCGACCGGCGGACTGGCCCTGTTCGTCCTCCCGATGAGCGCCCTGTCGGAGCGGTTCGGGCGGCGCACGATCATGACGGCCTCGCTGGTGGTCGCGGTGACGGTCGGCCTGCTGGTGCCGTTCGCCCCGTCGCTCGGCGCGCTCGTCGTGCTGCGGGCGCTCCAGGGCGCCGCGCTGGCCGGGCTGCCGGCCTCGGCACAGGCCTACCTGGCGGAGGAGGTCCGCCCGAGGGCGCTGGTCACGGCGATCGGCCTGTTCGTCGCGGGCAACAGCGTCGGGGGCATGAGCGGCCGGGTGATCACCGGCTGGGTGGCCCAGGAGTGGGGCTGGCGGGTCGCCGTCGGGGTGATCGGCCTGATCGCGGTGGGCTGCGCGGTGGCCTTCCGGCTGCTGCTTCCGGCGCCGCGGCACTTCCGGCCGGGCTCGCTGCGCCCGCGGGTGCTCGCCCGTACGGTCCGCGACCACCTCGCCGACCCGCTGCTGCGCCGCCTGTACGCGATCGGCGCGCTGTTCATGACGGTGTTCGGCGGCGTCTACACGGTGATCGGCTACCGCCTCACCGGGGCGCCCTTCTCGCTCCCGCAGGGCATCGTCGGCTCGATCTTCCTGGTGTACCTGGTGGGCACGGTCTCGGCCTCGGCGGCGGGCCGGCTGGTGGGCCGCCTGGGGCGCAGGGGCGCGCTGTACCTCGCGGGCGCGACGACGGCGGCGGGTCTGCTGCTGTCCCTGCCGGGCTCGATCGTGTGCGTGCTGCTGGGCCTGGTCCTGATCACGGCGGGCTTCTTCGCGGGCCACGCGGTCGCCTCCTCCGCGGTCAGCAAGACGGCTGCCCACGGCCGCGCGCAGGCCTCGGCGCTCTACCAGTCCGCGTACTACATCGGCTCCAGCGCCGGCAGCACGGTGGGCGCGGTCGCCTTCCACGCCAACGGCTGGGGTGGCACGGTCGGTGTCGGCCTGCTGGCGGTGCTGGGCGTGGTGACGATCACGCTGCTCGGTTCGCGGGCGGCGCGGGCCGCGTCCCGGCGGGGCCCGGTGGCGGCCTGACCGGCTGCCACCGCCCTGAGGGCGCCCCCGCGGTGGCGCTGCGCCCCGGGGGCGCCCCGCCGTAGTCCTGCGCCCCGAGGGCGGGCGGGCCGCCGTTGCACTTCGCCCTCAGGGCGTCCCGCGGTGGCGCTCGGCGAGCGCCGCCACGGTCGCGGCGACGGCCTCCCGCAGTCCGGGCGGGCCCAGCACCTCCGCTTCGGCGCCGAGCCCGAGCAGGTCGCCGGCAGCCACCGCGGGCACCCTCGACCGACGTCTCCACCTGGACCCATCCCTCGTCCGGCGGCCCGTCCTTACGCAGCGCCCGGACGCCGGCCGCGCCGAACCGCATGGGCAGCAGCCGCCGGCCCCCGGGCGAGACCCGCAGGCGCGCGGTGCCCCGTGCGGACGGCGCACGCCGGCCACGGAGCGGGACCGGCCGTGCGGAGGCGGGCCGTGACGCGGACCGGCCGTGCGGCGGGCCCGCCCGGCGGGGCCGGGCGGGCCCGCCCGCGCGACCTGCGGTCCTCTCCGCTCGGGGCGCCGTTGTCAGTGCGCTGCGGTAGCTTCCGAAGTGCCGGGCGCAGCGGTGCGCACCGGAGGAGGAACGGCCACAGGGGTGGGTGGACGATGGGCGACGGCACGGCGACGACGACGGACCTCGACGCGCAGTTGGAGAAGCACCGGGTCGAGCTCACCGGCTACTGCTACCGCATGCTCGGTTCCTCCTTCGAGGCCGAGGACGCGGTGCAGGACACGCTGGTGCGGGCCTGGCGGAGCCATGCGACGTTCGAGGGCCGCTCCAGCCTCCGCTCCTGGCTCTACCGCATCGCGACGAACGTCTGCCTGGACATGCTGGCCGCCGGCAGCAAGCGGGCCCGTCCGATGGACCTGACCGAGTCCACGCCGCTGGCCCGCGCGGCCCTCTCCCCCCGCCCCGACCACACCTGGCTGGAGCCGATGCCCGACGCCCGCGTCCTCCCGGCCGTGCAGGACCCCGCGGAGGCGGCCGTCGCCAAGGAGTCCGTGCGGCTGGCCTTCATGGCCGCGCTGCAACAACTGCCGCCCAAGCAGCGGGCCGTGCTGATCCTGCGCGAGGTGCTGGCCTGGCGGGCGAGCGAGGTGGCCGAACTGCTCGGCACCTCGGTCGCCTCGGTCAACAGCGCGCTCCAGCGGGCGCGCGCGACCCTGGCCGCGCGGGAGGACCGGGGCGCCGAGGCGGCCCTGGCGGACCCGCTGGACGAGGAGCAGCGCAAGCTCCTGGAGCGCTACGTGCAGGCGTTCGAGGGGTACGACATGACGGCGCTGACCGCGCTGCTGCACGAGGACGCCGTCATGACGATGCCGCCGTTCGACCTGTGGCTGACCGGTCCCGCGGACATCACCGGATTCATGACGACGCTCGGCGCGTCCTGCGCGCACTCCCGTCTGCTGCCGGTCCGGGCCAACGGACTGCCGGGCTTCGCCCACTACAAGCCCGACCCGGAGAACGGCGGCTTCACCCCGTGGGCCGTGCAGGTCCTGGAGGTGTCAGAGGGGCGGATCACCGGGTTCCACTGCTTCCTCGACACCGAGCGCTGGTTCCCCCTGTTCGACCTCCCCCTCCATCTCGAAGCGGAGGCCGACGAGGTCCAGCACAGCCGCTAACGCCGGGTCGGCGCCGCGCAGCCGGATGCGGCCCCCGGCCCGCCGGGCGGTGAGCTGCAGCCGCGCGAGCAGGTCGACGGCGCCGAGTCCCGGCGGCCCCAGCCCGCGCACGTCGCAGACGACGACTCCGGCGCGGGTGGCCGCCAGCAGCCCGCGCACGTCCTCGCACAGCCCCGCCACCTCCTCGCGGGCGGCGGGTCCGGCGAGCACGAGCACGGTGGGTGTCATGGCGTCCACCACCGGTAGACGGCCCGCGCACGCGGAACTCATCGGACCGCGCCGCCCTTCCACCGGGCACCGCTCCCGCCCCGCCGGTCCCGGCGCGGGCTCGCCCACTCCCTGGCCCGCGCGGCGATCCTGCTGTCGACGATCCTGTCGGTGCCGCTCCTGGTGGTGGCGACGCCGCTCGGGTGACGGAGCGTCAGCCGGCCGGCCATTCGGCGGTGTCGAGGACGAGGTCGAAGGGCGCGGGAAGCCGGACGGCCTCGCCGAACTTGGCGCGGCTCAGCGGACGGTAGACATCTCCCTTCGGCTCTCCGTAGAGCGTCGCGGTGGGGCCCTCGGGAGCCCAGCGGTCGACGAGGAGGTACAGCGGAATGCCCGCGGCGGCGTAGGCGGCGGGCTTGCTGACACGGTCGTGCCGGGCGTTGGACTTGGAGGTCACCTCGACGACGAGTTCGGCGAGAGCGGCCGGGATGTGCGTAGGCGATTCCGTCTGCTCGCGCACCGGAGCCACCACCAGGTCGGGGATCAGCATGCCCAGCCGCGACGGCACGGCGATGGCCAGCGTCTGAAAGATCTCCCAATCCCCAGGGATCACCGAGTAGAGGCGGCGCTGAATCCGTGCCGCGATCAAGTTGTGGTGGTAGGCGGGAGCAGGTGACACGGTGACGATCCCCTCGATGATCTCCACCTTGCTGCCCTCGGGCCATTCCATCTCCTCCCAGAACCGGACGAGGTCGTCCCAGCTCTGCTCGGGGTCCTGGCTCACGGTGAGTGCGCTCATGGCGGTTCTCCTATCTGCGTCACCGATCCCAGCATGCCGAACGGGACCGGCGGAGGTCCACCGGTCCCGTTCACCCGAAAGGGTAATTCGCCTGGTCAGGCGATACGTTCCAGCACCACCGGGGAGGCCGTGACGTCCGTGCCGGGGGCCGCGATGTCGTACGAGCCCTCGACGGCCTGAAGCGCGTACGCGAAGCGCTCGGGGGTGTCGGTGTGCAGGGTCAGCAGGGGCTGGCCGGCCGTGACGGTGTCGCCCGGCTTGGCGTGCATCTCCACGCCCGCCGCCGCCTGCACCGGGTCCTCCTTGCGGGCCCGGCCGGCGCCCAGGCGCCACGCGGCGATGCCGATGTCGTAGGCGTCGAGGCGGGTCAGGACACCCGAGGACCGGGCCGTGACCACGTGCTGCTCCCTGGAGGTCGGCAGGGCGGCGTCCGGGTCGCCGCCCTGGGCCGCGATCATGCGGCGCCAGACGTCCATCGCGGAGCCGTCGGCCAGGGCCTTCGCCGGGTCGGCGTCCTTCAGGCCGGCCGCGTCCAGCATCTCGCGGGCCAGCGCCAGGGTCAGTTCCACCACGTCGGCCGGGCCGCCGCCCGCGAGCACCTCGACCGACTCACGGACCTCCAGCGCGTTGCCCGCCGTCAGGCCGAGCGGCGTCGACATGTCGGTCAGCAGCGCGACCGTCCGCACCCCGTGGTCCGTGCCCAGGCCGACCATCGTGCGGGCCAGCTCGCGGGCGTCCTCGGCCGTCTTCATGAAGGCGCCGGAGCCGACCTTGACGTCGAGCACGAGCGAGCCGGTGCCCTCCGCGATCTTCTTCGACATGATCGAGGAGGCGATGAGCGGGATCGCCTCGACGGTGCCGGTGACGTCCCGCAGCGCGTACAGCTTCTTGTCCGCCGGGGCCAGCCCGTCGCCCGCCGCACAGATCACCGCGCCGACGCCGTCCAGCACGGACAGCATCTCCTCGTTCGACAGCAGCGCCCGCCAGCCGGGGACGGACTCCAGCTTGTCGAGCGTGCCGCCGGTGTGGCCGAGGCCCCGGCCCGACAGCTGCGGCACCGCCGCGCCGCACGCGGCGACCAGCGGGGCGAGCGGCAGCGTGATCTTGTCGCCGACGCCGCCCGTGGAGTGCTTGTCCGCCGTGGGGCGGGACAGGGACGAGAAGTCCATGCGCTCGCCGGAGGCGATCATCGCGGCCGTCCAGCGGGCGATCTCCCGGCGGTTCATGCCGTTCAGGAGGATGGCCATCGCGAGCGCGGACATCTGCTCGTCGGCGACCTCCCCGCGGGTGTACGCGTCGATGACCCAGTCGATCTGCTCGTCGCTGAGCTCACCGCGGTCCCGCTTGGTGCGGATGACGGAGACGGCGTCCATGGCCATGGCGTTCCTTCCGAGGTTGCGCAGGTGCGCGGCCCCCCTGGGCCACGAGGGCACGTCAGGGGGGCCGCGCGGGAGTTACCGGGTGAGATGGTCCGGGCCGAAGGCCTGCGGCAGCATCTCCGACAGCGGCAGGATGCCCGCCGGGGTCTCCAGGAGCAGGTCCGGCCCGCCGAACTCGTACAGCAGCTGGCGGCAGCGCCCGCACGGCACGAGGATCTCGCCGTTGCGGTCCACGCAGGTGAAGTGGGTCAGGCGCCCGCCCCCGCCGTTCTGCAGCGCGGACACGAGCCCGCACTCGGCGCACAGGCCGAGCCCGTACGAGGCGTTCTCGACGTTGCAGCCGGTGACGATCCGCCCGTCGTCGACCAGGGCCGCCACGCCGACCGGGTAGCCCGAGTAGGGGGCGTACGCGCGGGACATCGCCCCGCGCGCGTGCTCCCGCAGGGCGTCCCAGTCGACGGTCGCGTCGTCGCGGGTCACTTGCCCTGTCCCTTCCGGTAGGGCAGTCCGTCCGCCTTCGGCATCCGCAGGCGCTGCGCCGACAGCGACAGCACGAGCAGGGTGACGACGTACGGGGTGGCGCTGACGACCTGCTTGGGCACCTCGTTGGTGCCGAGGTACCAGACGAACATCAGCACCGAGACCACGAGGGTGGTCAGGGCGGAGGCGTACTTCTTCCGCCACGCCAGGTAGGCCGCGCCGATCACCAGCAGGATGGCCAGCAGCAGGATCAGCGCGTGCACGTTGGTCGTGCCGCCGCGCAGGTTGAGGCTGTCGGTGTAGCCGAACAGGCCCGCGCCGAGGGCGAGGCCGCCCGGCATCCAGTTGCCGAAGATCATCGCGGCGAGACCGATGTAGCCGCGGCCAGCGGTCTGGCCGTCCAGGTAGACGTTCGAGGCCACGATGGACAGGAACGCGCCGCCGAGGCCGGCGAAGCCGCCGGAGATGATCACGGCGATGTACTTGTACTTGTAGACGTTGACGCCGAGGGACTCGGCCGCCACGGGGTTCTCGCCGCAGGAGCGCAGGCGCAGGCCGAAGGCGGTGCGCCACAGCACCCACCAGGTGGCCGGCACGAGCGCGACGGCGATGACGGTCAGCGGCGACAGGTCGGTGATCAGGCCGCCGAGCAGGCCGGCGACGTCCGAGACCAGGAACCAGTGCTTGTCGTTGAGCGTCTCCAGCCAGCCGGACAGGCCCGGGATGTCGAAGGTGCCCAGGGAGTCGATCGGCGGGGACTGCTTGGACGAGCCCTGCGGGGCCTCCTCGAAGGTGAACTTCGACAGGTAGCGGGTGACGCCGAGGGCCAGGATGTTCAGGGCCACGCCGGAGACGATGTGGTTGACGTTGAAGGTCACCGTCGCGACGGCGTGCAGCACCGCGCCGAGGGCGCCGCCGACGATGCCGAGGACGACACCGGCCCACGGGCCCCACTGGTAGCCGGCCCAGGCGCCGAACCAGGTGCCGAGGATCATCATGCCCTCGAGGCCGATGTTGACGACGCCCGAGCGCTCGGACCACAGACCGCCGAGGCCGGCGAGGCCGATGGGGACGGCCAGGCGCAGCGCGGTGGACATCTGGCCGGTGGAGGTGATGCCGTCCGCGCCGGTGATCAGGCGGACGATCGAGGTCAGCACCAGCACGCCCGCGATGATCAGCAGGAGTACCGGGAGCGAGATGCGGCGGCTGCCCTTGCCGGGCCGCTGCGTCCGCGGCTTGGCGGTGGTCGCGGTGGTCATCGGGCCGCCGCCTCCTTCGTCTGGGAGTTGTTCCGGGCGGCGAGCTCCGCGCCGACCCGCTTCTGCTGGCGGCGCAGACCCCACTGCCGTACGGCCTCGTACGAGATGACGACCGCGAAGACGATCAGGCCCTGCATGATCGTGGCGATCTCCTTCTCGTACGCCACCGGGGTCGCGTAGTCGAGGGCCGGGGAGGCCTTGTCCAGGAAGGCCCACAGCAGGGCGGCGAGAGCGATGCCGCCGGGGTGGTTGCGGCCGAGCAGGGCGATGCCGATGGCGGTGAAGCCGAGGCCGGCCGGGAAGCTCAGGCTGTAGGTGTGGGAGTCGCCGAGCAGCAGCGGCAGGCCCGCCAGGCCCGCGACGGCGCCGGAGATCAGCATGGCCGTGAGCACCATGCGCCGGGAGTCGACGCCGGAGGCGGCGGCGGCCGTCTCCGAGGCGCCGGAGGCGCGCAGGTCGAAGCCGAAGCGGGTGCGGTTGAGGACGAGCCAGTACAGGACGCCGAGGACGACGGCCAGGAAGACCAGGCCGTAGATCTCGCCGACGTCGGGGCCGAGGTCGAGGCCCGGGACCCAGCCGGACTCCTTCATGATGCCGGTCGTCATGTTGTTGCCGACCTGCACGCCCCACACGTCGGCCAGCGTGACGTAGCCGATGATGCTGGTGGCGATCGCGTTCAGCATGATCGTCGCGACGACCTCGCTGACGCCGCGGGTGACCTTCAGGACACCCGCGATGCCGGCCCAGAAGGCACCGGTGAGCATGGCGACGAGCAGCAGCAGCGGGATCTGCAGCGGCGCCGGCAGGGCGACGTGCGCGCCGACGACGGCGGTGATCACCGCGGCCAGGCGGTACTGGCCGTCGACACCGATGTTGAACAGGTTCATGCGGAAGCCGAGGGCGACCGCGAGGGCGGCGATGTAGTACAGCGAGGCCTGGTTGACGATGAGCACCTGGACGTCGGAGAACGTCGCCTGCTCCAGCATCAGCCCGTACGGCTCGAACGGGTTCTTGCCCGAGGCGATCAGCACCACCGAGGTGAGCGCGATCGCCAGGAGGAGCGCGATGACCGGACCGGCCACCGCGAGGAGCACCCGCTCCTTGTCGAACTTCTTCATCGGGCCTCGTCCTCCGGACCGGCTTCCTCGGTGGTCTCTGTGTGTTCCAGGTGGCCGGACGCGGCACCCGTCATCGCCGAGCCCAGTTCCTCCGGGGTGACGGCGGCCGGATCGGCGTCCGCGACGAGCCTGCCGTTGTAGATCACCCGCAGGGTGTCCGACAGGCCGATCAGTTCGTCGAGGTCGGCGGAGATCAGCAGCACGGCCAGGCCCTCGCGGCGGGCCGCGCGGATGTGGTCCCAGATCGCGGCCTGCGCGCCGACGTCCACACCGCGGGTCGGGTGGGCGGCGATGAGGAACTTCGGGCTGTGGCTCATCTCGCGGCCGACGATCAGCTTCTGCTGGTTGCCGCCGGACAGGGAGGCGGCGGTGACGTCGATGCCGGGGGTGCGGACGTCGTAGGCCTCGACTATCCGGCGGGTGTCCGCCTGGGCGCCCTTGGGGTCGAGCCAGAAGCCCCGGGCGTTGGGACGCTCGGTGACGTGGCCGAGGATGCGGTTCTCCCACAGCGGGGCCTCGAGGAGCAGGCCGTGGCGGTGGCGGTCCTCGGGGATGTAGCCGACGCCGTTCTCGCGGCGCCTGCGGGTGGGCCAGGCGGTGATGTCCTCGCCGAGGAAGAGGATGGAGCCGGAGTCGGCGGCCTTGAGGCCGATCAGCGCGTCGATGAGCTCGGTCTGGCCGTTGCCCTCGACGCCGGCGATGCCCATGACCTCGCCGGCGTGGATGGTGAAGGTGACGTCGTCGAGGACGCGGCGCACGCCGGCGCCGCTCTCGGCGGTGTCCTCCGTGAGCAGGCCGGTGGCCGAGGGCTCGGCGAACTCGCCCAGGGAGGGACCGCCGGTGGCGTGGACGGTCAGGTTCCTGACCTCGATGACGGGCCGGTCCGTGACGGTGGACTCGGCGGTCTCCGGGGTGGGCAGTTCGCTGCCGACCATCATCTCGGCGAGCTGGCGCGGGGTGGTCTCGGAGGGCACGGCGGTGCCGACCGTCGTGCCGCGCCTGATGACGGTGATGTCGTCGGCGACCGACAGGACCTCGCCCAGCTTGTGGGAGATGAAGATGACGGACAGGCCCTCGGACTTCAGCTCGCGCAGGTTGGCGAAGAGCGCGTCGACCTCCTGCGGGACGAGCACGGCGGTCGGCTCGTCCAGGATCAGGGTGCGGGCGCCGCGGTAGAGGACCTTGAGGATCTCCACGCGCTGGCGGTCGGCGACGCCGAGGTCCTCGACCAGGGCGTCCGGGCGGACGCCGAGGCCGTACCGGTCGGAGATCTCCTTGATCTTCTTCCGGGCGCCGCCGCCGATGCCGTACAGCTTCTCGCTGCCGAGCACGACGTTCTCGAGGACCGTCAGGTTGTCGGCCAGCATGAAGTGCTGGTGGACCATGCCGATGCCGCGGGCGATGGCGTCGGCGGGGCTGCCGAAGCTCACGTGCTCGCCGTCGACGGCGATGGTGCCCTCGTCCGGCTTCTGCATGCCGTAGAGGATCTTCATCAGGGTCGACTTGCCGGCGCCGTTCTCGCCCACGAGGGCGTGCACGGTGCCCTTGCGGACCGTCAGGTGGATGTCGTGGTTGGCGACGACACCGGGGAATCGCTTGGTGATGCCCGCGAGCTCTACCGCGATCGTCGACTGAGCGGTGAGCGGAGGGCTGCTGGACGCGTCGATGGCGCACTCTCCTCGGGAAAGGGGCCGCTCTACGCGCGTAGCGCCCCTGCTTCGAATAGTGCCCGGACCTGATCGTCCCCGATCGGCACCGGGCATTCTGCCGCGCGAACGGGGCGCGGGCCGCCCATGCTTCCCGCACCCCGTTCCGTGGCCGTAACGCTGCCATTTGAGCGCTCTTTTGACCATGCCCCGGACCGGCCCGCGTTCCGGGATCCGCCGGACGGATCCCGCCGGGGCCGCGGTGCCCGGTACGTGCCGCCGCGCGCCCCCGGGGCGTCCATGCTCCGCATCGACGCCCCCCTCGGGCCGCGGCCGGCCGTACCGGCTCCCGGCGTCGGCGTCAGGAGGTCTTCACCTTGATGGTGCCGTTCTTGATGCCTTCCTCGGCCTTCTTCAGCGCGGCCTGCAGGTCGGCGTTGCCCTTGAAGACGGGGTTGGAGTGGGCGAGGCTCACACCGCCGGTGGCCAGGCTGGCCCGCACCTCACCGCTCTGCGGCTTGCCGTCCTCGACCGACTGGGCCAGGTTGAAGACCGCGCCGGCGACGTCCTTCATCGCCGAGGTGAGGATGCTGTTCTTGTACTTGGCCAGCGCGTCCTGCTGGTACTGGTCGGAGTCGACGCCGATGGCCCAGATCTTGTGCGCGGCGGCGGCCTTGATCACGCCCTGGCCGGACAGGCCCGCGGCGGCGTAGACGACGTCGGCGCCGGCGTCGATCTGGCCGTTGGCGGCGTTCTCGCCCTTGTCCGGGCTGGAGAAGCCACCCTCGGCGGCCGTCTCGGTCAGGTACTGCGACTTGACCGTGACGCCCTTCTTGGTGTCCGCGACGCCCTGCTTGAAGCCGGCCTCGAACTTGTGGATCAGCGGGACGTCCACGCCGCCGATGAAGCCGACGGTGTTCGACTTGGTCGTCTTGGCGGCGGCCACACCGGCGAGGTAGGAGGCCTCCTCCTCGTGGAAGACGAGGTCGGCGACGTTGGCGGCCTTGATGGTGTTGTCGTCGACGATGCCGAAGGTGGTCTTCGGGAACTTGGCGGCGGCCTCCTTGACGGCCGGCGCGTAGGCGAAGCCGACGCCGACCACCGGGTTGTAGCCCTGCTTGGCCAGGGTCTCCAGGCGCTGCACCTTGTCCGCGTCGGACTCGCCGTCCTGCGGCTCGACGGCCGTGCTCTTGTAGCCGAACTTCTGGTCGGCCTGCTCCATGCCGGCCGTCGCGGCGTCGTTGAAGGACTGGTCGCCCTTGCCGCCGACGTCGTAGGCGAGGGCGAGGCCCAGCTTTCCGCCGCTGGAGGACGACCCGCCGGCGGACTCGCTGGACGACTTGCCACAGGCGGATACGGTGACGGCAAGGGCTGCGGTGGCAACGCCTGCAACCGCGATACGGGACACCCGGCGCATGGAACGAGACTCCTTAGTGCAAGCGCCCCTACCAGGCGCTGGTTCCGCCGCAGCGTAACGCGCGTAGACCAGACGGAAAACCCCTTCTGTCCGGTCCGTTATAGAGATGTGGCCCACTCCTTGCCCCCAGGACTACGGACCGCAGTAGGTCCCTTGCGGTGGGCAAGGGACGCGGCGACGGCGCGGTGTCCGCGTGGCTGGGCGCGGGCCGCCGGAGCGGGCCGGGCGGGGCCGCCGGGCCCCGCGGGCGGGCCCCGGGCGGCCGGCCGGGTGCCGCCGGACGGGGTCCGGCGGGTTCCCGCGCGGCCGTCCGGCGGCCGGGGACGTCACTGGGTCCTGACGGTCACCTTGCCGTCGACGATGTCCTTGCGCGCCTTCTCGACGGCGGCGACCACGTCCTTCATCGCCTGGTACTTCGGGTTGGAGTCGGCGAAGCCGACGCCGCCCGACGCGAGGTCGCCGCGCACCTCGCCGTTCAGCGGCTTGCCCTCCACGACCGACTTGGCCAGGTCGTACACCGCGCCGCCGACGTTCTTCAGGGCCGAGCCGAGGATCCAGTCCTTGTACTGGGCCAGGGCGCTCTGCCGGTACTGGTCGGAGTCGACGCCGACGGCCCACACCCGGTGCTCGGCCGCGGACTGGATGACGCCCTGCCCGGACAGGCCGGCGGCGTGGTAGAGCACGTCGGCGCCCGCCTCGATCTGGCCGTTCGCCGCGTCCTTGCCCTTGTCGGGGCTGGAGAAGCCCCCCTCCTGGGCGGTCTGCGTCAGGTACTGCGACTCGATCCTGATCTTGGGGTTCACCGACCGGGCGCCCTGCTTGTAGCCCGCCTCGAACTTGTGGATCAGCGGGATGTCGACGCCGCCGATGAAGCCGATGTGGTTCTTCTTCGTCGCCTTGGCCGCCGCGACGCCCGCCAGGTACGACGCCTGCTCCTCGTGGAAGACCAGGTCGGCGACGTTCTTCCCCTGCACGGTGTTGTCGTCGATGACGCCGAAGGTGATCTTCGGGTACTTGGGGGCGACCGCCTTGACGGCCGGGCCGTACACGAAGCCGACGCCGATGATCGGGTTGTACCCGGCCTTGGCGAGCTGCTCGAGCCGCTGCACCTTGTCCGCGTCGGTCTCGTTGTCGTTCGGCTCGACGTCCCGGCCGCCCATCCTGAACTCCTGCTCGGCCTTCTTGAAGCCGGAGAAGGCCGCGTCGTTGAAGGACTGGTCGCCCTTGCCGCCGATGTCGTAGGCGAGACCGATGCCCTTGCCGGAGTACTTCCCGGACTCCGCGGCGCCGCCGCCCGACTCGCTGCTGGACTTGCCGCAGCCGGCTGCCGCGAGGGCGACGACCGCGACGGCCGCCGCGGTCTGGGAGAACCTGGTCCTCCGAGAGTTGAGACGCACAGCAAGCACCCCTTCATCCCCATGGCACCGTCGCCGGCCCGCTTCCCCGTGGCGCCGCCTCTGGTGGCGATTTCGGCGCACGCTAACGCGCGTAGAAGGAAGGGGGAACGGTGTTTCCCGGGGCCGTTACCGAACCGTGCCGACAACGGGCCGTCCGCGCCCGCCGCCGATGACGGCCCGGTCACGGGAAGGCACGAAAGGGGCGCCCCTCCGGGGAACGAAGGGGCGCCCTCGCCTTACTCCTCACCCCTGCTGCTCACGGCTCACCGCCGCACACGGCTCCTCAGTGCGCCGGGTGCAGCAGGGCGGCCGCCGTGAACAGCTCGACGCCGACCTTGATCGCGGTCTCGTCGGCGTCGAAGTCGCCCTGGTGCAGGTCGCGGATGGTGCGCTCGCCCGGGGTCCGCACACCGAGCCGGGCCATGGCGCCGGGCACGTGTTCCAGGTACCAGGAGAAGTCCTCACCACCGAGGCTCTGCTCCGTGCCCTCCACGGAGTCCGTGCCGCGCCGGGTGATCATGGCGTCCCGCAGCAGCCCGGTCACCACCGGGTCGTTGACGACGGGCGGCACCCCGCGCACGTAGTTGATCTCCGACTTGGCCTTGTGCAGGTTGGCGACCTCGTCGATGGCGGCGACCACGATGTCGGGCGCCTGCCGCCAGGCGTTGATGTCCAGGCAGCGCACGGTCCCGGACAGCTCGGCGTGCTGCGGGATGACGTTCGGGGCGTGCCCGGACTCGATGCGTCCCCAGGTCAGGGCGAGCCCGGCGCGGGTGTCGACGCGGCGGCCGACGAGCGCGGGCACGTCGGTGGCGACCCGGGCGGCGGCGGTCACCAGGTCGGTGGTCAGGTGCGGCCGGGCGGTGTGGCCGCCGGGCCCGTCCAGCAGGACCTCCAGCCGGTCGCAGGCGGACGTGATGGGTCCGTGCCGCAGCCCGATCCTGCCGGCGTCCACCCGCGGGTCGCAGTGCACGGCGATGATCCGGCCCACCCCGTCGAGCACGCCGTCCGCGATGGCGTCGCCGGCGCCGCCGGGGAGCACCTCCTCCGCGGCCTGGAAGATCAGCCGCACGGGCCGGGGCAGCAGTCCCTGCCGGTGCAGTTCGGCCAGCACGATGCCGGCGCCGAGCACGACGGTGGTGTGCACGTCGTGGCCGCAGGCGTGCGCCCGGTCCGGCACGGTCGAGCGGTACGGGCACCCGCTCTTGGTGTCCGGGATGGGCAGGGCGTCGATGTCCGCGCGCAGGGCCAGCATGGGCGCCCCGTCGCCGGCCGGACCGACGCCCGAACCGATGTCACAGACGAGTCCGGTCCCCGCGGCGAGCACCCGTGGCCGCAGCCCGGCCTTCTCCAGCCGCTCCTTGATCGCCGCGGTGGTGCGGAACTCCTGGTTGCCGAGCTCCGGGTGCATGTGCAGGTCTCGCCGGAACGCGACGAGTTCGGCGCGCAGCGCCTCGGGCAGCGCGCCGGGGAGAACGGCATCCCCCGGGATATCGGTCTCGGACTCTAGGGACATCAGTTGGTTCACCCTTTGAAGGGTAGGACGCGCGGACGGCTGACGGACGTGCGATCAGCAAAACTTCAGCCCCTCAGGGGAAGAAAATCTGGCCGCCGGACGCATGACTGTCGATGGGGACGGGTAGACTCGCCCGAATTCTTCCAGGCGGCCGGAGCCCGGCTCCCCGGGCGTGGACCGCGCCACATCCCGGTGTCCGTCCCACTTCCTCACCCCTCACGCATACCACGTCCCGCTCGGGCCACGCCGTCGTGTTCACCAGCCGGGCGCCTTCATTCCGCGCCGGTCCGGAAGTCCCGCCCGAATCGGCCGTCGGAGTCACGGCACCCCCGAACGGCCCCTGCCCGGGCCGGCCGCCCCGCCGGAGGAGCGCGGGCGCCACCGCCCTGCGCGCTACACGCCGCCGACCACCGCCAGCCCGTGCACGTCGCGGGCGGTGCCCGTCACGCCCGACAGGAAGCCCTGGGCGCGGGGCGAGGCGTGGTCCGTCAGCCAGGTCGGGTGGATGTCGCAGACCCCGATCCGCACCTCGGTGCCGGCCAGGGCCAGGGGCAGGGTGTGGACGACCGTGGAGGGGAAGCTGAGGACGGTGCGCCCGATGGGGCCGCGGCGGGCCGTCAGTTCCAGGGGCAGGTCGGGGCGGACTATCTCCAGGCCGGTGTCCGTCGCCAGGCGGTGCAGTTTTCCGGCGCTCTCGCGGCGGTGGGCGAAGTACCGCCGTACGCCGTGCGCCTTCGCCAGGGCGCGGACGGCGTCGAGGTAGCGCTCGCCGTCCACCACGCCCGTCTCGACGAGGGAGGTGCCCACCAGGTCCGCGCCGTTCGTGACGCGCGGTGGGCCGAACCGGCCGCGGGCCCAGGCGAAGCCGTTCGCGGTGACCGTCACGCCCGGCGGCACCTGGTCGATCGGCATGGCCGAGAAGACCTCCACCCGGCGCTCCCCGCCGGGCGTCAGGCGGCGGCGCGCCGAGGACGACACGGGCCCGAAGAGCAGGTCCCGGGGGCCGGGGCGGCCGCCCCTGCGGTGCCAGCGCACCAGGCGCTCGCCGCGGGCGAGCTGGGCGACGAACTCCATCGTGGCCGTGCCGTCGTCCACCACGACCAGGTCGTGGGCCGAGGTGATGGTCAGCAGCAGCTGGACGTAGCGGGAGAACGGGTCGCCCATGACCACCCGCCCGGCCCGCCGCAGCAGCGGGGCCAGCGCGCCGATCGTCCGGAACGGCGCCGCCGTCCCGCCGCGCGCCTCCTCCCAGCGGACCTCGTGGCCCTCCTCGCGGGCCAGCTCGGCCATGCGCCGCAGCTGGCCGCGGGTCATCGGGTCGGTCGGGGACAGGACGACGAGGGTGAGTTCCGCGCCGGGCGCCGGCGGACCGGTGTCCCCGGTGCGCCGGACCGGGGGCGGCTGCTCCGCGCCGGGCGCCGGCTCGCCCGCGGTGCGGCGCCGGCCGTGCGCCCATTCGAGCACGTTCAGCAGCTGTACCGGGCTCTCGACGAAGGCGAGGGTGCGGAGGGCGTGCGGGGTGGGGCCGGCGGACCCGGCGCGGGGGCTCATTGGCGTACGACCGTCCCGTCGTCGGTGGGGGTCAGTGGCTGGGTCACACCGTGACCGGTTCGCCCGCCGCCGCGGCGATCTCCGCCTCGGCGACGACGCCGGCGACACGGCGCAGCTTCTTCATGGGGGCCAGCTCCGAGTCGTAGACCTTCTTCACGCCGTCGCCGAGGGACGCCTCGATGGTGCGGATGTCGCGCACCAGGCGCTGCAGGCCCTGCGGCTCGACGGAGGCGGCCTGGTCCGAGCCCCACATCGCGCGGTCGAGGGTGATGTGCCGCTCGACGAACACGGCGCCGAGGGCGACGGCGGCGAGGGTGGTCTGCAGGCCGGTCTCGTGGCCGGAGTAGCCGATCGGGACGTTGGGGTACTCCCGCTCCAGGCTGTTGATGACCCGGAGGTTGAGCTCCTCGGCCCGGGCGGGGTAGGTCGACGTGGCGTGGCAGAGGAGGATGTTCTCGCTGCCCAGGACCTCGACCGCGTGGCGGATCTGCTGCGGGGTCGACATGCCGGTGGACAGGACGACCGTGCGGCCGGTGGCGCGCAGCGCCCGCAGCAGCTCGTCGTCGGTCAGGCAGGCGGAGGCCACCTTGTGGGCGGGGACGTCGAACTTCTCCAGGAAGGCGACCGCCTCGGTGTCCCACGGGGAGGCGAACCAGGCGATGCCCTTCTCCCGGCAGTGCTCGTCGATCCGGCGGTAGTCGTCCTCGCCGAACTCGACGCGGTGGCGGTAGTCGATGTACGTCATCCGGCCCCAGGGGGTGTCGCGCTCGATGTCCCACTGGTCGCGCGGCGTGCAGATCTCCGGGGTGCGCTTCTGGAACTTCACGGCGTCGCAGCCGGCCTCCGCGGCCGCGTCGATCAGCTTGAGGGCGTTGTCCAGCTCGCCGTTGTGGTTGATGCCGATCTCGCCGGTGATGTAGACGGGGCGGCCCGGGCCGGCCTCGCGCGGGCCGAGCGTACGGGTGCGTGAGTAGGTGCTCATGGCGGGGGATGTCCTTACCTGGGGAGGGAATCGAGAAGGGGACCGAGGATCCAGCCGGCGATCTCCCGGATCGCGCCGTCGCCGCCGGGAACGGTGGTGACGGCGCGCGCGGCGCCACGTACGACGTCGTGGGCGCTCGCGACCGCCACGGGCCAGCCGACGAGGGCGAAGCACGGGAGGTCGTTGACGTCGTTGCCGACGTAGAGCACGCGCTCCGGCGCGATGCCCTGCTCCTCGCACCACTGCTTCAGTGCGAGGTCCTTGCGGTCGACGCCGTGCAGCACCGGGAGCTTCAGCTTCCGGGCCCGGGCGGCGACCACCGGGTTCTGTTCCGTGGACAGGATCAGCATCTTCAGGCCGCTGCGCCTGAGGGCCGCGATGCCGAGGCCGTCCCCGCGGTGCACGGAGACGAACTCCCGTCCGTCGGAGTCGATCAGCACCCGGTCGTCGGTCTGGGTGCCGTCGAAGTCGAGGACGACGGCGTCGATGTCGCCGGCCGCGGGGAGGCGGGCAGGCGTTCCGTCGACGAGGCCGGGGCCGGTGCCGGGAGCCGGGGGGAGGTCCGCGTCGAACAGCGGGGCCAGGGCGCGGGCGCGGGCCAGGTCGTGCGGGTCGTCGATCTCCAGCACCCGCGCCGGGTCGGTGCGCACCAGTTCGGTGCGGCCGAAGAAGCGGTGCCGGTGCTCGCGGAAGCCGGCCGCGTCCATCGCGTAGGCGGCGCCGGTCTCCAGCAGGTCCTGGGGGCGGTCCTGGCGGCGCGGGCGGTAGGACTTGTCGTGGTTGACACCATGGCCGCCCGCGGTGGCGGCGGAAACGGCGGTCCGGGCGGCTCCCGCGGTGCCGACCGGCTCGGCGACCGCCGGTACGTCGGCCTCGTCCCGCCAGAGGAACCCGTGGAAGGGCGCCACGGTCACCGCGGTGTCGGCGCCGTCCTCCACGACCGCGGCCGCCACCTTGTCGACGTCGTCCGCGAGGAGGAAGGGGCTGGTGCACTGTACGAGCAGGACGGCGTCGGCCGGGGAGCCGTGCAGCGCCTCGTGGGCGTCGAGGGCGTGCAGGACGGCGGCCTCGGAGGTGGCGGTGTCGCCGGCGAGGGCGGCGGGCCGCGGCACGACCTCGGCGCCGGCCCGGCGGGCGGCCTCGGCGATGGCCCGGTCGTCGGTGGAGACCACGACGTCGGTCACCAGCCGGGCCGCCCGGCAGGCGCGCACGGCGCGGGCCACCAGCGGTACGCCGCCGACGGGGGCGAGGTTCTTGGCGGGGACGCCCTTGGAACCGCCCCGTGCGGGGATCACCGCGAGGACGCGGCGCGCCGGGGGGCCGTGACCGGCGTCCGGGCGGGCGTTGGGCATGGGCTCCACTCCTTGGGGTGGCAGGGTCCGGTCGCTCACAGCTCCCCCATCCGCCGCACCACGGGCGCCACGCGCTGCACGCCGTGGCGGTAGGCGCCGCGGGCCGCGCGGCGGACGATCCGCCGCACCGGTCCGGGCTCCCTGTCTCCGGCCGCGGCGCCCGGCAGCGGGGAGCCGTCGGGGCCGAGGTGGTGGCGGGCGAGGACGCCGGGCAGGTAGCCGGGGGCGGTCGCGAGCGTGTAGTAGGGGGTGAGGGGCGGCAGTCCGCCGGGGCGGGCCAGCAGCCCGGTGATCCGGTCGCGGGCCGCGTCGAAGGCGCTGTCGTAGGACGCTCCCCCGGCGGCGACGCCCTGCCGGGCCACCCACTCCGCGTCGGGCACCGGGCGGTGCCCGGCGTCCAGCTGGTCCCAGGAGGCCAGGCAGCCGGAGCCGACGAAGTGGTGGTTGCCGAGCACCTCGCGCACGCCCAGGTCGGTGAGGACGGCGGTGGGGATGCGGCGGTGCAGGGCCTCCAGGGCTGCGGTGGAGCTGACCGTCACCAGCAGGTCGGTACGGTCCAGCACCTCTCCCATGTGCCCGTAGACGAGCCGGACGTTGGGCGGCAGGCCGGTCTTCGGGACCAGCTTCTGGTAGGGCAGTTCCTCGATGTGCGTGGTGTGCTCGCCCGGCCTGGAGCGCAGCTTGAGCAGCACCTCGCGCTCCGGGTGCAGCCGCGCGTGCCGCAGGAGCCGGTCCAGCAGGTACGCACGGTCCCGGCGGCCCGCCGGCACGGAGGGCTGCGCGGCGAAGACGACGGTGTACGGCCCGTGCCCCGGCTCCGCGGACCCGTCGCGTTCCCCGGTGCGGGGCGCGCCGCCGAGGAACGGCAGGGCCACCTCCGTCACCGCGGACGCGTCGGCGCCGACCCCCTGGTACACGGCGCGGAAACGCTCCGCGTCCTGACGGGAGTTGGCGAGGACCAGGTCCGCGCCGTGCCGCAGCAGCAGGCCGTCGGCGAGCTTCTCGTAGACGACGCCGACGTAGCCGGTGACGACGACGGGGCGCCTGCGGCGGCCCTGCCACACCCGCTTCAGGCCGTGCAGCATCGCCTGCACGCCACCGCCCACGAGGGCGAGGACGACGACGTCGTAGGGCGGCCCGTCACCGGCGTCGCCGCCCATGGCGCGCAGGAACTCCACGGCGGTCACCTCGCTCAGCGAGTCCGCGCGGACGCCGACCTCCCGCAGCTGGCGGGCGGTGGGCGTGGCGCGGCCCCGCAGGAGGTAGCCGTCGAGGCGGATGCCGGGTCCGGTGGGAGCGCCGGGGGCGACACGGTTCGCGGTGAGCGCGCCCCATTTCCACCGGGTGTCGGAGTCCGCGAGAACGGCGACGCGCAGGGCCTTCGTTGCACTTGCTGGCACGCCGACGACCGTAGGAAGGCATTTCTAGGTCCCGCCCAACCGGAACGCAACGGACGGTTAACAGCGCGCCGCCGACGGGGGAATCGGGCCGGGGCCGGCCCGCGCCGGGGCCCCGTTCACGGCATCGGCACGGGCCGTTCACCGCCCGGCAAGTCCGCGGTCAGAGCCGGTGACGGGCCGCCCCCTACCGTCACCCGCGTGGTCAAGCTCTCCGTCATCGTGCCGTTCCACGACGTGCGGCAGTACGCGCCGGACACCCTGAGGAGCCTGCGCGCGAACGCGCGTGAGGACGTCGAGTTCATCCTCGTCGACGACTGCTCGCGCGACGGGACGGCGGACGTCCTCGCGCGCGCGGAGCGGGAGCTGCCCGGCGCCGTGCTCGTCACGCACGACAGGAACGAGGGGCTGGCGACCGCGCGCAACACCGGCATCGCGCGGGCCCGCGGCGAGTACCTGACGTTCCTCGACGGCGACGACTGGGTCGCTCCCGGCCACTACCCCCAACTGCTCGCCGCCGTCGAGGAGCTGGGCTGCGACTTCGTGCGCACGGACCACGTGCAGTGCACCGGGCGGGTGCGCACCGTCCACCGCGTCCCGCACGGCCGGCGGGGTGTGGTGACGCGCCCGCGGGACGCCATCCTGCCCGCGGACCGGTCCACGTCCGTCGACTACGCCTACGCCTGGGCGGGCGTCTACCACCGCCGGCTGGCCGACCGGGGGCTGCTGCAGTTCACCGACGGGCTGCGGACGGCCGAGGACCGGCCGTGGATCTGGAAGCTGCACCGGGAGGCGGAGTCCTTCGCCGCGGTCGGCCTGCTGGGCGTGTTCTACCGCCGCGGGGTGGCCTCCTCGCTCACGCAGATCGGCGATGTGCGGCAGCTCGACTTCATCCGCGCGTTCGACCAGGTCGTCGAGGAGACGGCACGCGATCCGGAGGCGGACAGGCTGCTGCCGAAGGCGGTGCGCACCTACTGCGCGGTCATGGCGCACCACCTCGGTGCGATCGAGAGGTTCGAACCGGCCGTGGCCCGCGCGCTGCGCTCCCGCGGCGCCGCCGCCCTCAGGCGCCTGCCGCGGGACCTGCTCGACGACGTGCTGGACTCGATGGACACGCGGCGGGCGAGCCGGCTGCGGCGGCTGCGGCGCAGGCCGGTGTCCTCCAGGACGGCGGCCGCCTGATGCCCCGTACCACGCTGATCCTGTGCGCGTCGTCGCTGCGCGGCGCCGCCGTCCTGGCCGCGGCCCTGGACGCCGGACTCCTCGAGCCGGCCGACCGGCGGCTGCTGCTCGTCGCCAACGACGCCGCCAACCCGGAGACCGCGCCCGCCGTCGACGCGATGCCCGGCTTCGGCCGGCTGCGGGAGCGGTTCGACGAGGTGCTGTCCTTCAACGACGCCGTCGCCCCGTTCCATCCCCGCGACTGGGCGCCGCGCGCCGACGACGTCCCGCTGTGGGAACGCCATCTGCGGCTGCTGTGGCGCCTGGGCGACGACGAGGTCCGGCTGACCGTGGAGTCGGTCGAGGCCGGTGCCGGGCTCGCGCTGTGCCGGCTGTTCCCCGGCACCGCCGTCGACGTCCACTGCGACGGCCTCGCGGTCTACGGACCCACCAGCGACAGGATCGACCCCCTGGTCGGCACGCGGGTGGGCCGGCTGCTGCACCTCGACCTGGTACCGGGCCTGGCTCCCCTGCTGCTGGCCGAGTTCGGGGTGCGGCCGGAGCCGGTGCCCGCCGCGTCGTACCGGGACGTGGTGGGTGAACTGGCCGGGGCGGAGGACACGTTGCCCGGTGCGGGCGACCGGCCGGCGCTGCTGCTCGGCCGGTGCCTCACGGCGCCGGGCGTCCTGACCGGCGCCGAGGAGGAGGAGCTGCACCTGAGCATGGTGCGGGGCGCCGCCGCCCTCGGGCACCGCCGGCTGGTGTTCCAGGCGCACCCCGCCGCCCCGGCCCTCCGCTCCCGCCTCCTGGCGGAGGAGGCGGCCCGGCTCGGTGCCGAACTCGTCGTGCTGGACCGGCCGGTGCTCGCGGAGGCCGCCGCCGGGCGGCTGCGGCCCGCGCTGGTCGCCGGCTGCTCCCCCACCGCGCTGCTGGCGGCCGCCGGCCTCCACGGCGTCCCGGCCGCCCGGGTCGGCACCGGCACCCTGCTCGGCCGGCTGACGCCGTACCAGCACGCCGACCGCGTCCCCGTCACGATCCTGGACGCGCTGCTGCCCGGCCTGGCCGGCGACGCGGCGGTGGAGGCGTGGACGCCGCCCCCGGCCGAGCGGGTGGCCGAGCTGTCCGGGCTGCTGGCGGCGGTCGGCTACGCCATGCGGCCCAGGGTCCGCCCGGATCTGCGGGACGCCGCCGAGAGCTACCTCTCGACGCGGCTGTCGCCGCACACCTGGCGCTACTTCACGCGCGGGCGGCTCGCCGCGCTCGCGCTGCCCGGCGCGGTCCCCGCACCGCTCGCGTCCCTGCCACGCAACGCGACCGTACGCCGCCTCGCCCGGCACGCCCGGGACCTGTCACGGCGCCGGGCCCGCCCCTGACCGCCGGACCACCCGACGCGCCTCACCGGCCTACGACCCCGCCGGGACGCGTCGGCGCAACCGTCAGCCACCTCGCCCGACCCGCCAGCGACCTGCCACAGCACCGCACCCGCCCCTGACCGCCGGACCACCCGACGCGCCTCAACGACCCACGACGCCGCCGGAACCCGACGCCGCGACCGTCAGCCACCTCGCCCGGCACGCCAGCGACCTGCCACAGCACCGCACCCGCCGCTGACCGCCGGACCACCCGACGCGCGTCAACGACCCACGACCCCGCCG
Source organism: Streptomyces sp. NPDC046831 (assembly GCF_040645305.1). Lineage (NCBI taxonomy): Bacteria > Bacillati > Actinomycetota > Actinomycetes > Kitasatosporales > Streptomycetaceae > Streptomyces > Streptomyces sp. NPDC046831. The sequence goes on along the minus strand of NZ_JBEYXZ010000007.1, from coordinate 103,948 downwards.
GGACGCGTCGGCGCGACCGTCAGCCACCTCGCCCGGCACGCCAGCGACCTGCCACAGCACCGCACCCGCCCCTGACCGCCGGACCACCCGGCGCGCAGCGCCGCACGGTGCTCCCTCGCCGCGCTCGTCGCCCGGCCGACGCCGCCCGCCGCCCTGCCGGGCGGCCCGCGGCCCCGCCGGGAGGGCGGCGGACGCGTCACCGCGGGCACCCGGGCGCCGGTCCGCGTGCCGGCCGGTCCGGGCCGGTTCACCCGGCGGACATCCGCCCGACCGCCGCACGTCCCCCGCGACTTCCCCGGCATCCGTCGGAGGTCCGTAGCGTCCCGTCATCGACGACGGGACCCCCGTACGACCCCGACTGGAAAGGCAGCCCAGGATGAACGTGGCCGACCCGGCCCTGGGACCGGCAGGCCCGGCACCGACGCTCGGCGTGCGGGTCCCGACCCCGCCGGAGGCCTCCGCGCCCCCGGCCCGGCGACCCGCGGGCGACCGCCTGCGCGCCCTGGACGGCCTGCGGCTGCTGGCGGCGCTGATGGTGTGCCTGTACCACTACGCCGGCAAGAACGGTGAGGTCGCCGCCTCCTGGCACCAGTCCCCCGGGCACCTGTTCCCGACCCTGTCGCGGGCGGCCACCTACGGCTCCCTCGGGGTGCAGTTCTTCTTCGTCATCAGCGGTTTCGTCATCTGCATGAGCAGCTGGGGGAGGACCCTGGGCGACTTCTTCCGCTCCCGCGTGGCCCGCCTCTACCCGGCCTACTGGGTGGCGCTACTCCTGGTGGGCGCCGCGTCGCTGGCGCTGCCCGTCGTCCTCGCCCCGCTGCGCCCGGACGAGTTCCTGGTGAACCTCACCATGCTCCAGCAGCCCATGGGCGTGCCGCGGGTGCTGGGCGTGTGCTGGACCCTGTGGGTCGAGATGCGCTTCTACGTGCTCTTCGCGCTGTGCGTGATCGTCAAGGGTGTCACCTACCGGCGTGTGGTGGTCTTCTGCGTCCTGTGGACGCTGGCCGGCGTCCTGGCCCGGGTCGCCGACACCCCGCTCACGGACGAGCTCGTCATGCGGGACCACGCCCCGTTCTTCGTCGGCGGACTGGCGCTCTACCTGATCCACCGCTTCGGCGGCGACCTGCTGCTGTGGGGCATCGTCGGCATGTCCTTCCTGCTGGGCCAGCGCTACGCGGTCACGGCGATGTGGCACCCGGGCATGACCGGCGACTTCCACCGCGACCCGCGCGTCGTCCAGGCGATCGTCCTCGTCGCCTTCGCCGCCGTGGCGGTGGTGGCGCTCGGCTGGGTACGCCGGGCGGACTGGCGCTGGCTGACGGTGGCCGGTGCGCTGACGTACCCGTTCTACCTGGTCCACGAGCACCTGGGCTGGTTCGCGATCCGCGTGCTGTACCGGGGCCTGGGGCTGGATGCCCACCTGACGATGGCGCTGACCGTGGCCGGGCTGCTGGGCCTGGCCTGGCTGGTGCACCGCTTCGTGGAGAAGCCCTTCGGCCCGCGGCTGAAGCGGGCGATGGCGCGGCAGGCACGCCGGCCGGGGCTGACGTAGGCGCCGCGGACCGCGCGGACGCACGGGAGGGGCACGAAGGGCCGGGCCGCCCGAGGGGCGGCCCGGCCCCGGCACGAGGGCGTCAGCTCCGCGCCGCGCGCACCCGGCGCACCACGCGCCGCACCGCCGGGTTGCGGCGCAGCGCCTCCGCGCGCACCGGGCTCCCGCCGGGCAGGCGCAGGCCGGTCAGCCGGCGCTTCCTGAAGTACCGCGGGTGCTCGGCGAGATGGGCGGTCAGCCAGTCGGCCACCTCCTCGCGCAGGTCGTGGTGCTTGCGGGGCTGCATGCAGTAACTCACCGCGCGGACCAGCGGCTCGAGCTGCCCGGCCGGCCGCGCCGGTCCGAGCGGGACGCCGGCCTCCTCGTGCTCCGCGTCCGGCAGGGCCGCGTCGATGAGGGTGAGCGGGACGCGGTTGCTGTTCTCGTACGGGGTGATGCGTTCCAGCAGCAGGTCCGTGCCGACGCGGGCCACGGGGATGCCGTAGAAGGCGGCGGCCGTCATCAGGGCCGTGGAGAAGCAGCCGACGACGAGCTTCGGCCTCAGCACGGCGAAGACCGTCTCGGCGAGGACCGGTTCGGCCAGGACGGTCAGCCGCACCCCCAGCCCGGCGGCCTCGTCCTCCAGGGACGCGTGGTACACGGCGGGCGCGCTGGGGTGGGGCTTGAACAGCACGCTGCCGTGCCCGGCGCGGGCGGCGGCCCGCAGCATGCGCAGATGGAGCTGCTGCTCCTCCTCCTGGGTGATCAGGCCGAGGGCGGACAGGTACTGGCCGAGCAGGACGGCCGTGGGAGGGTCGTCGTCCGGGACGCGCCCGGCGAGGACCGCGGCGCCCTCGCGGCCGATCCCCGCCAGGACGTCGACGATCGCCTCGGTGGGCACCGCCTCGGGCCGCACGCCGTACTCGGAGAGCAGCATCGGGCGCAGCCCCGGGACGAGGTCCAGGTGGATCACCCGGGTGATGCGGCTGCTCATGGGGTACGGGATGCGGTTGCGGGTGGGCCCGTAGCTCATCAGGCCGTCGGCGTACACGTGGATCGGGCTGTCGGCGAAGATGTCGGCCACCGCGCGCGAGGGGTTGGCCTGGAGCGACTCGCAGGCGATCTCCACGGGCTCGTCGCCCAGGTCCCAGGCGAGGCGGACGGCCCTCTCCCACAGGACGGTGTCCTGGGGGCGCGGCGACCAGCCGGCCGGGTGGTGGGGGGAGATGAACTCGTTCCAGGAGCGCACCTCGTCGAACTCCGGGCGCAGCGCCTCGAACCCGGCCATCCGGTCCAGCGGGGTGCCGACCTCGGGCACGGCGGCGGTGTTGCTGACGACGAGGATGCGGCGGCGGCCCTCGCGGGGGCCGAAGAGGCCGGCGCGGATCGCCGCGGTCACCGTCGCGGCGGCGTACTGCGTCGCGGAGAAGAAGATCTGGATCACGCGGCGACTCCCTTCATGCCGCCGCGGATGCGCCGCAGCAGGCGAACCCGTTCCTCCCCCATGCCGACGAGCGCCTCGGCGAGCTCGTCCTCCCCCATCCGGCCGAGGGCCTCGGCGGCCGTCCGCCTGAGCCTGCCCGCGACCTGCCGCTCGAACCGGCCGCGGTCGAGCAGCTGGTGGGCGATGACGACGCAGTAGGTGCGCAGCGCCTTCGTGCGCAGCGTGCCGGCGTCGGGGTCGTCGCCGAGTTCGGCGAGGACGAGGTCAAAGGCGCGGAAGAAGTCGAGCTGCCGTATGTCGCCGATCTGGGTCAGCGAGGTCGCCACCCCCCGCCGGTAGAACACGCCGTGCAGGCTCGCGACGGCGTAGGAGTCGGCGCCGCGGTGCAGTTGCCAGATCCAGGGGCGGTCCTCGGCGGTGCGCAGTCCGTCGTGGAAGCGCAGCAGCCCGCGGTCCAGGAGCCGGCGGTGGTAGACGCCGGCCCAGGCGTACGGGTAGTCGACCATCGTCGTCTCGTCGACGGGGAGGATGGAGCTCCGGGGGTCGAGGGGGGTGTGCCGGCGGCCCTCGGGGGCCCGGTGGACGGCCCGTTCGACACCGGTGACCTGGACGTGGTCGGTGCGGACGAAGTCGACGTCGAGGCGTTCGATGCGGTCCACCAGGCCGGCGAGGTGGCCGGGGGCGAGCCAGTCGTCGCCGTCGAGGAAGGTGAGGTAGCGGCCCTCCGCCGCGTCGATGCCCGTGTTGCGCGCGGTGGCCAGGCCGCCGTTGCGCTCGTGGCGGATCACCCGGCTGCGGGGCAGGCGCTTGGTCAGCTCCAGCAGTGCCTCGTAGGTCCGGTCCCTGGTCGACCGGTCCTCCACGAAGAGGAACTCGAAGTCGTCCCGGGCGTTGTTGACGAGGCTGGTCACGGTGTCCGGGAGATAGCCCTCGACGTTGAAGCAGGGCACGATCACGGACAGGGTCGGAGGACGGTTGGGCACGCGCACACCTGGGCTCTCTCGCGGGCGGATCGCTGCGACCGTAGGAGACGTGCGACGCCGGACATCGACCCTGCGGCGACCGGCAGGTGAACGTAGGGCGACCGCCTGCCCTTCCGGGCCGGTACGGCGAGGTCGGGCGGCTGACACCGCCGGCGCCCGGGCCCCGGGCGGCCGTGCGCCGGCCGCGTGCCCCGCGCACCGGCCGCGCCGCCCGCCTTCCTCGCGCCGGTGCCGCCGCGGCCCTTCGCAGCAGTGCCGCACGGCGCCGCCGCGGCCCGTCGGAGCGGTGCCGCACGCCTGCCACCGCTCCCGCCGCCACGGGTCCCGGGCTACGCGCCGGCGAGGGACAGCTTCACCGCAAAGCCGAGGAACAGCGCGCCCGCCGCCGACGTCGCCCACGCGGACAGCCGCTTGCGCCGGCGGAACGCGGCGGCCAGCCGGGTGCCGCCGAAGATCAGTGCGCTGAGGTAGAGGAAGCTCGCCACCTGGGCGAAGCCGCCGAGGACGACGAAGGAGACGGCCGGGTGGGCGTAGCCCGGGTCGACGAACTGCACGAAGAAGGCGACGAAGAAGAGGATCGCCTTGGGGTTGAAGAGGCTGACGACCAGCGCGCGCCGGTAGGGCCGTTCCCCGGCGGACCCGTGGGCGTCGGCGGCCGGGCCCTCGTCGGCGGCCTGCTCGCGGCGGGTGCGCCACATGTCCCGGGCGGCGCGCAGCATGCCGACGGCGAGCCAGGTCAGGTAGCCGGCGCCCGCGTACTTGACGACGGCGAACAGCAGCGCGTTGGCCTGGAGGAGGGAGGCGACCCCGGCCGCCGACAGCGTCATCAGCACCGTGTCCCCGCACCACACGCCGGCCGCGGCGGTGTACCCGGCCCGGACGCCGCGCCGGGCGGCGACGGACAGCACGTACAGGGAGTTGGGGCCGGGCAGGAGCACGATGAGGACGAGTCCCGCCAGGTAGGTGGGGAGGTCGATGACGCCGAACATGGCAGGAGTGTCGCACGCGCGTACGCCCCCGCGCCGTGGAGGTCCGGATGACGGGAAGTACGGGGCGGGCCGGGCCGGTCAGCCGTCCAGCAGGGTGCCGGCCGGCAGTTCGACGCGGACGCCGACGCCCTCCGGCACGGGCACGCTCTGCCCGCGCTCGAAGCGTTGGAGGACGGAGTACTTGCCGTCTTCCGGGCCGGTGTGGAGGAGCACTTCGTCGTGCTTCCGGTCGACGACGAGGTAGGCCGGGACGCCGGCCTGGGCGTAGCACTCGGTCCTGGTACCCAGATCGTCCGCCCAGTTGGACGACGTCACCTCGACGACCATGCGGAAGACGTCCGGACTTTCCACGAGCCTGACCGGGGGCGGGTGGTTTCCGCCCCCGGTCACTCGTCCGAGGGGTCGGGCGGCTCAGAACGCGTCGGACGGCACGTAGGTGCCCCAGACCTCCCGCAGCGCGTTGCACACCTCGCCGACCGTCGCGCGGGCCCTGAGGGCGTCCTTCATCGGGTACAGGACGTTGTCCTCGCCCGCGGCGGCCTTCTTCAGGGCCGCCAGGGCCACGTCCACGGCCGCCTGGTCGCGCTCGGCGCGCAGCTTCGCCAGCCGCTCCGCCTGCTGCGCCTCGATGGCGGGGTCGACACGCAGCGGCTCGTACGGCTCCTCCTCGTCGAGCTGGAAGCGGTTGACGCCCACGACCACCCGGTCGCCGGAGTCGGTCTCCTGGGCGATGCGGTACGCGCTGCGCTCGATCTCGTTCTTCTGGAAGCCGTGCTCGATGGCCGTGACCGCGCCGCCGAGGTCCTCGACCTTCCGCATGAGCTCCAGGGCGGCCGTCTCGACCTCGTCGGTCATCCGCTCGATGACGTAGGACCCGGCGAAGGGGTCGACCGTCGCGGTCACGTCCGTCTCGTAGGCCAGCACCTGCTGGGTGCGCAGGGCCAGGCGCGCGGACTTGTCCGTCGGGAGCGCGATCGCCTCGTCGAAGGAGTTGGTGTGCAGGGACTGCGTGCCGCCGAGCACGGCCGCCAGGCCCTGGACGGCGACGCGGACCAGGTTCACCTCGGGCTGCTGGGCCGTCAGCTGCACACCCGCCGTCTGCGTGTGGAAGCGCAGCATCAGCGACTTGGGGTTCTTCGCGCCGAACTCCTCCTTCATCACCCGCGCCCAGATCCGGCGGGCCGCGCGGAACTTGGCGACCTCCTCCAGGATGGTCGTGCGTGCGACGAAGAAGAACGACAGGCGGGGCGCGAAGTCGTCGACGTCCATGCCGGCCGCCACCGCCGTGCGCACGTACTCGATGCCGTCCGCCAGGGTGAACGCGATCTCCTGCGCGGGCGAGGCACCGGCCTCCGCCATGTGGTAGCCGGAGATCGAGATCGTGTTCCACTTCGGGATCTCGGCCCGGCAGTACTTGAAGATGTCGGCGATCAGGCGCAGGGAGGGCTTCGGCGGGAAGATGTACGTGCCGCGCGCGATGTACTCCTTCAGCACGTCGTTCTGGATCGTGCCCGTCAGCCGGTCCGCGGGGACGCCCTGCTCCTCGGCCACCAGTTGGTACAGCAGCAGCAGGAGGGCGGCGGGCGCGTTGATCGTCATCGACGTGGAGACCTTGTCCAGCGGGATGCCGCCGAACAGCACCCGCATGTCGTCGATCGAGTCGATGGCGACGCCGACCTTGCCGACCTCGCCGTGCGCGATCGGCGCGTCGGAGTCGTGGCCCATCTGCGTGGGCAGGTCGAAGGCGACCGACAGGCCCATCGTGCCGTTGGCGATCAGCTGCTTGTAGCGGGCGTTGGACTCCACGGCCGTGCCGAAGCCGGCGTACTGGCGCATGGTCCACGGACGGCCCGTGTACATCGTCGGGTACACACCGCGGGTGAAGGGGTACGACCCGGGCTCGCCCAGCTTCTCGGCCGGGTCCCAGCCCTCCAGGGCGTCCGGCCCGTAGACCGGCTCGATGGGCAGCCCGGACTCCGACTCGCGCGCCATGGTGTGTGCCTCCGCGTTCTTGGTTACTCGCCAGTACAGCCAGTCCTCGCCACGGACTGTAGCGGCGGCCCCGGTGTCGGGTGGAGTGCCCCACGCTGGGACGTTGCTCACAGACCGGTTCGGCCCTGTGTTCCCCACCCTGCCCCGTGGTTCGGCGTCCGTCACGCCTGGGGAGACATCGGGGGTGGACCACCGGACACCGAGGAGACGCCGGGGGGCGGTATGCGCGTGGGGGACGTCAGGAGAACGGCGGCCGCCGTCGCCGCGGCCGTGGCGCTGGCCGGGGCGTACGGCTGCACCGTCCGGCCCGGGGGCACGGCGGGCGCGGACGGCGGGCACCGGCTGCCGGTGCACATCGAGGTGCCGGCCGCCGGCGCGTCCGCGAGTCCGCCGGCCCGGGAGCCCGCGGCGCCGCCCGAGCGGCCACCCGCGGGCCGCCCCGCCCGCCCCGCACCGGGCGGCGGCGGGCAGCGCGCCGTCCCCGGCCGGACGCGGCCCGCGCCGGTGCTGTGGCGCCCCGGCGACAGCGGGCCGGACGTCCGCGAACTCCAGGCCCGGCTGCGCCAGGTCGAGTGGCTCTTCGACGGGCCGACGGGGACGTACGACGACCTCACGCAACGGGCGGTCGAGGGGTTCCAGGGCAAGCGGGGACTGCCGCGGACGGGGCGGACCGACGTCGTCACCTGGCAGCGGCTGCTGGACATGACGCACGAGCCGGGCGAGTGGGAGCTGTACCTGATGGGCGGGCAGCCCGCCGCGCCGCCCGACCCGCGCTGCCTCACCGGCCGGGTCCTGTGCATCGACAAGACCAGCCGGACGCTGCGCTGGATGATCGGCGGGCGGACCGTCTCCACGGTGTCGGTGCGGTTCGGCACGGAGCACACACCTACCCGGGAGGGGGTGTTCCAGGTCTACTGGAAGTCCCGGCACCACGTGTCCACGCTGTACGACTCCCCCATGCCGTACGCGATGTTCTTCAGCGGCGGGCAGGCCGTGCACTACTCGTACGACTTCGCGGCGCGCGGCTACGCGGGCGGGTCGCACGGCTGCGTGAACGTCCGGGACGAAGGGGCGATCGCTCAGCTGTTCGCAGAGGTGCGGGTGGGCGACAAGGTCGTCGTCTCCTGGTGACACGCGACGCGCCGGATGCGGATGCGCGGAACGCGCGGCGAGAGGGTATGCGGGGCGCGGGCGGGACCGGGGGAACGTGTCCCGCCCGCGCCAGGTGCACGAGCCGCGGGTACGGGGGGAACCCCGGCTCGGTGCGACAGCCGATGACCAGTCGGCTCACTCATTACTGCGCAGGCGCCTCCGAAAACGTCACACCCCTCGGGGAAGAAGTTCCCGGAGTGACGAACAGGCAGGTCACAGGGGTGAGGCGGACGACGCCGCGCTGGTCGGGATCCGCCGGGCGGACCGGAGCGGAGGGGCAGCGGGGGCGCGGGCTCGGGCGGCGGACCGGAACGGCTCGGTGGGGCGCGTCACGCTTCCGCCTTACACCGGGCGGGACGGGGCGGAGGGCAGCCGGTGAGCGGGCTCCGGGGGGCCGCGGACCGGGACGACGCACGCCGGGACGCCCCGAGCGCGACGCCGTCAGGCTTCCGCGATCCGCTGGGCGGACCGGGGCCGTGAGGAGCCGGGGACGCCAGCGTCGCCGGGGCGGGCTGGGTCCTGTCTGACCATGCGCGTCGTCGCCCGAAGGGCGGCCGCGCGGCGTCAGGCGCGTGCTCTCGGCGTGGGCCCCAGGCCCCCGTACGGGACGTACTCGGGTCCGGGGCCGTGCGGCGAGTGGGGGTACCCCCTGGTCGAGCGAAGCCGAGAGCCTGGGGGAGCGTGCAGGGCGTCGCGCGGCAGACGCGCATGGTCAGACAGGGCCTGGCCCAGAACTAGGTGTGCTGTCGGGAGGCTGGGGCCGGCGGGAGGTGTGTGCCCGGGACGGCCAGGTCAGACGGTGGGGCAGGTGGGGCGCGGCGACGGGGCCAGGGCGGTGGACGACGGCCTGGCCCCGGACGGGGTGCGTCCCGCCGCGGCGGACGCGGGGCTCGGCGCGGCTCCGGCGCCCATCCCCAAACGGTGGCCGCCTCTGTCGTTCCCGTCGTCGTCGCCGCCCTGGCCGTTCTTGTCCTTCTGCCCGCCCTGGCCCTTGGCCGCGTTGCCGCCGCCGTCGCCACCGCCCTGACCGTGGCTGTTCCCCTTGCCGGCGCCCGTGCTGCTGCCCTGGCCGTCGCTGTTGCCGTTGCCGTTGCCGTTGCCGTTGCCCGTGTTCCTGCCCTGGCCGGTGCTGCCCTCGCCGGGGCCCGTGCCCTTGCCCTGTCCCTTGTCGCCCTTGTCCCCCTTGCCGCTGGAGCCGGGGTCGCCCGGCCTCAGGACGCCCCTGCAGTACGCCTCCACGTGCGCGGAGCCGCCCGCCGCCCGCTCCAGGGCGCGTCTGCGGCCGGGGGCGAGGCTCGCGCCGTCGCGCAGGTCGCGGCAGGCGGAGGCCATGCGCTGCGGGCCGCCCGGGACGCCGTGCGCGTCGTCCGCACCGGAGCCGGGTCCCGGGGACGGGGCGGAGCCGTCACCGGCCGTCGCGTCGTCACGGCCGGCACCGCCGGAGGGATCACCAGGGGCCGCAGGACCGGAGCCGCCGCCCGACGACGGAGAGCCGGGCGTCCGGGTGGGAGCCTCCACGGACGCGGCCGGGCCCGGTTCACCGAAACCGAACGGCGTGGGCAGCACGCCGGTGGTCGCGGCGGCGACCCCGCCGACCGCGCCGACCGCGAGCGCGGCGCACACGGCGAAGCGGACGGGGCGGCCCCAGCGGGCACGCCCCGCGCCGGAGGGGCGGCCCCCGATACGGACCACTTCCGCGTCGCCGGCGCCGGCGACGGCCGAGCCCGGGTCGGCCTGCTCCGCGCGCATCTCGCGGAAGGCGGCCAGCGCGGCGGCCTCGCCGGGAAGTTCGACGTCGGCCGGGACACTCGTGGGGGACAGGGCGTTCAGCGCCGCGGCGAGCCGTTCGGCCTGGTCACGGGTGGTGGCGTCGGCGGTGTCCGGTGACTCCCCGCGCAGCAGACGCTCCGCCGTTTCGCGGTCCAGCCACCCGTGCTGCTCATCGGCCATCACATGTCCCTCTGCGTCCGGGCCCGGAGATGCGTCACACCGGCGGACGTCACCGCGCGGCCGCGCGGTTCTCGCTGAGCCGGCAGCGCGTCGAGCGCGCCGGGGGATTCCGGATCGGTGCCGAGGAGTTCGGCGAGCCGCTTCAGACCACGGTGAGCGGCGGTGCGCACGGCGCCGGGCCGCTTGCCGAGCGTCTCGGCGGCGGTCTTGGCGTCCAGGCCCACGACGACGCGCAACACCACGGCCTCGGCCTGGTCCTGCGGCAGCCGGGCGATCAGTGAGAGGGCCCTGTCGGTGGCGAGGGCCTCCATGGCCTCGCCCGCGGTGTCGCACTCCGCCGCCCTGCCGGTCAGTTCCGTTTCGTCGCCGCCGATCGCGGGACGGCGGCCGCGCATGCGTATGTGGTCCAGGGCCCGGTTGCGGGCGATCCGCGCGGCCCAGCCGCGGAACCGGTCGGCGTCGCCGCTGAACCGCTCCAGGTCCCGGGCGATCTGCAGCCAGGCCTCGGACGCCACGTCCTCGGCGTCCGGCTCGCCGACCAGTGTGCGTACGTATCCGAGCAGCCGTGGGTGCACGGCGCGGTACACAGTCCGGAACGCGGTCTCGTCCCCGTCCTGTGCCGCAAGCACCGCGGCGGTCAGCTCCGCGTCGTCCCCCAGCACCCGTGGTTCCTCAGTCGATCGGTGCAGCTCCTGGCCGCCGATGGTTGCGGCGATCATGCATCGTCCCCGCCCGGCGCGAAAGGCACGTTACGGCGTCAATCCACTCCCGTCCATGACCGTACAACGTGCAACTAACCCAGACGAGGTGAGGTGTGACAGAAAACGCACGCCCGGCGCTGTAGGAAGTACGGGCCGCCGCGCGGCCCGTGCCGCGCGACGGCCGGGGCCTCTCCTGTGGGGGGTGGCGGCCCCGGCCGTTGCCTCGGCGAGCGGTCCGGAGCCCCTCGGCACGGCGCCGGAAGCCACCCGCGAACGCCGGCGCGGACTCCATCGACTGCGTCTCCGGATCCCCTCCGGGCCCGGACTCACGATGCACGCGGCTGAAGCCCACGTTTCCCGGTGCGAAGCCCGCGCTCACCGCTCCCGTGTCACGGCGCAGCACCCTGTTCAAGACCGACGCTCCACGACGCCGGACCGGACCACGCTGAGCCTCCCCGCGCAGGGCAGAGGCCGCGCTCAGGACTCCCTCACGTCGGACGGTCCGCAGCCCCGGTCAGGCGCGAGCCGCACCGCTCAGTGCCCACCCGGCCCGATGCGCCGGAGCCGCGTCACAGCGCCCGGGCCGGAGCCCGACCGCCCCGCGGCCCCTCGCCGGCCGCGCCACCGCGGACGGCCCTGTCCGCCCCTCGCGCCACCGCAGACGACTTTGTCCGCCGGTCCCGCCCCCGCGGACGGCCCCATCCGCCGCTCATCCCACCACCGGTCGTCCCGCGCCCGTCAGTGCCGCGCCCGTCGGCGCGGCCCCCGTCGGCGCCGCGCCCGTCAGTGCTGCGCTCCGGCCTTGTCGTTCGGGTCCTGGCCCGTTCCGGCGCTGCCGCCGTTCGCGTCCTGGCCGGTTCCGGCGTCGGCGTCGTTCCCCCGGCCAGTGGTGCCGTTCGTGCCGTCCGTGCCGCCGCCCGCGCCGCCACCGCTCGCCGCGTTCCCCGGATCGGCCGCACCGCCCGGCGCCGCCGGGCTCGCGGCCGCCGAGCCGCCCGGGGCCGCGGGTCGCCCGGTGCCGCCGGCGCCGTTCGAGCCCTTCGCGGCCGGTGTCCCGCCGGTCCGCTCCGCGCAGTACCGGGCGACGTTCTCCTCGCCGCCTGCGGCCGCGACGAGCCACCGCCAGGCCCGCGCGTCCAGCGCCTGGCCCCGCCCGCGGACCTGCTCGTAGGCGCGGCAGTGTGCATCGGCGGCCGGTGCGGCGGCGGCCGGTTGGTCCGGCGTTGCCGGAGCGGTCGATACACCGGTGCGGGGCGCCGCCGCGGAGGGGTCGGCCGGGGCGTCGGAGGACCGGTGGGGCCGCCCGTCCTCGGGTCCGCGGCCCGACGAACCGGCCGTGCCGATCGCCGCGACCGCGACGCCGCCCAGGGTCAGACTCGCCGCGAACACGCCCAGGAGGGCCTTCACCGGGAGACGCGCGCGCCCGTGTCCGCGCGGCCGCCAGTCGTCACCGCTGCGGGTGCGCGTCCCGCGGGCCCCGGCCGTCGTCCGGGCGGCGCGGAACGCCGCCACCGCCCGCTGCTCGGCCTCGGCGTCGAGGGCGCCGCCGCGCAGGGCGGTGGCGAGCATCGCCTGCAGCGCCGCGCCGTCCGGTGCGTGCTCGGGACCGGGCACGGTACCCGCCGGGTGTACGCGCCGACGGCCGCCCGCGCCGCCGTCGCCCTGCCGCTCACCCATGTCCGTACCCATCCCGGTCCGACGGTCGGCCGTCCTGGCCGTGCAGGCCGCCGTTGCCGTTCACTTCGACTCCCCCAGCGCGCCGGGGCCGTCCTTCGTCACACCTGCCGCGCCCAGCTGGCCGGCCAGACGCTTCAGCCCCCGGTACGCGGCCGTCCGCACCGCGCCGGGGCGCTTGCCGAGGACCCGTGCGGTCGCGGGGCCGTCCAGGCCGACGACGACGCGCAGCAGGACCGCCTCCGCCTGGTCGCGAGGCAGGGCGCGGACCAGCTCCAGGGCGCGCTCGGTGGAGAGCGACTCCAGCGCCTGCTCATGGGTGCTGTGCGCACCGGGCAGGTCCAGCACGTCCTGTTCCAGCGCCGTCGACCGGGGCCGCACGCGCTGGCGCCGCAGGTGGTCCAGTGCCCGGTGCCGGGCGATGGTCGCCGTCCACCCGCGGAACCCGGCGCCGTCACCCTTGAACCGGCCCAGGTCACGGGCTATCTCCAGCCAGGCGTCGGACGCCACGTCCTCGGCGTCGTCGCCGACGATCCCGCGAAGATAGCCGAGCAGCCCGGGCTGCACGATCCGGTAGGCGACCGCGAAGGCCGCCTCGTCCCCCTCCTGGGCCCGCGCGACCGCCGCGCCCAGCTCCCCGTCGTGCGCCTGCCGGCGACGGGGTTCCCCTGCCTGGCCCAAGAGTGTCCTCGTTCGTGCCGAGTTCGTAGCCACCGCGTGGCGCCATCCCCACCGTGCGACAGGCTCCGGCCGTGTCCACGCCCCCATGGTCATCAGCGCCGGGGTGCACGGAAGTGTCACAGTCCGCCCCCCGTCCCGGACCGGCCGCCCCGGTACGGCCGGGGACCCGCGCCCGGCGGACCGCCGCGGTCCGGCACGGACGCCGGAACGGCATCGGGCGGGGCGGTCGCCGCCCGCTCCGGTTCGGCCGCGCCCCAGCGCGGACCGGGCGCCCGAGCCGGGACCGCCACCACCGCGAGCGGGGAGCCGGCGGTGCACCCGCCGCCCCCGACCGCCTCGCGCCGAGGCAGGGCGGACAGCGCCGGAGCCCGGCCCGGTGCCCCAGCGGGCGCCGCCCGCGCCCGGAGCCTGCGTACGGCCGCCGTGAGGGACGCGGTGACCCGGCTCGGGCATCCCGTCCCCGCCGCCGGAGCCACCGGAGCGCTCGCCGCCGTCAGCGGCCGGCCGTGCCCGCCGCGTCCCGGCACAGCAGCCGCAGGGACCCGTGCCCGGTGAAGCAGCGGCGGGCCTCGTCGATCGGGTCCCACAGGCGGCCGTCGGAGGTGCGGACCCAGTGGTCGCCGCCGGTCGTCCACCAGTCCCCGCCGGCCTGCCGGACGATCACCTCCCCGGCGTACGCGCCGAGGCCGCGCAGCACGTTCTCCACCGCGGCGGGCGGTGTGCCCTCCCGCCGCAGGTCGTCGATCATCCGGTCGACGCGCCACAGGCTCTGCGCCGAATAGTCCAGGCGCATCCGGGCCCCCTCGCGCATCGTCGCCACGGCGTCCGCCGCCCACCGCACCGGTTTCGCGGCGGCCTGCGGCCTGGTCTGCTGCTGAGTCGTCACGTCCTGCGCTGTCACATAGGGAAGAGCGAGCCCGGCGCCCGATCCGTCACCCGGATCCGGCGGCTGCCCGCGATCGGCGCACGATCGCCCCACCGTGGACGCAGGACGCTCACGGAACCTCTGCCGCGGCGGAGGACCACGCGGTCACCCGCGCCCCCGCGCCCGGCGGGACACCACCGCCCGCAGCACCCGGCGGCCCTCGGTGGACACCTCCAGCGCCTGGCGGACCCCGGCCGGGCCGTGACCGGCCAGCAGTTCGAGGACGGCGATCTGACGGCGCACCTCGGCGGCGACGAGCGGGGACACGTCCTCCGCGCCGCCCTCGCGGCAGGAGTCGACGGGGACCGTGTCCTCGGCGGGCTCGGCGGGGTCCAGCAGCCGGTGGATCCGGAGCGAGGCGATCGAGCAGGCGTCGGCCCACGCGCGCACCTCGGCCGCGGTCCGGGCGGACGGCGCCGTGGCGAGCATGTGGCGGGCGAGCCGCGCGGCCTCGTCCTCGGCGGTCCCGTCGGCGCCGGTGCCGTCCAGCGCACCGCGGGCCTTCTCGAGACGGCCGGACCAGTCGTCGCCGTCGTCCTCGCCGCCGTCCGCGAGACTCGCCCACAGCGGCCGCAGCACCTCGTCGTCACCGCCGAGCAGGGGAACGCACCGATCCAAACAAGCCAGTCCGCTGGCGGCCAGTCCGCGCTCGTCGGCCCGCGCGATCAGTTCGACCAGGCTCATCCACGTCTCCCTCGCCAGGGCGCCGACCTTCACGGAGCCCGCACTTGCCCTTACTGCGTGCGATCGCCCGGTAGTGTCACACGAGCACCACACGCAGTGAAGTGGCTGGGCGAAAGAAAGTTTTCGGCCAGTCGGTGAGGAACGCGGTCACTCCGGGGAAGAGCCCGGAGGCGAGCCGGCCCGACCGCCGCCCGGCGCGGCACCCCTCCGGTGTTCCGGACGAAGCCCGGGCGGCCCTGCGCCCGGACGCCCGCCGCCCCCGCGGCCCCGCCACGCCCGGCGCCCCGCCACGCCCGGCGCCCCGGCGAACCCACGGCGCACCGGCATCCCCGCGGCCCGGCAGCCGACGTCCCCGCATCCCGACGGCCCCAAGCAGCCGGCGTCCCGACGGCTCCGCGTCCCGACGCCCCCACCTCCCGGCGCCCCCGCGTCCCGGCATCCCGGCGTCCCCGGATCGGCGACGGCTCCGCGTCCCGACGCCCCCGCCTCTCGGCGCCCCCGCGTCCCCGCGTCCCGGCGGCCCGGCGCCCTCGCCTCCCGGCGTCCCCGCCTCCCGACGCCCCCACCTCCCGGCGCCCCCGCGTCCCGGCGGCCCGGCGCCCTCGCCTCCCGGCGTCCCCGCCTCCCGACGCCCCCACCTCCCGGCGCCCGCGCGTCCCCGCGTCCCGGCGGCCCGGCGCCCTCGCCTCCCGGCGTCCCCGCATCCCGATGGCTCCGCGTCCCGACGCCCCCACCTCCCGGCGCCCCCGCGTCCCCGCCTCCCGGCGTCCCCGGATCGGCGACGGCTCCGCGTCCCGACGCCCCCGCCTCGCGGCGCCCCAGCGTCCCGGCGCCCAGGCGTCCCAGCCTCGCGGCGCCCCGGCGTCCCGGCGCCCTCGCGTCAGCCCAGCTTCCCCGCCAGGGCCCTGAACTCCGTCCACGACAGTGCCGGCGTGCGCGGGTCCCACAGTTTCTGGACGGTCGCCCGCAGCGGCATGCGGATGCCTGCGGCCACCTGCTCCGGGGTCTGCGCGTTCGGGCGGTCGCCCCAGACCGCGAGGGAGCCGCCCAGTATCTGGCCGTCGTACCGCGCGGGCACCGCCTGCGTGCCACGCAGCACACGCGGGGTCCACTGCTCGTAGATGCGCTGCCCGGTCGGGTAGACGAAGGTCAGCGGCTCGCCGAGGACGTAGTAGAGGTACTCGTCGTTGTAGTTGATCACCTTGCGGCCGGCGCCCAGGTACTCGGCCGGCTGGCGGGCGCCGATCTCCTTGCCGGTCCAGTAGGCGACCTCGATCTCCTTCGCGGCCTGCACCGAGGTGCCGCGCAAGAAGCCGTCGTTCCAGGCGCGCGGGGTGCGGTCGTGCGCGCGGACGGTGGCGGCGCGGTCGTTCAGCCAGCCCGTGGTGAGGTCGGAGACGGTGGCGCCGGAGCCGTAGGCGGCCCGCGCGGCGGCGGCCAGCTGCGGGTAGGCCGTCGAGGGGCTGGACGCCGTCAGGGCCTGGTACTCGTCGGCGCCCAGGTGCCAGGAGGCGCCGGGGAACAGCCCGGCGTACTCGTCGAGGAGGTCGTCCAGGAGGGCGCCCGAGGCGTCCTTGGATATGTCGATCGCCCCGCGCGTGGGCACGCCCTGGGCGTTGCGCAGCTGGAGCTCGGGGTGGGCGGCGAGGACCGCGCCGAGGTGGCCGGGCGAGTCGATCTCCGGGACGACGGTGATGTGCCGGGCGGCGGCGAGGTCGACGATCCGCTTGACCTGCGCCTTCGTCAGGTGGGTCGGGGAGACGATCTCCGGGTGCGTGTCGGACTGGATGCGGAAACCCTGGTCGTCGGAGAAGTGCAGGCCCAGCTCGTTGTACTTCAGGTCGCCGAGCTCGCGTACGCGGTCCTCGATCCAGTCGGCCGGGTACGGCTTGCGCGCGATGTCCAGCATCAGGCCGCGGCGCGGCTTGGCCGGCTCGTCCTTCACGACGCCTTCCGGGGCCGTGCCGCCGGCGTGCACCTCCTGCTTCAGGGTGCGGGTGCCGTAGAAGACCCCGGCTTCGGCCGGGCCGCTGATGGTGACCCGGCCGTCGCGCACGGTCATGGTGTACGACTCGGCGTTGCCGCCGCCACCGCTCAGCGCCAGCCGTACGTCGCCGGGGCGGGCGTCGTTCTTCTCGCCGCCGTACGCCAGGCCCAGCTCGCCGGCGATCAGGCGGCCCTCGTCGGCGAGGCCCGGGTCGCCGACCACGACGCGCTCACCGCTCGCCGGCCGCCACCCCGGTCCGCGGGCCGGGGTGTGGGAGCGCACGGCGGGGATCGTGCGCGGTGCCTGGGAGAGGGGGTAGCTGCGCGTGGGACTAGGGCTCGGAGCCGCGGCGGAGGTGCCCGCCCGCGAGCCCGCCGAGTCCGCCGGGGACTCCCCGCCGGAGGCCCACAGACCGACTCCGACACCGAGCCCGATCGTCACCGCGACCGCTCCGGCCGCCAGTGCCTGCCCGTGTCGGACCTTCTTCGCCGGCGCCCGGCGCCTGTGCTGGCTCACTCAGCCAACCTAAAGCCTCGGCGCGCCCGGCGCGTCCACAGGGCGTTCTCAAACTCTCCCGTCCGAGTGAGATTCGGGCATGCGTCGGACAGGTGACGACCATGACCGATAACGTTGCGGCACATCCATCACACCATCACCCGCCCCCGCACGTGACGTCCACGAGGGGCGTCGCCGCATCCATCGCCGAGGACCCACGCTGCCCGCGCAGAATCTGGAGCACTTCAACACCGCCCCGGCCGCCGAGGCCCGTCATCTTCTCCTGACCTGCCTGCGCAGCCCGCGCTGGGCCCGGCGGGTCGCCGACCACCGCCCGTACCCGGACCTGGGCGCCCTGCTGGCCGCCGCCGACGAGGCCGCCTACGACCTGACGCGGGCGGACCTGGCCGACGCCCTGGCGGGCGAGGCGCTGCCGGCCCTGCCCGGCG
This sequence comes from Streptomyces sp. NPDC046831, assembly GCF_040645305.1. NCBI lineage: Bacteria > Bacillati > Actinomycetota > Actinomycetes > Kitasatosporales > Streptomycetaceae > Streptomyces > Streptomyces sp. NPDC046831. The sequence goes on along the minus strand of NZ_JBEYXZ010000007.1, from coordinate 86,311 downwards.
ACACGTACGCCGCCGCGTCCACGGCCCTGAGGGCCGCCTGCGCCGCCTACGAGGCGAAGTTCGGCCACGCCTTCGCCATCTGCCTGGACGGAATCGCGGCCGGCGAGCTGCTCGACCGGGTCCTGGGCGCGATCCGGTCCCGGCTGGGGAACGATCCGGAGGAGGAGCGGGTCGTGGCGAGCGAGGAGCTGCGCAGACTGGCCCGGGGCCGGCTGACGCGGCTCGCCGGGCGCGCGGGGGACCGTCCGGCCCGTAGCCCGTCCGTGCCCCTTTGAGTGCGGGTTCGCTCACATACACGGCCCCCCATGTAAGCGCCACACATACCGGTCGCTACGATGCTGGGGGCCGGTGGACCGTACCCGGCCGGGCCCGACCGACCCCGAAGCCGGCGCGGCCCTTAGTCCCCGCTCCCGGAGGGATTTCCGTGCCGGCTGGAACGCTGTACCGCGGCCGGGAAGGAATGTGGTCCTGGGTGGCTCACCGAGTCACCGGCGTCCTCATCTTCTTCTTCCTGTTCGTACACGTGCTGGACACCGCTCTCGTCCGTGTCTCCCCCGAGGACTACGACAAGGTCGTAGCCACGTACAAGACGCCGATCGTCGCCGTGCTGGAGTACGGCCTGGTCGCCGCCATCCTCTTCCACGCGCTCAACGGCCTGCGGATCGTCGCCGTCGACTTCTGGTGGAAGGGCACCCGCTACCAGAAGCAGATGCTCTGGGCCGTCGTCGCCGTGTGGGTCGTGCTGATGATCGGGGCGATCTACCCCGTCCTCGGCCACGCCGCTCGAGTCCTGTTCGGGAGCTGACGCGTATGTCCACCACTGACACCAACGCCTCCGGTATCGGCCCCGTCGAGGGCGCGTCCGGTTACAGCGTCGAGAACCCGGCGCCCTACCTCCAGGCCCCGCGCACGCGCACCAGGAAGACGCCGCGGTCCACCCGTGGCAACTTCGAGATGTACGGCTGGCTGTTCATGCGCCTGTCCGGCGTGGTGCTGGTCGTCCTCGTGCTCGGCCACCTGCTGATCCAGCTGGTCCTGGACGGCGGCGTCTCGAAGATCGGCTTCGCCTTCGTGGCCGGTCGCTGGGCCTCGCCCTTCTGGCAGGTCTGGGACCTCGCCATGCTGTGGCTGGCCATGCTGCACGGTGGCAACGGCCTGCGGACGGTCATCAACGACTACGCGGAGCGCGCGGGCACCCGGCTGTGGCTGAAGGCACTGCTCTACACCGCCACGGTGTTCACCATCCTGCTGGGCACGCTGGTGATCTTCACCTTCGACCCGAACATCCGCTAGGCCCCGGGACCGAGGTAATCCTGATGAAGATCCACAAGTACGACACCGTCATCGTCGGCGCCGGTGGCGCCGGTATGCGTGCCGCGATCGAGGCGACCAAGCGCAGCCGCACCGCGGTCCTGACCAAGCTCTACCCCACCCGGTCCCACACGGGCGCCGCGCAGGGCGGCATGGCCGCCGCGCTGGCCAACGTGGAGGAGGACAACTGGGAGTGGCACACCTTCGACACGGTCAAGGGCGGTGACTACCTGGTCGACCAGGACGCCGCCGAGATCCTGGCGAAGGAGGCCATCGACTCCGTCCTCGACCTGGAGAAGATGGGCCTGCCGTTCAACCGCACCCCGAACGGCACCATCGACCAGCGCCGCTTCGGCGGTCACAGCCGCAACCACGGCGAGGCCCCGGTCCGCCGCTCGTGCTACGCGGCCGACCGCACCGGCCACATGATCCTCCAGACGCTGTACCAGAACTGCGTCAAGGAGGGCGTGGAGTTCTTCAACGAGTTCTACGTGCTGGACCAGCTCATGGTCGAGGTCGACGGCGTCAAGCGGTCGGCCGGTGTCGTGGCCTACGAGCTGGCGACCGGCGAGATCCACGTCTTCCAGGCGAAGGCCGTGATCTACGCCTCCGGCGGCTGCGGCAAGTTCTTCAAGGTGACGTCGAACGCGCACACGCTGACCGGTGACGGCCAGGCCGCGGTCTGGCGCCGGGGCCTGCCGCTGGAGGACATGGAGTTCTTCCAGTTCCACCCGACCGGCATCTGGCGCATGGGCATCCTCCTGACCGAGGGTGCGCGCGGTGAGGGCGGCATCCTCCGCAACAAGGACGGCGAGCGCTTCATGGAGAAGTACGCGCCGGTCATGAAGGACCTCGCCTCCCGCGACGTCGTCTCCCGCTCCATCTACACGGAGATCCGCGAGGGCCGCGGCTGCGGTCCCGAGGGCGACCACGTCTACCTGGACCTCACCCACCTGCCGCCGGAGCAGCTGGACGCCAAGCTGCCCGACATCACCGAGTTCGCGCGGACCTACCTGGGCATCGAGCCGTACACCGACCCGATCCCGATCCAGCCGACCGCGCACTACGCCATGGGCGGCATCCCGACCAACGTCCAGGGTGAGGTCCTCGCGGACAACACCACGGTCGTGCCGGGCCTGTACGCGGCCGGCGAGGTCGCCTGCGTCTCCGTGCACGGCGCCAACCGCCTGGGCACGAACTCCCTGCTCGACATCAACGTCTTCGGCAAGCGGGCCGGCATCGCCGCCGCGGAGTACGCCGCGAAGGCGGACTACGTGGAGCTGCCGGAGGCCCCGGAGACCCTCGTCGTCGAGCAGATCGAGCGGCTGCGGAACTCCACGGGCACCGAGCGGGTGTCCACCCTGCGCCGCGAGCTGCAGGAGACCATGGACGCCAACGTCATGGTGTTCCGCACCGAGCAGACGATCAAGACGGCGGTCGAGAAGATCGCCGAGCTGAAGCAGCGCTACAAGAACGTGGCGATCCAGGACAAGGGCAAGCGGTTCAACACGGACCTGCTGGAAGCCGTCGAGCTGGGCAACCTGCTCGACCTGGCCGAGGTCATGGCGATCTCCGCCCTGGCCCGCAAGGAGTCCCGCGGCGGTCACTACCGCGAGGACTACCCCAACCGTGACGACGTCAACTTCATGCGCCACACCATGGCGTACCGCGAGGTCGGCGCCGACGGAACCGAGACCGTCCGTCTGGACTACAAGCCGGTCGTCCAGACCCGGTACCAGCCGATGGAGCGTAAGTACTGATGGCTACCCCCGTTCTGGACAAGGCCGAGGCACAGTCCACGGCCACCCCGTACATCACGGTCACCTTCCGTGTCCGCCGCTTCAACCCTGAGGTCGCGGCGGAGGCGTCCTGGGAAGACTTCCAGCTGGAGATCGACCCGAAGGAGCGCGTCCTCGACGGCCTGCACAAGATCAAGTGGGAGCTGGACGGCACGCTGACGTTCCGCCGCTCCTGCGCGCACGGCATCTGCGGCTCCGACGCCATGCGGATCAACGGCAAGAACCGCCTGGCCTGCAAGACGCTGATCAAGGACATCAACCCCGAGAAGCCGATCACGATCGAGCCCATAAAGGGCCTGCCGGTCCTCAAGGACCTGGTCGTGGACATGGAGCCGTTCTTCCAGGCGTACCGGGACGTGATGCCGTTCCTGATCACCAAGGAGACCAACGAGCCCACGCGGGAGCGGCTGCAGTCGGCCGAGGACCGCGAGCGCTTCGACGACACGACGAAGTGCATCCTCTGTGCGGCCTGCACCTCCTCCTGCCCGGTGTTCTGGAACGACGGGCAGTACTTCGGCCCGGCGGCCATCGTCAACGCGCACCGCTTCATCTTCGACAGCCGTGACGAGGCGGCCGAGCAGCGCCTGGAGATCCTCAACGACAAGGACGGCGTCTGGCGCTGCCGCACCGTCTTCAACTGCACCGACGCCTGCCCGCGCGGCATCGAGGTGACGAAGGCGATCACGGAGGTCAGGCGCGCCCTGATCACCCGCCGCCTCTGACCCTCCCCGCACCAGGTCCCTCCGGGCCCCGCTCCCCCCGTGGGAGCGGGGCCCGGACGCGTTCACAACTGGCTCAGGATCGTGGGGTCCGTGATCTTCGTGTCCTCGGCCAGGAGCATCGCCTTGCTGAGGATCACGGCCAGGGTCCGGTCGCCCTCGTAGGGCAGGTAGCCGGTCTGCGGTCCCGTCCCGGCCTTCGGGACGATGCACAGGTAGCGGTCGCCCGGCGCCATCAGGACGTTGCCCGAGCCGAGGTGGATCCGGTAGGTGTGCCGTTCGCCCCGCACGTGCAGGAAGCGGCCCTCCAGGGCGCACCGGCCGGCGATCGCGAGCCGGGGTACGAGGTGCTCCAGCACGGTGCGCCGGGTCCGCGCGCTCTGGTTCAGCTCGCCGAACCCGTACGACGTCCAGTAGTCGCGGTAGCGGCCGCCGGGTCCGCCGTCCTGCCAGGTGGGGTCGTTGCCCACGCTGGCGACGCCCACGAACAGGTCGACGTCGCGCAGCACCTCGGACAGCACGAGCGGGGGGATGTCGGTCAGGGGCAGGGCTCCGACCGGTTCGGCGCCGCCGCGCGCCGCCATGCGGTACTCGCCGCCACAGCAGTGCGCGGAGTTCTGCGGGGCGTCGATCGGGTAGAAGCGGACCTGGTCGGTGCGCAGCCGCAGGTAGCTGCCGGACTCCAGCGTGTCCTCGCCGTAGCCGTCGCCGTCGCCGTGGATCCAGTACTCGGCGCGCAGACCCCACTGCGGCAGCTCGCGCACGGCCGACGGCGCCTCGTCGTCGACCATGAGGCGCAGCTTGTTGTGCCAGCCGCGGACCGCGGCCAGCGAGTGGAACTGGTGCTGGCGCAGGATGTGGGCGGCGAACCGGTTGGAGTACGTGCCGGTGGCACGCTCGGCGTCCGTGAGCAGGTAGACCTCGCGGTGGGCCTGCTTGAACGGCTGCGTGATCCCGTGCCGCTCCAGCCAGTCGCGCCAGGCGGCGACCTGGGCGGGCTCGTGGTCGACGGGGTGCCACGGACGGACCTCGGCGCCGTCGGGCAGGGGGTCGTCGGTGAGGGTGCGCAGCGCGCCGTCCGCGTATCCGACGGCCGTCCCGTCGACCGTCCACAGCAGGCGGCGGGCCAGCGTGCCGGCCAGCGGGTGGTCGAGGCAGCGCTCGCGCCAGACCGCGTACGGCCAGGTGCGGCGGGCCAGGAACTGGCGGTCCAGGCGCTCGCTCAGCGCGGTGAGCATCCTGTCCACGTCCTTGACCGTGGTCCTGAGCTCCTTGAGCTCCTCGGCGTGGTCGCGCCGTACGGCGGCGGGCACCGCCTTGACCGTTCTGCCGGCGGCGGTGCGCCAGCCGAGGACGGCCCGGGAGCCGTGGACCTCCACCACTGCGGTGACGTCCCCCAGCCGGTGCTCGGCACGGCCGACCTCGGTCAGGCCGTAGGCGGGCACGGCCAGTTCCTCGACCTCCTCGCGGCTCAGGCCGAGTGCGGCGGCCCGCGTCCGAAGGGCGGAGTCGAGCAGCTTGAGGGTGCCCTTGTAGGTCACGCGGGTGGCGAGGCGGGCCAGTTCGGCCAGGGCCGGTTCGCCGTCGACGCGGGACAGCGCGACGACGCCGGCGTTGGCGACCTTGGGGTTGCGCGGCCCGAGGCCGGCGACCTTCTTCAGGCTGGTCTCGACGAGGGCGCCGAGCACACGGGCGGTGTCCGGGTGCGGTGGCAGCAGGGACAGCGTCCAGGCGAGGCCGCGCAGGGCGACCGCGTTGTAGGGGTCGAAGGTCTCGTCGAGGTCCGTGCTGGGGTAGGCCGCCTCCAGCGGCTGGGTCCGCGGTCTGCCCACGAGCCGCAGCCAGGCGCGCAGCCGCTCGCCCGCGTCCTTCGCACCGACGGCGTCGAGGAGTGCCCGCCCCTTGCGCTCCCATGCCGCCGAGGGGCGGGCCGAGGTCGCGGTGGCCGCGTGGGCGACCAGACGGTGCCAGTCGTCGCCGAGGTCCTCCAGGTCCGCGAGGGCGTGGTCGGCCCAGGCCTCGCCGGGGTTGACCACCGGCGAGGTCAGGCGTCCGGCCAGGGCGCCCAGTTCGCTGCGGCCGTTCCACAGGATCAGCAGGGAGCGGCGGACCACGGCGACGAACGGGCCGGGCAGTTCGCGCCCTTCGGCGAGTTCCAGCTCGGCCAGCCGGACCAGCTCCCGGGGATGGTGGTGCACCTGCTGCTCGGCGGCCAGGCGGATCAGCGCGGCGCGGGTGGCGGGCGATCCGTTCTTCACCGGGGCCAGGGTCCTGAGGGCGGTGAGCAACCGCACGATGCCGCGCCGCTGGACCGTGCCCGGCTCCAGCGCGTGGTACCGGTCCACCAGCCGGTGCACCACCCGCGCCTGGAAACCGGCGTCGGCGGCCCTCAGGGCGTCGGCGGCCCTCAGGCCCTCAAAACCCCAGTGGTCGTCGATCATCTCGGCGAGCGCGAGCAGTTCGGGCACGAGTCCTTCGGCGTCCTGGCGGGCGATCCGGTCCAGCACGTCGCCGACCAGGCGGGCGTACGCGGAGGGGGAGGTGATCATCAGCCACCCACCAGGGGAACGAGCTTGAGGAACGTGACCTCTGTGCCGGACGCCGCCTCGATCTCCTCATCCAGCCCGGTCACCTGGCGATCGCCGACGATGATCAGGAAGCCGTTCCCCGCGAACGCCTGGAGGGCCAGCCGCGTCTGCGCCTCGGGGTCGATACGGCGCGACGTGCGCAGCGCGTAGCCGTTCAGCACGCGCTCGGCGTCCTGCGGCTGGACCAGCCCCTGGAACACCTCCGGCGTGCGCGCGTTGAACTCGGCGACCTCCTGGTGCACCCGGCGCCGGATCAACTCCCGCACGGTGAGCCGCTCCTCGGCGATGTCGAGCACCCGGCCCGCGCCCCGCTCCCCCGATGTCGTCTCGTCGACGAACGTCACTGTTGCCATGCCCAGGACAGTAGGGGTGCCCACTGACAACGCGGCCGGGGCGGCCGGGGCGGGCCGCGTCGGCCGGGCGGGTGACCCGGTGGCCGCCGCCTCCGCCGCTCCCGGCCGGCGCCCACCTAATGTGATGGCATGTCAGATGACGAGTCGTACGAGCTGCTCGGGTTCGACAACGTGCTGCTGCCGGTCGGGGACCTCGGCGAGGCACTGGCGTTCTACGAGCGGGCCGGGTTCACGGTGGGGTTCCGGCTGGACGAGGCGGGCATCGCACAGCTGAAGGTGGGCGGCGAGACGCCGGGGATCCTGCTGCGCCAGGAGGAGTTCGGGCACCGGACCCCGCCGTGGCCCTCGCCCCGCGTCTGGCTGGAGGTGCCGGACGCCCGGGCGGCGGCACGGGAGCTGACCGCGGCGGGCATCGCCCTGCTCGACGAGCCGTCCGCCGTCGCCACGGGCTGGGCCGTCGAGATCGCGGACCCCTGGGGCAACGTCCTCGGCTTCACCGACTACGCCAAGCGTCCCGAACTGGGCCGCCGGGGCTGACGGCAGCGCGGCGGACGCGCGGGCCCCCGCGACGCCGGAACGATCCGCACGACGGCCCTGGCGGACACGGCCTAGGCTTGGCGTTCGTGTCCGCGAAGAACGACGGCCCCGGTGAGGACGTCACCCCGAGCAAGTCGGAGCAGACCCGCGCGCTGATCCTCCGGACGGCGATGCGGCTGTTCGAGGAGCGGGGGTACGACAGGACCACGATGCGGGCGATCGCCCGGGAGGCCGGGGTCTCCGTCGGCAGCGCCTACTACTACTTCGCGGGCAAGGAACACCTGATCCAGGGCTTCTACGACCGGATCGCCGCCGAGCACCGCGCGGCGGTCCGGGATGTGCTCGACCGGGAGACGACCTGGAGAAGCGGCTCGCGGGCGTGCTGACGGCGTGGCTCGACGTGGCCACGCCCTGCCACGAGTTCGCGGTGCAGTTCTTCAGGAACGCCGCCGACCCGGACAGCCCGCTCAGCCCCTTCTCGTCCGAGTCGGAGCCCGCCCGTGCGGAGGCCGTCGCCGTGCACCGGGAGGTGCTGGCCGGGTCGAGGACCAGGGGTCCGGACGACCTGCGGGACGTGCTCCCCGAGCTGATGTGGCTCGCGCAGATGGGGCTCGTCCTGTACTGGATCTTCGACCGCACCGAGGGACGGGAGCGCAGCTACCGGCTCGCCGAGCGCGGAGCGCGGCTCACCGCGCGGGGCGTGGCCCTCGCCCGCTTCAAGGTGCTGCGGCCCCTCGTCCGCGAGGTGCACGAGCTGTTCACGGACTTCCTGCCGGGGATGACGCGGGCGCTGCCCGATCCGGCGGTCCGGGAGCGGAGCGCGGGGAGCTGATCCCTCACGGGCGGGGCGGGCGCGCGGCACACCCGGCGTCCGGCTGCCCGCGGTGACGCTCGCGGCAGCCGTCACGCCCGCGGCGGCCGTGACGCCCGCGGCAGCCGTCACGCCCGCGGCGGCCATGACGCCCGCGGCAGCCGTCACGCCCGCGTGGGCCCTGACGCTCGCGGAGGCCCTGATGCGCGCGGCAGCCCTGATGCGCGCGGCGGTCGTCACGCCGACGGCGGCCGTGACGCTCGCGGAGGCCCTGAAGCTCGCGGCAGCCGTCACGCCCACGGCAGCCGTCGCGCTCGTGGCAATGGTCCGCGGTCCCGGCCGTCCCCGCGCGCCCCGGCACCCCGGCCCCGGCGCGGTCAGGCCTGCCGCGAGGCCAGTTCCACCACCGTGATGTCGGACGGGGCGCCCACCCGGGTCGGCGGGCCCCAGGCCCCGGCGCCGCGGCTGACGTACAGCTGGGTGTCGCCGTAGCGCTCCAGGCCCGCGACGGTCGGGTTGGCGGCCTCGGCGAGCAGGTTGCCGGGCCACAGCTGACCGCCGTGGGTGTGGCCGGAGAGCTGGAGGTCGACGCCGTGCCGGACGGCCTCGTGGATCTGCACCGGCTGGTGGGCGAGCAGCACGCACGCGCGGGCCGGATCCCGGTCGCCGAGGGCCGCCCCGAAGTCGGGGCCCTGGCCCTGGCTCTCCCCCCGGACGTCGTTCACGCCGGCCAGGTCGAAGTACGGCATCTCCGTGCGGGCGTTCTCCAGCGGGTGCAGGCCGAGCCGCCGCACCTCCTCGACCCACTGCTCGGCGCCGGAGAAGTACTCGTGGTTGCCGGTGACGAAGTAGGCCCCGTGGCGGGCGCGCAGCCGGGCCAGCGGCGCGGCGGCCGGCCCGAGGTCCTTCACGCTGCCGTCGACCAGGTCGCCGACCACCGCGATGAGGTCGGGCTGGGTCGCGTTGATCGTGTCGACGACCTTCTGGGCGAACCCCCGGCCCAGTACCGGGCCGAGGTGGATGTCGCTGACGACCGCGATCCGGAAGCCGTGCGCGGCGCGCGGGAGTCTGGCGAGCGGGACGGTGACCCGCTTCACCCGCGGCCCGCGCAGCACTCCGTACGTGCCCGCTCCGACGGTGCCCACGGCGGCCACGGCCACGGCGCCGGCGACGGCACGGGAGACGAACAGACGGCGGCTGGGGCCGGCGAGCGGGGCGGGCGACGCGGCCGGCGGCACGTCGGCCGTCCCGTCCCCGGACGCGGGCCCGGAGGCCGGCGCGCCGCCGGCGGGAGCCGGTCCGGCGCCGGCGGGAGCCGGTCCGGCGCCGGCGGGAGCCGGTCCGGCGCCGGCGGGAGCCGGTCCGGCGGACGCGTCCGGCGCCCCCGTCGCCACCGGTACCGGGTCCTGGTCCGCCCGGGGCGCGGCCGCGGCCGGCGCGGGCTGCGGACGGGCGCGCCGGTCGCGCCGGTCGAGCAGGCGGCGCAGCAGCGGACGTACGGCCTCGCCGGCCACCACGCCCAGCAGCAGGTAGATCGACAGCGCCAGCCACAGGAAGCCCGGCCAGGCCAGGGTGCGCTGGAGCCAGAAGGGCGCGCCCGCGCGTTCGGCGACGAGCGCCGCGACGGCCACGGCCCAGCCGCCGGCGATCACCCCGGCGCCCACCCGCCGTGCCCTGCCCGGGCCGCGGGTCGTGTCGCGGAACAGGCGGCGCCACACGTACCAGTTGCCCGCCACCACGGCGCTCAGCACGAGCAGCGCCACGAGCACGAAGACGACCACCATGCGGTCGTGTCCCCCCTTTGTCGGTTCCGGTTCCGGCTGTCAGCCCTGACGGCCGGCCCCGGCTGTCCGGAAAACGCTATGACGTCCGGCGCAGTGCGCGCAGCGAGCGCAACCCGACGACCCCGATGGCCGTCCCCCATACGAAGGAGGCGACGGCCAGCGCCAGGTGCACCCAGAAGTACGCCGTCGGCTCCCCGTGGTCGAACGCCAGTCCGCTGCTGTCCTTGACGAGATTCTTGACGAAAGTGATCCAGATGACCCAGCTCCACACCCCGAAGGCGAGCAGGAACCAGGAGAGGGGGCGGCTGAGCTTCATGGGTCCAGTATCGCCGCCGAGCGTCCGGCTCCGCGGCCGGGGTGGCAGGGGCGACGGAGCCGCGACGGCCGGAGCAGATAGTTTCTCGGCCGTGCCCATACCCCAGACGACGGCCAGGCGCGCCCTGCTGGTCGCTTCCGCCGCCCTGCTGTCCCTCGCGTCGGCCGCGCCCGCCGCTCTCGCCGCGCCCCGGCCCACGACGACCCCGGCGGCCACGCCCCCGGCCCGCATGTCCACCGTCGGCGGTGACCGCCTCGGCCTGCCCGGGACGCAGGCCGACCTCGGCAGCGGCGCCCCGGTGCTGCCCAAGGACGTCACCGCGCGCTCGTGGATCGTCGCCGACGCCGAGTCCGGCGAGGTGCTCGCCGCGCACAACGCGCACTGGCGACTGGCCCCGGCCAGCACGCTGAAGATGCTGTTCGCCGACACGGTCCTGCCGAAGTTCCCCTCGACGCAGGCGCACAAGGTCGTGCCGCAGGACCTGGCCGGGATCGGCGCCGGCTCCAGCCTGGTCGGCATCAAGGAGAACGAGACCTACACGGTCCGCGACCTGTGGCTGGGCGTCTTCCTGATGTCCGGCAACGACGCCGTGCACGTACTGTCCTCGATGAACGGCGGGGTCGAGCAGACCGTGCGGGACATGAACGCGCACGCCGCCGAACTGCGGGCGCTCGACACGCAGGTGGTCAGTCCGGACGGCTACGACGCGAAGGGACAGGTGTCGTCGGCGTACGACCTGACCCTGTTCGCCCGCTCGGGACTGCAGAAGAAGGACTTCCGCGCGTACTGCTCGACCGTGCGGGCGCCGTTCCCGGGGGAGACGAAGAAGGACAAGAAGGGCCGGACGTCCCGCGGGTCCTTCGAGATCCAGAACACCAACCGGCTGCTGAGGGGCGACTACGACACCTCGGTGTACCCGGGCATCGCGGGCGTGAAGAACGGCAACACCACCAACGCGGGCGCCACGTTCACCGGCGTCGCCGAGCGGGGCGGCAAGGTGCTGCTCGTCACCGTGATGAACCCGGAGAAGAAGGACCACAACGAGGTCTACAAGGAGACCGCGCGGCTCTTCGACTGGGGATTCCAGGCGGCCGGGAAGGTGCGGCCGGTGGGTGAGCTGGTGCCGCCGAGGAGCGCCGCGGGCGCGGGCGGCGGGCCGGGGCAGGGCTCTTCGCAGGGGCAGGCGGGCGGCGCCGACGGGTCCGGGGGCGCCTCGTCGAAGCCCGCGGCGAGCGCCGGCGGCGGTTCGGGCGGCGCCGGGATCGCGCTGGGAATCGCCGCCGGGGTGCTGGCGCTGGGCGCCGCCGGGGGCTGGCTCGTCAACCGCCGCTGGCCGCTGCCGGACCTGATGCGCCGTCGGACCCGTCCGTGAGCCCGGCCCGCTTGCTCGGTGTCGCCGTCCAGGCGGCGCAGTACAGCACGAGTTTGCAGGTGAGGTTGATCCACAGCAGCAGGGCGACGGGCACGCCGAAGGCGCCGTACATGCTCTTCGCGGCCACGCCCTGGAGGTAGCCGCTGAGGAGCAGCTTCAGCAGTTCGAAGCCGACGGCGCCGACCAGCGCGGCGACGAGCAGCCGCCTGCGCGACGGCTCCACGCCGGGCAGCAGGGTGAGGACGTAGAGCAGCACGAGGAAGTCGGCGAGGACGGCGACGGCGAACGCGGCGATCTGCAACAGCACGCTGCCCCAGCCCTGTTCCTCCAGCCCGAACTGCCGTGAGGTCCAGCCGACGGCCGCGGAGGCGACGGCGGAGACGGCGATGGTGAGCAGGAGGGCGCCGCCCAGCCCGAGGAGGACCCCGCCGTCCTTCAGCTTGTGCAGGAAGGGGTTCTCCTCGGCGTCGGGCAGTTCCCACACCGCGCGCAGGCAGTCGCGGGTCTGTCCGACCCAGCCGATGCCGGTGAGCAGCAGCAGGGCGCCCGCGATGCCGCCGACGGTACCGGCGTTCTGCACCAGGGCGTTGACGTCGAGCTGGTCGGAGATGCCGGGGACCTGTTCGGCGATCTTGTCCTGGAGTTCCCGCTGCTGCTGGGTGCTGAGGGTGGCGGCGGCGATCGCGGCGGCCAGGGTGAGCAGGGGGAACAGCGCGACGAAGCTGACGAACGTCATCGCGGCGGCCAGCCGGGTCCACTTCACGCGGTCCAGGCGCTCGTAGGAGCGCCAGGCGTGGGTGGCCATCAGCCGCGCCGCCGGCGGACCGATGACGGGGAGGTTCCTCAGCCAGTCCATGATCCGACTGTGCCCGCTCTCCGTTCCCCTGAACGCCGCGTTTCTCAACCGAAACGCCCATACCCGGACGATACAGTCATCCGTCGTGAAGGACGCCTTCGGTCTCCCCCGCTCCCTGCTCGTCCTCGGCGGCACGTCCGAGATCGCGCTGGCCGTCGTACGCCGGCTCGTCGCCCGCCGCACCCGCACGGTCTGGCTGGCGGGCCGCCCCTCCCCCGAGCTGGAGGAGGCCGCCGCGCATCTGCGGCGCCTCGGGGCCGACGTGCGCACGGTCGCCTTCGACGCCCTGGACGCCGCATCCCACGAGGCCGCGCTCGGCAAGGTGTTCGCGGAGGGCCCCGTCGATCTGGTGCTGCTGGCCTTCGGGATCCCCGGCGACCAGGCGCGCGACGAACGGGAGCCGGCGGGCGCGGTGCGGGTCGCGCAGACCAACTACACCGGAGCGGTGTCGGCGGGACTGGTCACCGCCCGGGCGCTGCGGGCACAGGGGCACGGCGCGCTGGTGGTGCTCTCCTCGGTCGCCGGCGAGCGCGCCCGGCGCGCGGACTTCGTGTACGGCTCCAGCAAGGCGGGCCTGGACGCCTTCGCGCAGGGCCTGGGCGACGCGCTGTACGGCAGCGGCGTGCACGTCATGGTCGTCCGCCCGGGCTTCGTGCGCTCCCGCAGGACGGCCGGGCTCGACGCGCCGTTCGCGACGACGCCGGAGGAGGTCGCACGAGCCGTCGAACTCGGGCTGCGGCGGCGTTCGCACACGGTGTGGGTACCGGGCGCCCTCCGGCCGGTGATGGCGGTACTGCGCCACCTGCCGCGGGTGGTGTACCGGCGGCTGCCGCTGTGACGCGGCGGGCGGCGCAGCGGTCGCTACCGCTGTGACGCGGTACGCGGCGTACCCGCGGCCGCCGCTGTGTCGTGGCGCGCGGTTCGGCGCCGGCCGCCGGCAGGCGGCGGGGATGCGGCGGTTGCCGCGGTGGAGCCGCCGACGCGGCGCGGGCGGTGCGCGGTGCCGTGCGGGTGTCAGCAGGCGGGCAGTGTGCCGCGGTCGCGTGGCTTGGCCTGCGGAGGCACCACCGCGCCGCCGAAGGCGAACTCCCGCAGCTTGCGCCACACTCCGTCGGCGCCCTGCTCGTAGAGGGCGAACCCGGTGCACGGCCACTCGGCCTCGTAGTCGGCGAGTTCCTCGAAGGCGCGGTCCATCGCCGCGTCGTCGATGCCGTGCGCCACCGTGACGTGCGGGTGGTAGGGGAACTGCAGTTCACGGGCGACGGGCCCGGAGGCGTCGCGGACCTGCTTCTGCAGCCAGGTGCACGCGTCGGCGCCCTCGGCGACCCGCACGTACACCACCGGCGACAGGGGGCGGAAGGTGCCGGTGCCGGACAGCTTCATCGGGAACGGCCGGCCGGCCGCGGCCACCTCGGACAGGTGGGCCTCGATCGCGGGCAGGCGGGCGGCGTCCACCTCGGTGGGCGGCAGCAGGGTGACGTGCGTGGGGATGCAGTGAGCCGCGGCGTCGCCGAAGCCCGCGCGCCGCTGCTGGAGCAGGCTGCCGTGGGGCTCCGGGACCGCGATCGACACACCGATCGTTACGGTCCCCACGTCGTCTCCCTGTCGTCGTGCCGGTGTGTTCCCGGCCGCTTCGTCGTGGCCGTCCGGCTATCGACTGTACGGCCACGGCCGCCCGGTGGGCAGGCGCGGCGGAAGTGATGTGCAGCGCTCTGCCCGGCGGCCGGTGTGTGCGGTGGTGCGCCTCAGTGCTTGGCGGGCAGGAAGCCCACCTTGTCGTACGCCCGGGCGAGGGTCTCCGCGGCGACCGTGCGCGCCTTCTCGGCGCCCTTGGCCAGGATCGAGTCCAGCGTCTCGGGGTCGTCCAGGTACTGCCGGGTCCGCTCCCGGAACGGCGTCACGAACTCGACCATCACCTCGGCGAGGTCCGTCTTGAGCGCGCCGTAGCCCTTGCCGGCGTACTTCTCCTCCAGTTCGGCGACGCCCGTCCCGGTGAGGGTGGAGTAGATGCCGAGGAGGTTGCTGACGCCGGGCTTGTTCTCCGGGTCGAAGCGGATGACGGTGTCGGTGTCGGTGACCGCGCTGCGGACCTTCTTGGCGGTGGTCCTCGGCTCGTCGAGGAGGTTGATGAGGCCCTTCGGCGTGGAGGCCGACTTGCTCATCTTGATGGCCGGGTCCTGCAGGTCGTAGATCTTCGCCGTCTCCTTGAGGATGTACGGCTCCGGGACGGTGAAGGTCCGGCCGAAGCGGCCGTTGAAGCGCTCGGCGAGGTCGCGGGTGAGCTCGATGTGCTGGCGCTGGTCCTCGCCGACCGGGACCTCGTTCGCCTGGTAGAGCAGGATGTCGGCGACCTGGAGGATCGGATAGGTGAACAGGCCGACGGACGCCCGGTCGGCACCCTGCCTGGCCGACTTGTCCTTGAACTGGGTCATGCGGCTGGCCTCGCCGAAGCCGGTGAGGCAGTTCATGACCCAGGCGAGCTGGGCGTGCTCGGGGACGTGGCTCTGGACGAAGAGCGTGCAGCGGTCCGGGTCGAGCCCGGCGGCCAGCAGCTGCGCGGCGGCGAGCCGGGTGTTGGCGCGCAGCTCCTCCGGGTCCTGCGGGACCGTGATCGCGTGCAGGTCGACGACCATGTAGAACGCGTCGTGGGTCTCCTGCAGGGCCACCCACTGGCGGACGGCGCCGAGGTAGTTGCCGAGGTGGAACGAGCCTGCGGTGGGCTGGATTCCGGAGAGCACGCGGGGTCGATCAGAGGCCATGCTCCCCATTCTCTCATTGCGGGCCGCCCCCGCGGACGCGGAGGGATCGCCCGCCCGGGCCCGCCCGGCGGCGGCCCGTGGCGGGACGGGCCGCCGCGTGCGGCGCGGGTGCTCGCGGCCGCGCCGGGGCGTCAGCCGAGGTCGATCTCCGGGTACAGCGGGAAGCCCGCCACCAGGTCCGTCGCCCGGTGGGAGATCTCGTCCGCGATCTTCGGGTCGAGGACGTGCTGCGCCTTGGAGGGGACGCCCTTGGCGGTGGTGCCCGGCTCGGTGGCCGTCAGGACGCGGTCGATGAGGCCGGCGACCTCGTCCATCTCGGCCGTGCCGAGGCCCCGGGTGGTCAGCGCGGGCGTGCCGACGCGGATGCCGGAGGTGTACCAGGCGCCGTTCGGGTCGGCCGGGATCGCGTTGCGGTTGGTGACGATGCCCGACTCCAGCAGCGCGGCCTCGGCCTGGCGGCCGGTGAGGCCGTAGGAGGAGGCGACGTCGATCAGGTTGAGGTGGTTGTCCGTGCCGCCGGTCACCAGGGTCGCGCCGCGGCGCATCAGGCCCTCGGCCAGGGCGCGCGCGTTGTCGACGATGCGCTGGGCGTAGTCCTGGAAGGACGGCTGCCGCGCCTCGGCCAGGGCGACGGCCTTGGCGGCCATGACATGGGGGAGCGGACCGCCCAGGACCATCGGGCAGCCTCGGTCCACCTGGTCCTTGAGGGAGTCGTCGCACAGCACCATGCCGCCGCGCGGGCCGCGCAGCGACTTGTGGGTGGTGGTCGTCACGATCTGCGCGTGCGGGACCGGGTCGAAGTCGCCGGTGAGGACCTTGCCCGCGACCAGGCCCGCGAAATGGGCCATGTCGACCATGAGCGTGGCGCCGACCTCGTCGGCGATCTCGCGCATGATCCGGAAGTTCACCAGGCGCGGGTACGCCGAGTAGCCCGCCACGATGATCAGCGGCTTGAACGCGCGGGCGGACGCCCGCAGGGCCTCGTAGTCGATCAGGCCCGTGGCCGGGTCGGTGCCGTAGGAGCGCTGGTCGAACATCTTGCCGGAGATGTTCGGGCGGAAGCCGTGGGTGAGGTGGCCGCCGGCATCCAGGGACATGCCGAGCATGCGCTGGTTGCCGAAGGCGTGGCGCAGCTGGGCCCAGTCCTCTTCGGAGAGGTCGTTGACCTGGCGGACGCCGGCCTTCTCCAGGGCGGGCAGTTCCACGCGCTGGGCGAGGACGGCCCAGAAGGCGACGAGGTTGGCGTCGATGCCGGAGTGCGGCTGGACGTAGGCGTGGCGGGCGCCGAACAGCTCCCTGGCGTGCTCGGCGGCCAGCGCCTCGACGGTGTCGACGTTGCGGCAGCCGGCGTAGAAGCGGCGGCCGACGGTGCCCTCGGCGTACTTGTCGCTGAACCAGTTGCCCATCGCCAGCAGCGTCGCCGGGGAGGCGTAGTTCTCCGAGGCGATCAGCTTGAGCATCTCGCGCTGGTCGGCGACCTCCTGGCCGATCGCGTCGGCGACGCGCGGCTCGACGGCGCGGATCACGTCCAGCGCGGCGCGGAAGGCGGTGGACTGGGTGGAGAGGGGCTGCTCGGGCATGGGGACCTCCGGACGGCGTGCGGTCGGCGTTCACGGTTGGCCCAGGCGCACGGCACACGATCGATCGGCTCCGGGCCGCTCCCCGATGGTCGGTCCCATCCCAGCGCGCCAGTCACGGCCCGCGGCCAGCCTACCGGGCGGTCCGTGCGGGGAGTGTCCCACGTCCACCATGCGGGCGAGGGCGGCAGGCGGGTGCCCCCGCGGGCGGGCGTGTACGTCACCCCGCCGTCGCGGGGTGACGTACACGGCATGCCCTAGAGGATCACGTGCGGCAGGAAGCGGGCGTACCCGTCGGTGACCGGGCCCGAGGACTCCCGGATGCCCAGGCCGGCGGACTCGCCGTCCACGATCCAGGTGCCGAGGACGACGTGGTTGCCGTCGAACGCGGGCAGGGTCGCCAGCTGCTGGTAGCAGCAGGGCTCGTCCCGGACGGCCGCGGCCGTGCCGGGCCTGTGGAGCGTCACCCCCTCCCCCTCCCGGCCGAGCAGCGGCTTGGCCGCCCAGCCGGTCGTGGCCGCCAACTCGCGGGGACCGTCCAGGTAGGCGGGCAGGAGATTCGGGTGGTCCGGGTACAGCTCCCACAGGATCGCCAGGAGCGCCTTGTTGCTGAGCAGCATCTTCCAGGCGGGCTCGATCCACAGGGTGGAGCCGGTGCCGCCGCCGTTGTCCAGGGTGTCGAGGACGTGGCCGGCGAAGCGGTCGGTGGTCAGCCACTCCCACGGGTAGAGCTTGAAGCAGCTGCGGATGAAGCGGAGCCGGTTGTCGACGAAGCGCCCGGACAGCGGGTCCCAGCCGATCTCCTCCATGGAGATCCAGTCGGTGGCGAGGCCCGCCTGGTCGGCCGTCTCCTTCAGGTAGGCGACCGTCATCAGGTCCTCGCCGAGTTCGTCGGCGGCGGAGTGCGCGAAGTACAGGGGGCTGCCGGGCGGCAGGAGGGCGGCCTGCCTGCGCCAGGCGGCGACGAGGCGGTCGTGCAGGGAGTTCCACTGGTCGGCGCCGGGGAACCGTTCCTCCATCCAGAACCACTGGGGCGAGGCCGCCTCCACCAGGGAGGTGGGGGTGTCGGCGTTGTACTCCAGCAGCTTCGCCGGGCCCGAGCCGTCGTAGCGCAGGTCGAACCGGCCGTAGACGGAAGGCAGTTGGGCGCGCCGGCGCCAGGCCTCGGCGACCGCCTCGGCGACCCGCGGGTCGGTGATGCCGAGGTCGGCGAAGCGGTCGTGGGCGACGATGTGCTCCGCCGCCGCCAGGCACATGCCGTGCAGCTCCTCGACGACGTCCTCCAGCGCCTCGACCTCCGCAAGCGTGAAGGCGTAGTAGGCGCTCTCGTCCCAGTAGGGGAGCCAGGCGTCGTCGGGCACGGGGGCGCCCGCCGCGCGAGCGGCCTCGAGGGCCGGGGGAAGCGTCAGCGGGTAGATGAGCCCCTGGGCCTCGACGGTCTGCTGCCAGCCGGGGCGGGGGGCGATGGTACGGCGTTCCACGTCAGGGGGTCCCTCAGCCGCCGGAGCCCTTGCCGCCGCCGAAGCCGCCGCGGTCGACACCGCCGGAGCCGGAGCCGCCCGAACTGCCGGAGCCCTTGCGGGGCTTGCTGAACGAGCCGCCGTCGATCCAGCCGCCCTTCTTCTTGCCGCCGTAGTACCAGAAGCTGTGGCTGGACGTCGTGGCGGACTTGCAGTTCTTGTCGGAGACGACCTTGTAGCCCCTGGCCGCGGTGTAGCTGTCGCGGTCGACGCAGCGCTTGTCGGGGTCGGAGGAGCAGGCGGTGAGTGCCGCGGCGAGCAGTCCCATGCCGCCCAGTACGACCGTGCCCGAGCGCAGTTGCCGACGTGTGTCCGCCATGTCCGTTCTCCCCGTTGTCCGTTGCCGGATTCAACAGCCAGGTTAGAGAGCGCGTCCGGCGCCCGTACAGGCGGCCCGTCCTTTCCGGCCGCTCGGGGCGCGCGCCGCCGGACGTACCCCTCGTCCGACACCGTCACCCGGGTCACGGCAGGACGCGGCACAGGGCGTCCAGGGCGCCCGGCCAGGCGTGGTCCGGGGGTGTGCCGTAGCCGACGACCAGCGCGTCCAGCGGGTCGGTGACGGCGTCCGGGTGGCGGAAGCGGGACAGGCCCCACAGGGCGAGGCCCTGCCAGGAGGCCGCGCGGACGACGCTCTGCTCGGTGCCGGGCGGCAGGCGCAGCACGGCGTGCAGGCCGGCTGCGATGCCGGTGGCGTGGACGGCGGGGGCGCGCGCCGCGAGGGCCGCGACGAGGGCGTCCCGGCGCCGGCGGTAGCGCAGCCGGCACGCGCGGACGTGGCGGTCGTGGGCGCCGGAGGCCATGAACTCGGCCAGGGTCAGCTGGTCCAGCACCCCGCAGGTCTCGGTGCCGCCCTTGGCCACGGCGGCCTCCTCGGCGAACGCGGGCGGCAGCGCCATCCAGGCCAGGCGGAGTCCGGGGGCGAGGGACTTGCTCGCCGTGCCCAGGTACACCACCCGGTCGGGGTCCAGGCCCTGGAGCGCCCCGATCGGCTGGCGGTCGTAGCGGAACTGGCCGTCGTAGTCGTCCTCCAGGACCAGGCCGCCGGTCCGCCGGGCCCAGTCCACGACGGCCGCGCGCCGCCCGGGGTGCAGGGGCACGCCCATCGGGAACTGGTGCGCCGGGGTGAGCAGGACGGCGTCGGCGTCGCCCAACGCGCCCGTGTCGGTGCCGAGTTCGTCGAACGGCAGCGGCCGGACGCGCAGCCCGGCCTCGGTGAGCAGCCGCCAGTGGATGTCCAGGCCGTAGGACTCGACGGCGACCGTGCGGACACCGCGCGCCCGCAGCGCCGCGCCGAGGATCCGCAGCCCGTGCACGAAGCCCGCGCACACCAGCACCCGCTCGGGGTCGGTGCGCACGCCCCGCACCCGGGCGAGGTGGCCGGCCAGCACCGTGCGCAGCTCCGCACGGCCGCGCGGGTCGCCGTAGCCGAGGGCGCCGTGGGGGGCCGCGGCGAGGGCCCGTCGGGCCGCCCGCAGCCACGCGGCGCGGGGGAAGGAGGCGAGGTCCGGGGTGCCGGGGAGGAGGTCGTGGACGGGGCCGGGCCGTTCGCGGCGCGGGGGTGCCGCGCCGGCGGGCGGGGGCGCCGCGCTCCCCCGCTGCCCGTCGGGCGTGGAGCCGGCGCCCGCCGCCACCCGGGTGCCCGAGCCCTGGCGGGCGGTGAGCCAGCCCTCGGCGACCAGGTCGGCGTACGCCTCGGCGACCGTGTTGCGGGCCAGCCCCAGGTCGGCGGCGAGGGAGCGGGAGGAGGGCAGCCGGGTGCCGGGGGCCAGGCGTCCGGTGCGGACGGCCTCGCGCAGGGCGTCGGTCAGCCCTCGCCGCACGCCCGGGCCCGTCGGTTCCAGATGCAGGTCCACCCCGTAAGTGGCCCATGAATTCGCCATGGGAATGGACCATACTCCTGGGCTGCCTCGCTTCTAGGGTCGCGGCATGACGACCGAGGACAAGGGCACCGCGCCCGTGGAGTACGCACCCGAGCACACCCCCCGCATGCACTGGACGCAGCACGCGCCGGAGGTCTACAAGGCGATGGTCCGGCTGGACGCGGCCGCCGGTCAGGGGCTGGACGCCAGGCTGCGCGAGCTGGTCAAGATCCGCGCCTCCCAGCTCAACCACTGCGCGTTCTGCCTGGACATGCACACCAGGGACGCCCTCGCGGCCGGTGAGAGCGTCGAGCGGATCGTCCAGCTCAGCGCCTGGGAGGAGTCGCGGCACTTCTACACCGCCAGGGAGCTGGCCGCCCTGGAGCTGACCGAGGCGGTGACGGTCCTCGGCGACGGCTTCGTGCCGGACGAGGTGTACGACCGGGCCGCCAAGCACTTCGGCGAGGCCGAGCTGGCGCAGCTGATCGCCGCGATCGCCGTCATCAACGCCTGGAACCGGTTCGGGGTGGCCACGCGGATGGTGCCGGGCCACTACGAGCCCAAACAGCACAAGTGACGACCGCGGCGCGGCGGACGGGACTGCCGGAGCGCGAGGCCGGGCGGGCCCGGTGGGTCCCGGTGCGGCCGCGAAGGCGGCCGGGGCGAACCGGACCTCGCCGCGCCGGGCGTGGGTGAGACGGGCCCCGGCTCGGGGCGGGACGTGGCCGGGGGGCCGGGGTTCGACCCCGGCCCCCCGGCCGCGTCGGAACGGCCCCGGGAGCCGGCTCCGGTGTTCGGCTCCTGGGACCGTCGGGACCGTCAGGGCAGCCACTGCCTCCAGGTGGACTCGTGGCCGTCCACCCACTTCTTCGCCGCCTCGGCCGGGGTGAGCTTCTGGTCGGCGATCATCAGGGAGACGTCGTTCTGGTCCTCGGTCGTCCACCGGAACTTCTTCAGGAAGGCGGCCGCCTTGCCGCCGGACCGCGCGAAGTCCGCGTTGAGGTACTTGCGCAGCGGGGTGTGCGGGTAGGCGCAGGCGACCTTCGCCGCGTCGGCGTCGCAGCCCTCCCGGTAAGGCGGCAGCCTCACCTCCGTCATGGGGACCTTCTCGAACAGCCACTGCGGCGAGTACCAGTACGTCAGGAAGGGCTTGCGCTCCTTGGCGAACTGGCGGATCTGCGTGATCTGCGCGGCCTCCGAACCGGCGAAGACCACCTGGTAGTCCAGTTTCAGGTTCCGCACCAGGGCCTTGTCGTTGGTGACGTAGGACGGGGAGCCGTCCATCAGCTGGCCCTTGCCGCCGCTCTCCGGGGTGCGGAACAGGGAGGCGTACTTGTCCAGGTTCCGCCAGTCGGTGATGTCCGGGTGCTGCCGGGCGAGGTACGTCGGGACGAACCAGCCGATGTGCCCCGTCACGCCGAGCTCGCCGCCGCGCGCGATCGTCCCCTTGTCGTCGACGTAGCGCTTCTCCTGCTCCGGGTGGCCCCAGTCCTCCAGGATGGCGTCCACCCGGCCCTGGCTGAGCGCGTCCCAGGCGGGCACCTCGTCGACCTGGACGGTGTCGACGCGGTACCCCAGCTCGTGCTCCAGCAGGTACTGGGCCACGGCCACGTCGGCCTGCGCACCGACCCACGACTGCACGGACAGGGTCACCGTCCGGGAGCCGCGCGCGTTGGCGAACGGCGAGGCCTGCCGGGTCATGTCGGCGGCGCCGCAGCCGGTGAGCAGCGCCAGGGCCGCCGCGGCGGCCGTCAGGGCCGTCCTGCGCTTGAGCCTCATGTCATGCTCCCTTCCGCACGCGGCGTTCCGTCGGCTGGGTCACCCGGTCGAGCACCAGGCCGAGGCAGACGATCGCGGTGCCGGCCACCAGACCGGTCGCCAGGTCGCCCTGCGCGAGGCCGAAGACGACGTCGTAGCCGAGCGCGCCGCCGCCCACCAGGCCGCCGATGATGACGACGGCGAGGACGAGCACCACGCCCTGGTTGACGGCGAGCAGCAGCGCCGGGCGGGCCAGCGGCAGCTGCACCTGGCGGAGCTGCTGGCCGCTGGTCGCGCCGAGCGAGCGGGCCGACTCCAGGGCCGCCGCGTCGACCTGGCGCAGGCCCTGCGCGGTGATGCGGACGACCGCGGGCAGCGCGTACACGACGGCCGCGGCGACGGCGGGGGCGCGGCCCACGCCGAACAGCGCGACGACCGGGATCAGGTACACGAACTGCGGCATGGTCTGGAACACGTCGAGGACCGGGCGCAGCAGCCGTTCGACGCGGTCGCTGCGGGCGGCCGCGACGCCGGTCGCGACACCGAGGACGAGGGTGACGGCCACCGCCGCGAGCACCTGGGAGAGCGTGTCCAGGGACGGCTTCCACACGCCGAGCACGCCGATCGCGGCCATGGCGAGGGCGGCGGTCAGCGCGGTGCGCCAGGTGCCGATCAGCCAGGCGAGTCCGGCCACGATCAGCAGCACCGACCACCACGGCAGCCACTGCAGGCCGTCCCGCACCGGGTCCAGGACCCAGGTGGTGAAGCGGCCCGCCCAGTCGGCGGTGCCGCCGACGTAGGGGACGCCGGAGTACAGGTGGCCGGTCATCCAGCCGACGGCGCGGTTGACCGGCCCGGCGATGGGCACGCTCGCGCCCCCCGGCCAGTCGAGCAGGCCCGCCGCCCGTGCGGCCAGGGCCACGGCGACGGTGACGGCGGCCGCGACGGCCCACCGGGTCCGGGCGTGGCCGGGCCCGTCGTGCCCGAGGCGCTCCCCGGCGGCGGCCGTCACCCGGTCCAGGACGACGGCCAGCAGCACGATCGGGATGCCGGCCGCCAGGGCCGCGCCCACGTCGACCGAGGCGAGCGCCTGATAGACGCGGTCGCCGAGGCCGCCGGCGCCGATCACGGAGGCGATGACCGCCATGGACAGCGCCATCATGATCGTCTGGTTGAGGCCGAGGAGGAGTTCCTTGCGGGCCAGCGGGATGCGGGCGGTCAGCAGGCGCTGGCGCGCGGTCGCGCCGAGCGAGTCGACCGCCTCCAGCACCTCGCGGTCGGCGCCGCGCAGGCCGAGGGCGGTCAGGCGGGCCATGGGCGGGGCGGCGTAGACGACGGTGGCGAGGACGGCCGCGGGCACGCCGATGCCGAAGACCAGCACGACGGGCAGCAGGTACGCGAACGCGGGGAGGACCTGCATGGTGTCCAGCACCGGACGCAGCGCGCGGTCCATGCGGTCGGACAGGCCGGCCGCGAGCCCGAGCAGCGCGCCGACGGCGACGGAGGCGAGCACCGCCGCCACCATCAGGGCGAGCGTCTGCATGGTCGGCACCCACATGCCCAGCAGGCCGCAGGCGAGGAACGCGGCGGCGGTGCCGAGGGCGAGCCGGACGCCCGCCGCCCGCCAGGCCACCAGGGCGGCCCCGGCCGTGACGCCGGCCCAGCCGGCGGCGAGGAGGGTGAGGTAGACGGCGCGGACGGAGACGACCACCGCGTTGCTGATGTGGCCGAAGAAGTACAGGAACAGCGGGTGGCTGTCGCGGTTGTCGACGATCCAGTCGCTGGCGCCGCCGAGCGGGCCGGACAGGTCGACCGTGAGGGCGTGCGGCCAGCTCCCGCTCGCCCAGCGGGCGTGCGCCGGCGGCACCAGGACCGCCGCGAGGACGGCGAGGACGAGCAGCTTGCGCACGGCGGGACGGCGCAGGGCGCCGGGCAGCGCGGCGCGCGGGGCGAAGGCGGTGAGCGCAGCCATCAGACCGTCTCCCCGGGCCGCTCCGTTCCCGCGACCACGCCGAGCAGGCACTCGTGGTCGACGACTCCCAGGCAGCGTCCCTCGTCCATGACCCGGGCCGCCTCGCCGCTGCGGGCCACCACCTCGATCGCCTCCGCCACGGTCGCCCCGGGGGCGAGGGCGGGGCCGGTGCCGGCGTGGTCCGCGGACGACAGGGGGCGCATGGCGCTGCGCACCGTCATGACCTGCTCGCGCGGCACGTCGCGGACGAACTCGCGGACGTAGTCGTCGGCCGGGGAGCCGACGATCTCCTCGGGGGTGCCGAGCTGGACGATGCGGCCGTCACGCATCAGGGCGATGCGGTCGCCCAGCTTGAGGGCCTCGCTCAGGTCGTGGGTGATGAAGACCATCGTGCGGCCCTCCTCCCGGTGCAGCCGGACCACCTCCTCCTGCATGTCGCGCCGGATCAGCGGGTCGAGCGCGCTGAACGGCTCGTCGAACAGCAGGACCTCGGGATCCACGGCCAGCGCCCTGGCCAGGCCGACGCGCTGCCGCTGGCCGCCGGAGAGCTGACCCGGCCGGCGCTGCTCCATGCCCTCCAGACCGACCTTCGCGACGAACTCGGCGGCCCTCGCACGGCGTTCGGCGCGGCCCACGCCCTGGATCTCCAGGCCGTAGGCGACGTTGTCGAGGACGGTGCGATGCGGCAGCAGGCCGAAGTGCTGGAAGACCATGGCGGCGCGGTGCCGGCGCAGGGAGCGCAGCGCGGCCTTGTCCATGGCGCGGACGTCCTCGCCGTCGATGGCGATGGTGCCGGCCGTCGGCTCGATCAGCCGGGTCAGGCAGCGCACCAGCGTCGACTTGCCGGAGCCGGACAGGCCCATGACGACGAAGACCTCGCCCTTGCGCACGTCGAAGCCGACGTCGCGGACGGCGGCGGTGCAGCCGGTGCGTTCGCGCAGTTCGGCGGGGGTCAGACCGGCCAGTTCGGGGTCGGCCGGCACCCGGTCCGGTCTGGGGCCGAAGACCTTCCACAGGCCGTCGACGGCGAAGACGGGAGCGCCGGCGGCGGCGCCGGTGGGGGGCTTGCGTGTGGGAACCGCGAGGGCCATCAGCCCTCACCTCCGATCAGGTCGGCGGCCTTCTCACCGACCATGAGCACCCCGATCATCGGGTTGACGGCGGTCATGGTCGGGAAGACGGACGCGTCGGCGATGCGGATGCCGTCCAGGCCGCGGATGCGCAGCTCGGGATCGACGACCGCGAGTTCGTCGTCGGCGGCGCCCATCCTGCAGGTGCCCGCCGGGTGGTACACGGTGTGCGCGACCCTGCGCGCGTACTCGCTCAGCTCCTCGTCCCCGGTGACGTCCGGGCCCGGGCACACCTCGCGCTTGAGCCAGCCGGCCAGCGGCTGGGTCTTCGCGATCTCACGGGCGATGCGGATGCCGTCGACGAGGGTGCGGCCGTCGTAGTCGTCCTCGTCGGTGAAGTAGCGGAAGTCCAGGGCGGGCTTGACCGACGGGTCGGCGCTGGTGAGGCTGAGCCGGCCGCGGCTCTTCGGCTTGGGGATGTTCGGGGTCATCGACACGCCGAACTCCGGCCGCTCGTAGCCCAGTCGCTCCGGGTTGTCGGTGAACGGGATCTGGTAGAAGTGGAACATCAGGTCCGGGCCCGCGTGGCCGGGGTCGCGGCGCACGAACAGGCCCGCGTCGGAGTCCATCGCGGAGTTGTCCGGGATCGGGCCCTCGGTCTCCCACACGATGACCGACTCGGGGTGGTCGAGCAGGTTCTCGCCGACGCCCGGCAGGTCGTGCGCGACGGGGATGCCGAGCGCCTCCAGGTCCGCCCTCGGGCCGATGCCGGAGTGCAGCAGCAGACGGGGCGAGTCGACGGCGCCGGCGCACAGCACGACCTCGCGGCGGGCGCGGACGAGGAGTTCCTCGCCGTCCTTGGTGCGCACGTGCACGCCCTCGGCGCGGGTGCCGTCGAGCCGGAGCCGGTACGCCCAGGTCTCCAGCATGAGCGTCAGGTTGGGCCGCTCGTCCATCACCGGGTGCAGGTACGCCACCGACGCCGAGGAGCGCTTGTTGTTCTCCGGGTGGTAGGCGAGGTCGAAGAAGCCGACGCCCTCGGTGAACGGCTTCTTGTTGAAGCCCTCGATCCGCGGGACGCCGAGCGCCTCCTGGGCGGCGTCGACGAAGTCGCGGGCGATGGCGTTCCGGTCCTTCTCGTCGACCGGGACGATGTTGTTCTTCAGCCGGGCGTAGTAGGCCTCCATCGGGACCGCACCCCAGCCCTTGGCGCCGGCGGCCTCCCACTCGTCCCAGTCGGACGGCAGCGGCTTGAAGGCGATGAGGGTGTTGTGGGAGGAGCAGCCGCCGAGGACCCGGGCCCGGCTGTGCCGGATGTGCGAGTTGCCGCGCGGCTGCTCGGTCGTCGGGTAGTCGTAGTCCAGCTCGCCGCCGAGCAGGCCCATCCAGCGGCGCAGGGTGAGCACGTCCTCACGGCCGACGTCGCTCGGGCCGCCCTCGATCACGGCGACGGTGACGTCCGGGTTCTCGGTCAGGCGGGAGGCGATGACGGAGCCTGCGGTGCCGCCGCCGATCACGACGTAGTCGAACACATGGGGGGTGTCGGGCATGGGGGTGGTACTCCGGGGGGGTCGGGAGTCGTAAGGACTCGGCGGGGAGGCGGGGAGGGGCCCGGGGGTTGACGGGTGCGCCGCGGGCGGCCGCTCCGGGTGGCCGGGCGGCCGGCTCAGCCCTTGAACCAGCGCACCGGCGCGGGCGCGAGGTTCTGGTAGACGTGCTTGCTCTCGCGGTACTCGGCGAGACCGGCCGGGCCCAGCTCCCGGCCGACGCCGCTCTTCCCGAAGCCGCCCCACTCCGCCTGCGGCAGGTAGGGGTGGAAGTCGTTGATCCAGACGGTGCCGTGGCGCAGCCGGCCGGCGACGCGCCGGGCGCGGCCGGCGTCGGCGGTCCACACGCCGCCCGCGAGGCCGTACTCGGTGTCGTTGGCCAGCGCGACCGCCTCGTCCTCGGTGCGGAAGGTCTCGACGGTGACCACCGGGCCGAAGACCTCCTCGCGGACGGCCTTCATCTCGCGGTGGCAGTGGTCGAGGACGGTCGGCTCGTAGAAGTAGCCGGCGGCGGGCCGCTCGGGCGACGGCTCGGGCCGCTTGCCGCCGGTGCGCAGCACGGCGCCCTCGGCGAGCGCGGAGGCCACGTACGCCTCGACCTTGGCGCGGTGCTGCTCGGAGACGAGCGGGCCGCACTCCACGCCGGCCTCGGTGCCGCGGCCCAGGCGGATGCGCGCGGCGCGGCGGGCCAGCTCGGCGACGAAGCGGTCCCGCACCGGTTCCTCGACGATGAGCCGGGCACCGGCGGAGCAGACCTGGCCGCTGTGCACGAAGGCCGCGTTGAGGGCCTGGTCGACGGCGGTGTCGAAGCCCTCGTCGGTGGCCAGGGCGTCGGCGAAGACGACGTTGGGGTTCTTGCCGCCGAGTTCGAGGGCGACCTTCTTCACCCCCGGCGCGGCCGCCTGCGCCACCTTCGTGCCGCTCGCCAGGCCGCCGGTGAAGGACACGAGGTCGACGTCGGGGTGTTCGGCGAGCCGGGCGCCGACCGTGTGACCGGGGCCGGTGACGATGTTGGCGACGCCCGTGGGCAGACCCGCCTCGACGAGCAGCTCGATCAGGGCGACGGTCGTCAGCGGCGTGATCTCGCTCGGCTTGACGACGAAGGTGTTGCCGGCCGCGAGGGCGGGGGCGATCTTCCAGCTCGCCTGGAGCAGCGGATAGTTCCAGGGCGTGATCAGCGCGCAGACGCCGACGGGCTCGTGCACGACGACGCTGTGGACGTCGGGCGAGCCGGCGTCCACGACCCGGCCGGGGGCCTCGGCGGCCACCAGGCCGGCGAAGTAGCGGAAGGCGTCGGCGACGCAGTCGACGTCGACGCGGCCCTCCTCGACGGTCTTGCCCGCGTCCCGGCTCTCCAGCAGGCCGAGCCGCTCCCGGTCGCGCACCAGGAGGTCGGCGACCCGGTGCAGCAGGGCCGCGCGCTCGGCGACGGGCGTGCGCGGCCAGGCGCCCGCACCACCGTCGAAGGCCTGCCGGGCGGCCTCCACCGCCAGGTCGGCGTCCTTCTCGCCGCCCTCCGCCACCACGGCGAACGGGGTCGCGTCCGCCGGGTCGAGGATGTCGCGTGTGGCGCCGGACACCGCCTCGCGCCACTCCCCTCCCGCGTGGATCGAGTCGCGCCCCCTGAGTTTCGTGCTGTCCGCCATGACCGGTTCTGCCTTCCGTTCCTGCTCCGTCGCCCCGGGCTGCCCGGGCGCCGGCCCGGGGGCCGGCCCCGGGGATCGGGGTACCTGCCCTTCCGGGTGCGTCGCATGCGCCCGGCGGGCCGGAAGTGGCACGGCTCACGGAAGGCTGGGTACGAAAGGCGGCAAACGGGGCGGCCCGCCCGCGCCTCACTCCGAGCAGGGCGCGCCGGCCGGGCAGAACCAGTTCAGCGCCGTGTCCACGGCCTGCCGTTCGTCCTCCCGGCCGTCGCCGTCCGGGCCGTAGGAGGCGATCGCGTAGAGCTTGCCGTCGGCGGCCTGGAAGCGTTCGTCGACGACGTGCCAGGTGCCGATGTCCGGCTCGCCCCTCAGGGAGGCGGCGGTGTACTCCAGCCGCGAGCCGGTGAAGTCGGCGCTGTCCAGGTTCTGCAGGGAGAGCTGCCGGAATCCGTCGGGCTTCGGCACCTCGTCGGACAGGAACAGACGGAACGACTCGTCCGGTGACGGCTCCGCCACCTCGTACACCTGGATCCGCCGGGTGCCCGTGGCGTCCCGGTAGTTGACGATGTCCATGCCGTACTTGGCGCCCACGGTCGTCCGGTTCTGCTGCCAGCCCTCGGGCAGGGCGATCCGGAAGCCCTCCGGGTCGTCGTACACCGTGGATCCGGCGGGCGGCTCGGCGGCCGACGTCGACGGGGCGGGTGTGGGGGTGGGGGACTCGCCCTGCGTGACGGGCGCCGGCCCGGCGGTCGTGGCCGTGCCGCCCGTCGTGGAGGGGTCGTCGGAGGTGCCGCCGAACCCGAGCGTCACCGCCAGGCTGACGGCCACCCCGACCGCGGCGGCCGCGGCGATCACCGTCACCACCGTGCGGCGGCTGTGCCCGCCGAGCCGCGCCGGGGCGGACGGCGGGAGTGCCGGGGGCCAGGTGTCGGCCGGGAGGGACGATCCGCCCGAGGAGGGCCAGGTGCCGTCGGCGGGAGGGAGGGGCGGGGCGGCGGGAGGCCGGGTTCCGTCGGCCGGGAAGGACGGCGGGACTGCCGGGGCGGTGCCGCCGGACGCCGGTGCGGACGGCGGGGCCGCCGGGCCCGCGCCCTCGCCCGCGGACGGCGGCCACGGCGCAGCCGATCCGCCCACGCCCGTCGCCGCGTCCGGGTCCCGGACGGTGCCGAGCGGCGCGGACTGAGCGGCCGGTGCGTGCTCCGGCCGCGCGGGCGGCGGCGGAGTCACCTGCGGTGTGCTCCGCGCGCCGTCCTCCCAGCGCTGGGTCTCCTCGTTCCAGAACCGTCCGCCCCCGTCGGCCACGGCGCCCTCCCCTTTCACCAACCCCGGCCCCGTCACGGTCGCCGGGTCCGTCTCACAGCCCCAGCAGACCGGCCACGGCCCCGGCCGACGCGAACAGGGTCAGCACCGACTGGGCGTCCGACAGCACCTCGCGCAGCCGCTGCCGTCTCGTGTCGCCGGCCGTGCCGGTGCGGGCGATCTCGTTCTCGGTGTCGGCCAGGGCCTCGTCCAGCGCCCGGGTCTCGTCGCTGGCGTTCAGCCGGGCGAGGTCGGCGCGCAGCTCGCGCACCGCCCGCAGCAGCGCCTCGGCGGACTCGTCGCGCGCGGCGGCGTAGCGGTTCTCCGACCGCGCCCCCTTGCCGATGGCGAGGCTGCTGTGCGAGACGTTGCTGATGCTGACGGACGGCTCATCCGTGGTCATCGGGGCCGGATCCCTTCTGCGGCACGGAGCCGCCCATGGTCGTCGAGGCGGAGGCGTGGTCGCCGAGGGCGATGGTGCTGCCCTCCACCTGGCTGATGTGCACACCGCCGTGGCTGATGTTGTTGATCTGCTGCACGAACTCGCCGGTCTGGTAGCCGCTTTCGGCCAGTGCCGCCCGCACGCCGTTCGCCACGCGGTCCTGGATGCTCCTCAGGTAACGCTCGATGTCCATGCCCTGGAACAGCGAGCGGGAGGTCGCCGAGCCCAGCTCACGCACCGACACGGCGGGTCCGTCCGGCAGGGCGTGCGCGTAGCCGCCGGTCAGCAGGCGCCACACGTACCACAGCCCCTTGCCCAGGGCGACCAGGGACCGGGCCGCCGAGGAGGGCACCAGCGGCACCGCCCAGGCCGCCTTGCCCAGCAGGTTGTTGTGCCGGAACCGGTGGGCGGTGCGGTCGGCCTCCTTGAAGTCCTCGCGCACCGGCAGCAGCACGTGCGGGGCGACCTCCAGCATGAGCATGCGGCCCTGGGTGTGGATGCGCACGAACACCGTGACGACCAGCTCCTCCTCCCAGCCGCCGACGCGGATGCGCAGGAAGTGGCGCCGCTTCTCGCCGCCTTCCTCGACCGCGCGCGCCCGGTGCTCCTCGAACGCCGCCCGGTCGTACGGGGCGTCGACGCGCCGCAGCAGGCCCTCGGCCGGCAGGAACACGCACTCGTCGACCTCCAGGCGCCGCAGCCGGTCGCGGACCGTGTAGCCGGCGTACTCGGAGGGCAGCCGCAGCTGCTCCAGCAGCGGCCGGATCTTCTCCAGGACCGCCCGGTTGCTGATCGGCAGCTGCTGCTTCCGCAGGGTGTCCGGCTTCAGCTCGACGGGGAGCACCCAGGTGTCGTGGGCGCCCCCGGCCCCGCAGAACGGGCGCAGCTCGTGGTACATGATCAGCGGTGCGTGCTGCTCGGCCCTGATCCGGTCCTTCAGCCGCTGGAACCGCGCGCCCTCGTCGCGCTCGGCGGGATCGCCCGCGGCGTCCGGGAAGCGCTGCGGGGACAGCTCGGCCGCCAGCGCCCGGGCGAACTGGTTCCGCTGCGCGGCCACGCACACCGCGAGCAGCGCGAACAGCACGATCGTGGCCCAGGCCTGCCAGGGCTTGATCAGGTCGCCCAGCGCGGACCCCGGCAGGAGCACCTCGCTCGCGCTCGGCCCGCCGGAGGAGTCGTAGCCGTAGGGGCCGGAGTCGTACGTGGACGACTCGTCGTCGGAGCCGCCGAACGCGGACGTCAGCGTGGTGTACAGCAGGACCACGAACATGATCCGGCCCCACCAGCGGATGAGGAAGGCCGGGACCCGCCGGTACAGGGGCGGCCGCTCGTCCCGGCCCCGGATCCACGCCGCGAAGGCGAGGTACAGGCTGGGCACCACGAACAGGGCCAGCCAGAGGCCGGTCAGGGCCGCGCCCACCACCCACAGCCCCAGGACCAGACCGGCCCACAGCAGCTCCCGCCGCCGGGCCCGCAGCGCGTGCGCGAGGACCCGCGCCGCGTCGAACCCGAGCGAGGGGGCCACGAACCGCTGCTCGTTGAGATGCAGTTCCTCGATGACCCGGTCGCGGTAACCGGAATCCAGGTACGTGCCCGCGCACAGCAGCCGGGTGGCCTCACTGGCGTGCGGCGGCGTGACGGGCAGGTCCGGTGGTGCCGCCGTGGGCGCGGGCTGCGGCTGCTGCGGCACGTACGCGGTGCTCACGCGAATCCCCCGATGCGTGTGAAAAGAACTCCGGTGACAAGGAGTTGATGACCCATCAGCATAGAGGGACGAGGGTGGCGAGGAAAGCGGAATGTCAAGACCGCAGGCCCCGCTCCGGTGGACCGGAACGGGGCCTGCGCGGGGTGCCGACGGACAGCCCGGGGGCTGTCCGGGTGGGTCAGATGAGGCCGAGGCCGCGGACCGCCTCGCGCTCCTCCTCGAGCTCCTTGACGGAGGCATCGATGCGGGCGCGGGAGAAGTCGTTGATGTCCAGGCCCTGCACGATCTCGTACTTGCCGTCCGTGCAGGTCACCGGGAAGGAGGAGATCAGGCCCTCGGGGACGCCGTAGGAGCCGTCCGACGGGATGCCCATGGAGGTCCAGTCGCCCTCGGCGGTGCCGTTCACCCAGGTGTGGACGTGGTCGATCGCGGCGTTGGCGGCGGAGGCGGCCGACGAGGCGCCGCGGGCCTCGATGATGGCGGCGCCGCGCTTGGCGACGGTCGGGATGAAGTCCTCGGCCAGCCACTTCTCGTCGTTGACCACCTCGGCGGCGTTCTTGCCGGCGACCGTGGCGTGGAAGATGTCCGGGTACTGGGTGGCGGAGTGGTTGCCCCAGATGGTCAGGCGCTTGATGTCGGAGACCGAGGAGCCCGTCTTCTTCGCGAGCTGGGTCAGCGCGCGGTTGTGGTCCAGGCGGGTCATCGCGGTGAAGCGCTCGGCCGGCACGTCGGGGGCGGCGGCCTGCGCGATGAGCGCGTTGGTGTTGGCCGGGTTGCCCACGACGAGGACCCGGATGTCGTCCGCGGCGTGGTCGTTGATGGCCTTGCCCTGCGGCTTGAAGATGCCGCCGTTGGCCTCCAGGAGGTCACCGCGCTCCATGCCCTTCGTGCGCGGGCGGGCGCCCACGAGGAGGGCGACGTTGGCGCCGTCGAACGCGACGTTCGGGTCGTCGGTGATGTCGATGCCCCGCAGGAGCGGGAACGCGCAGTCGTCCAGCTCCATGGCCGTGCCCTCGGCGGCCTTGAGCGCCGGGGTGATCTCCAGCAGACGCAGCTTGACCGGCACGTCCGCGCCGAGCAGCTGGCCGGAGGCGATGCGGAAGAGCAGGGCGTAACCGATCTGGCCGGCCGCGCCGGTGACGGTGACGTTCACGGGAGTGCGGGTCATGGCGTTCTCCGTATGACAGCTGGCGGTGGGGCGTCCCTGCCCCGGGGTGCGGGATCCCGACGCCGGCTCGTGACCGGCGCCCGGCGCGATGATCGATCACCGGTACGGATGATCGATCTCTTGGCGTCAAGAGAGATCCAGCGGTCAGGCTATCGCGCCTCCGGGATGCGGGACGGCCGGGCTGCGTGTGGCCCGGCCCACAGAGTGACCGGCGCAACGGACCGGCCGGGGCCGAACGGAAGGCGGCCGCCCGTCCGGGAGAGGGGGAGGACTAGAACGGCCGCCGAGGGGGTTCCCGGAGCACCGGAGCACCGGAGTCCCGTGGGGCTACCGTTCGGCTGCCCACGTCCGGACGAGTCATGCGCGCCGCTGTCGGCCGGTTGGCCGGAGAACGATCGGGTGGCCGATTGGCCGGAGACCTACCGGTCGGCTGGCTACCCGGAGGACGACGGTTGCCCGGTTGGCCGGTGGCCATTACCCGGAGAACGGGCGCGCGGGCCGGCGTCCCGCCGTTCGCCGTGTGTGCCCGCGGCCCGCCCTACCGTTCGCCGCCCGTGCCCGGCCCGCCCCGCCGTTCGCCGCGCGCCCACGGCCCGGCCCGCCGTGCGCCGTGCGTGCCCACGACCCGCCCCGCCGTGCCCTGTGCGTGCCGGCGGCCAGCCCCGCCGTTCGCGCGTGCCCGCGGCCCGGCCCGCCGTGCGCCGTGCGTGCTCGCGGCCCGCCCCGGCGTGCCCTGTGCGTACTCGCGGCCAGTCCCGGCATCCGCTGTGCGTGCCCGCGGCCGGCCCGCCGTTCGCCGCGCGCCCACCGCCCGCCCCGCCGTGCGCCGTGCGTGCCCACGACCCGCCCCGCCGTGCCCTGTGCGTGCCCACGGCCCGGCCCGCCGTTCGCGCGTGCCCACGGCCCGCCCCGCCGTGCGCCGTGCGTGCCCGCGGCCCGCCCCGGCGTGCCCTGTGCGTGCTCGCGGCCAGTCCCGGCATCCGCTGTGCGTGCCCGCGGCCCGCCCGCCGTTTCGCCGCGCGCCCAGGGCCCGCCCCCGCCGGTCGCCGCGCGTGCCCACGACCCGCCCCGCCGTGCCCTGTGCGTGCCCGCGGCCCGGCCCGCCGCGCGCCGCGCGCCCACCGCCCGCCCCGCCGTGCGCCGTGCGTGCCCGCGGCCCGCCCCGCCGTGCGCCGCGCGTCCCGCCCGGCCGTGTCTACGTCGTGCACCCCGTCCGTCCCGACGCCAGCGTGACGCACGCCCTCACCTGTGCGGCGTCCCGCACCGCGACCATCGGCGTGTACGCGGTCGTGGCGCCGGCGGCCGTGACGGTGCCGGTCTCCTCCAGGGCGCCGGCCTCGACCCGGACCCGGTCGCCCTGGGCGCCCTGGGTGACGCGGCCCCAGGCGGCGCCGCAGGTCCTGCTGTAGCGGACCTCGACGACGGCCGTGCCGACGGTCGCGCTGCGGTCCGTGGTCACCAGGTCGCCGCTGCACCCCATGGCCTCGGCGTCCTTGCCGGTGCAGCCCGCCCCGCTGCACCCGACGCCGGCGGGCAGGGCCGGACGGGTGCTCGCGGCGGGGGCCGGCGAGCCAGCCGTGCCCCGCGCCTCGCCGTGCCCGCCGCCGTCGGTGAACCAGAGGACGGCCCCGATCAGGAGGAGCGCACCGGCCGCGCCCGCGACGAACACCGTCAGCCGCCGGGTGCCCGTGTCGTCGCCGCCGGTGCCGGTGGGACGCGGGGCGCCGGCCGGTGCGGCGTGCGGGGCCGGGGCGTGAGCCGGCCGCCCGGGTCCGCCGGACGGCGCCGCCGTGGGTCCGGGGCCGGGCGCCGCCGCCGCGGGCCCGGCGGCCGCGCCCGCGCGGGACGCGCCGCGGCGCCCGGCCGCGCCCCCAGAGTCGCCCGGCGCGGAGCCGGAGCCGGAAGGCGCCCGCTGTGGGACGCCGTCGCGTACGTCGGCGTCGGACGCCGTCGGCTGCGCCGGCACCGCCGCCACGGCACCCGCGGCGCCCCCGGTCGCGGGGGCGTTCGCGGCACCGCCGCCCATGCGGACGGGCCCGCCGCCCGAGGCCTCCCCGGCGGACCGCCCCGCGGCCTGCCCGGGCGCGCTGCCCGCCCGCGCGATGCGCAGCGCCTCCGTCGCCGGGTCGTGGCCCGTCCCCGAGCGGCTCCAGGCCCGTTCCGCGAGCTCCCACAGCTCGGTGAGGTGGGCGGGGCTGGTCCCGGTGACCTCGGCGAGCGCGATGATCGCGCCCTTGGGCGCGAGGAGCCGGCCGTCGAGGTAGCGCTCCCAGGACGTCGCGCTGTAGCCCGTGCGGTCCGCGAGCGCGGCGGCATCCAGGCCGCCGTGGTCCACGAGCCGCCGCAGCCGGCCGGTGAACTCCCGTACCTGCGGATCGAGTTCGTCGGGCAAGGCCGTCCAGCGAGGCATTGCTTCCCCCTCTTCCCGGTGCTGATGGTCCGCCGCGCGGTGCCCTGGCCGAGTCCCCGTTCCGGCCGTACACGGGGATACCTCCGCTCAGGGTGCCAGTTTCCCGGAGCGGAGGCGCACAGGAGCACGCGGACCGGAACGCGCGCCGTGCGCGCACCCTCGTCGGAGCCCCCGCAGCGCCGGTCCCCCACCCCGGCCGCCCCCGTCCGGACGCACCCCCACGGAACCGGTCGGGCCGGCCCCGCGGAGCGCACGAAAGCCGCCTGTCACAGGCACCCTGCGGTCCCCCCGGCGCGAGCGCGGCGGCGGCTCCCCTGCCCGCGGCATCGCCCGGACGGCCGTGCCGCGTCCGTTACCCGCCCGCCCGCAGGGGGTGACGGTGTCGGCCGGACCTGTCTCCGCCGGCTGTGGCGGAAGACGGACACCGTGGCGGAACGGTCACCTCCGTGCCACAGCGTGCGGACAGCCGTTGAACAGCCCGTTCACCGTGCCGGAGAGTTGGCCGTGGCGCCGGCCCGTCCTTGCTCGGGGGAGGGGACGGGCCGGTGCCGCGGGGCCGCGAGGGGCCGGAACTCGTGTCCGGATCCGGCCGGTCCGGACGGGACCCCTATCCCCGGACCGTGTAGTGCAGGGCGTCGTTCAGGAACGGGATCTCCAGCCACGGCTTGGGCTGGGCCATCATCGCCAGCAGGACGATGACGGCGCCGAGCACGCCGTAGGTGACGATGTCCGTGAAGCGGGAGCGGACGGCGAGCATGCCGACGCCGGGCAGCAGCCAGCGCAGCACGGCCCCGCCGACCAGCCCGACGCCGATCAGCAGCGTCCCGACCCGGAACGCGTCGAACGCGGTGACCAGCAGGCCGAGCCCGACCACGGACAGCACCGCGAGCATCGGCCACTGCCGGGCGGGGGCCGGGGCGTCACGGGGCGCGGCCCGGCCGCCGCCCTCGGGGGGCGCGGTGTCCCTGGTGAACAGCGGGAAGCGGCGCGTGACCCGCCGGGGCCTGCCCTCGGCGTCGGGCGCGCTGATCGGGTCCCGCACCTCGATCTCCGGCTCCGCGGCGGCGGCGTCCGCCCCGCGCTGGGTGCCCTCTGCGTCAGCCGACACTGCGCTCCGCCGCCTCGACCACGTTGACCAGCAGCTGGGCCCGGGTCATGGGGCCGACACCGCCGGGGTTGGGGGACAGCCAGCCGGCCACCTCGGCGACGTCCGGGTGCACGTCGCCCACGATCCTGCCCTCGGCGTTGCGGGAGACACCGACGTCGAGGACGGCGGCACCGGGCTTGACGTCCTCGGCGCGGATCAGGTGCGGGGAGCCGGCCGCGGCGACGATGATGTCGGCGCGCCTGAGGTGGGCGGACAGGTCACGGGTGCCGGTGTGGCACTGGGTCACCGTGGCGTTCTCGCTGCGCCGGGTCAGCAGCAGCGGCATCGGGCGGCCGATGGTGACACCGCGGCCGACGACCACGACCTCGGCGCCCTTGATCTCCACGCCGTGGCGGCGCAGCAGGGTCAGCACACCGTTGGGGGTGCAGGGCAGCGGGGCCGGCTCGTTCAGGACGAGACGGCCGAGGTTCATGGGGTGCAGGCCGTCGGCGTCCTTGTCGGGGTCCATCAGCTCGAGGATGCGGTTCTCGTCGATGCCCCTGGGCAGCGGCAGCTGGACGATGTAGCCGGTGCAGGCCGGGTCCTCGTTGAGCTCGCGGACGACCGCCTCGATCTCCTCCTGCGTCGCCGTGGCGGGCAGCTCGCGCTGGATGGAGGCGATGCCGACCTGGGCGCAGTCGCGGTGCTTGCCGGCGACGTACTTCTGGCTGCCGGGGTCGTCCCCGACCAGGATCGTGCCGAGGCCGGGCGTGACCCCCTTCTCCTTCAGCGCCGCCACCCGGGCGGTCAGATCGGACTTGATCGCGGCTGCGGTGGCCTTGCCATCGAGAATCTGGGCGGTCATGGTCCCATCCTCGCGGATGACCGGGCCGCGGTTCCAATCCGGGCCCCGATCCCGTCCCGCGCGCATCCGGTCATGATCGGCGATGTTGCGCTTGCACAACACCCGCGCATTCCGGCTGGACAGCTCAAGTCCGGTCGAGAACGATGAAAGCCACAGTGACGCGGACAGCTCATCGGGGGGACGGACCGCATCTGTAGCTCTCTCCTCCGTGCGGTGCCGCGCGCGTCGTCCCGCACGTGAAGCAACGGAGGAAAGACCGCCATGAGTTTCGGTGACCCGAACAACCCCTACGGCGCCCCCCAGGGGCAGCAGCAGGGCTACGGCCACCCGCAGGGTCAGGCGCCGGGCTACGGCTACCCGCAGGCCCCGCCGGTGCAGCAGCACTACGGCGCCCCGGTCCCGCAGTCGATGCCGGGCAACGTCAGCGGGGCCCGCGTCATGCTGTGGGTGATCGTCGCCCTGCAGGTCGTCGGCGCGGCGCTGTTCGCCTTCGCCACCGTCAGCGTCAACGCCGCCAGGAACGACAACACCCTCAAGGACGACGCCGCCTTCCAGCGGCTCGCGGACTACTCCACCGGGCTGCTGTGGGCCATCGTCGTCTTCGCGCTGGCCTGGGGCGTCTTCGGCGGCGTGCTGGCGGCGAAGTTCAACACCGGCGGCAACGGCGTGCGCATCACGACGATGGTCTTCGCCATCATCACCGCGATCCTCGGCATCTACCCGTTCGTCCTGGTGGGTCTGGTGCACGCGGTGCTCGCCATCCTGGTCGCCTGCTTCGTCGGCGGTTCGAACGGCGCGGCCTGGTTCAACCGCCCCCGCCACTGACCACTTCACGCCATTCACCCCAAGGGCCGTGTCTCACCCCGTACAAGGGGGGACGCGGCCCTGGTGCGTCGCCCTAGTCTGAATTCCGCAGCCGTCAGGCACGGGGAGACGCACCTTGTACAGCATCATCGTGGTACCTCCGCCGACCACGGAGGACGAGCACCGCGGCCCGCAGATCCGGCTCGCGCCCGGCGAACGGCTCGCCTTCGGGCGGTCCGCACCCGGCAACGGCCTGGTGATCCCGCACGACGGGGTCTCGCGCCGGGCCGGTGAGATCACCGCCCACGGCGCCTTCTGGATACTGAGCAATCTCTCCGCCCGGCAGACCTACGTCGTGGAGAACCCCGAGGGCGCGGGCGAGCACATCAAGGTCCCGCCCGGGCGGCTGGACGCGCCCGTCCCCTTCGAGTTCTCGCGGATCGTGCTGCCCGCCGCCGGGGACCTCCTGGCGCTGGAGGTCTGGGCGCCCCGTCACGACTACCTGCACGGCGCGGGCGGGACCGACGGCCGGACCACCGCGCCCGCCTTCTGCGTGGACCGCACCAAGCGCTACTTCGCGGTGCTCGCCGCCCTGTGCGAACCCCGGCTGCGCGGCGCCCCGCACGCGGCGCTGCCGACGGTGGACCAGGTCGTCGAGCGGCTGCGCCCGGCCTGGCCGGCCGCGTCCCGCACGTCGGTGCAGTGGAACATCGACTACCTGGCGGTCAAACTCCGTCTGAAACCGGGCCCGGACACCGCCGGGAGCGGCCCCCGCCTCAACGGCAAGAAGGAGTCGCTGGTCTCCCTGGCGCTGCGCTTCGACCTGGTGCGGGAGGACGACCTGGTCGTGCTGGCGCCCCCGCCGAGCCGGGCGGACCGGTGACCGAGCCGTACGCCGTGCCGGTGCCGCGGGGCTACCGGGTCGGCGTCTGGGAGGTGCGCCGCCCCCTCGCGACGGGCGCCTTCGGCAGCGTGTACGAGGCCCGGCGCACCGGCGGCCCCGGAGGGACGTCCGGGGCCGGGCCGTGCGCGCCGGAGGCGGAGCGCGGCGACGGCGCCGGCGCGCTGCCCCGCACGGCCGCCCTGAAGTTCCTGCCCACCGGCACCGGGACCCCGCGCCAGCTCACCCACCTGCGCGAACTGGTCGAGCGGGAGATCGCGTTGCACCGCCGGCTCAGGCGCCCGCGGCTGATCCGCATGTACGAGACCCTCACCGTCGACGATCCCGGTCATCCCGGCCTGGACGGCGCGACCGTCCTGGTGCTGGAGAAGGCGGAGGGCTCGCTGGCCGCCCTGCTGGCCGCCGCGCCGCGGCCCGCCGCCGGTCCCGTGCTGCTGGCCCAGATCTGCGAGGGCCTCGCTCAGCTGCACCGCGCGGGCTGGGTGCACGGCGACCTCAAGCCGGCCAACGTGCTCCTGATGGAGGACGGTTCGGCGCGGCTCGCCGACTTCAACATGGCGGCCGAGCTGGACGGCACGCACGCCTACAGCCCCGCCTTCTCCACCCCCGACTACACCCCGCCCGAGCTGCTGTGGTGCGAGATCGGCGAACACGGCCGGCGCACCCGCCCGTCCGCCGACGTCTGGGCCTTCGGCGTCCTCGCCCACCTCGTCCTCACCGGCTCCCTCCCCCTGCCCGGCGGCACACCGGGCGCCCGCCGGGACGCGGCCGTCGCCTACGCCCGCGGCGCGGAGGACCTGCGCCTGTCCCCCGACCTGCCGGACGCCTGGCGGGACATCGTGCGGGACTGCCTGGCCCGCACGCACGCCGACCGCGTCGGCACCGAGGCCCTGCTGCGCCGTGCCGAGGCCGCGGCGGGCTCCGGCCGCTCGCCGGGCGGCCCGTGGGTCCGTGGCCTCGCGCGCCGCCCGCGCGCCGGACGGGCGCGGCGGGAGGGCCGGCCGCGCGGACGCCGGGCGGGGATGGTGCTCGGCGCGGCCGCCGCCACCGCCGCCGTCGCCGCTCTCGGCTACGGCGTCAGCGCCTGGGGGGACCGCGAACACGGCTCCGGCGCCCCCTCGCACACCGCGTCCCGCGCCGGAACCCACCAGGTCGCCGCCGCCTACGGCGCCTCGGAACTGCGCACGGACAAGGGTGTGCCGGCCGCCTACCGCCTGCTGATCGTGGAGACCGCGCACGACTGCCCGCAGCCGGACGTCACCCCGTCCCTGATCGCGGCGATGCTGAAGGTGGAGAGCGGCTTCGACCCGGACCTCGCCGACCCGGCCCACGACGAGTACGGCATCGCCCGCTGGACCCCGAGCGTGCTGCGCTGGTGGATGCACCCCGACGGCACGCCCGCGGAGAGCGTCCCCCAGCCGCCGTTCCCTCCCGCCGAGTCGATCCCGGCCATGGGCCGCTACCTGTGCTGGATCGCTCCCCGTCTCGACTCCGGCCTGCCGGGGGACCGCCGGGTGCTGATCGCCCTCGCCTACCGGACGTCGTACGCGAAGGTGAACGGCGCGGGCGGCGTGCCACCGAAGTACCGCGGCTACGCCGGCCGCGTCGCCCACTACCTGAAGGAGTACACGCCGCCCGGCAGGAAGTGACCCTGAGACCTCCGAGGTACCCCCGCCCCGGCGTCCCTGGCACGGTGGTCCCACTCCGCTCCGGCGGTGCTCCGCCGGACGGTACGACCACACCGGTGCTCGATCACTCATGGGGGAAACGTGAAGATCTCGAAGCCCGCCGCGCTGCTCGTCGCGGCCACCGCCCTGCTCGCCGGCCCCACCGTCTCGGCCGCCGCCGCCCAGCCGGCCGGGGACGCCGCGCACGCCCGGACCGCCGCCTCGGCGCCGGCCGGGGTCCAGCAGCGCGTCGACGCGGTGCTCGCCGCGCAGCCCGGCGGCCGGCAGGTCGCCGCCGACAAGGTCCACTACGACGGCCTCGACGTGACCGTCTACCCGGCGGACCAGACCCGCCGGGCCAAGGCCGCGGCCCTGGACTGCGCCTACGGCTACCTGTGCGTCAACGTCCGCGGCACCGTCTTCAAGTTCTACAAGTGCCAGACCTGGGCCGTCTCCAACTGGTCCGGCGACGGCGACTTCGTCAACAACCAGACGCCGGGCACGGTCGCCCGCTTCTACAACAAGGACGGCAGCGTCCGCTGGACGTCCACGGCCTACCAGGCCGGCCGCGCCACCTGGGACCCGATCTGGTCCGTGCGCCCCTGCTGACGCGACCGGGCCGCGGTCTCCGCCCCCCTGCCGGGGGCCGGAGACCGCGGCCTGCCGCCTGCCGGTTCCTCCGGCCCGATCAGTGGAAGAAGTGGCGGGTGCCGGTGAAGTACATCGTGACGCCCGCCTTGCGCGCGGCCTCCACGACGAGCTCGTCGCGGACGGAACCGCCCGGCTGGACCACGGCCCTCACCCCGGCCTGGGTGAGGATCTCCAGCCCGTCGGGGAACGGGAAGAAGGCGTCGGAGGCGGCGAACGCGCCCCGGGCGCGCTCGGCGCCGGCCCGCTCCACGGCCAGCTTCGCGGAGTCGACGCGGTTGACCTGGCCCATGCCGACGCCGACCGAGGCGCCGTCCTTGGCGAGCAGGATCGCGTTGGACTTCACGGCCCGGCACGCCCTCCAGGCGAAGGCCAGCTGCTCCAGCCCGGCGGCGTCGAGCGCCTCGCCGGTGGCGAGGGTCCAGTGCGCCGGGTCGTCGCCCTCGGCCTGGAGCCGGTCGGTCACCTGCAGCAGCGCGCCGCCGTCGACGGGCTTGATCTCGACGGGCGCGGCCGGCGCCTCGGGGGCGCGCAGCACGCGGATGTTCTTCTTCTTGGTGAGGGCCTCCAGGGCCCCCTCCTCGTAGCCGGGCGCGACGATGACCTCGGTGAAGATCTCCGCGACCTGCTCGGCCATCTCCTTGCTGACCGGCCGGTTCACGGCGATCACGCCGCCGAACGCGGACAGCGGGTCGCAGGCGTGCGCCTTGCGGTGCGCCTCGGCGACGTCCGCGCCGATCGCGATGCCGCAGGGGTTGGCGTGCTTGATGATCGCGACGCAGGGCTCGGCGTGGTCGTACGCGGCACGGCGCGCGGCGTCCGTGTCCGTGTAGTTGTTGTACGACATCTCCTTGCCGTGCAGCTGCTCCGCCTCGGCGAGGCCGCCGCCGGTCCCGGCGGAGCCGCCCACGGAGGCGGTGTCGACGTAGAGCGCGGCGGGCTGGTGCGGGTTCTCGCCGTAGCGCAGGTTGTGCGCGCGCTCCCAGGTGGCGCCGAGGAAGTCGGGGAACCGCGAGTCGTCCACGGGGGCGTAGGTGCCGGCGAACCAGGACGCGACGGCGACGTCGTAGGAGGCGGTGTGCTGGAACGCCTCGGCGGCGAGCCGCTTGCGGGTGGTGAGGTCGAAACCGCCGCCCTGCACCGCGGCGAGCACGTCGGCGTACCGGGCCGGGCTGGTGACGACCGCCACCGACGGGTGGTTCTTGGCGGCGGCGCGGACCATCGACGGGCCGCCGATGTCGATCTGCTCGACGCAACTGTCGGGCGATGCGCCGGAGGCGACCGTCTCGCGGAACGGGTACAGGTTGACGACGACGAGGTCGAACGGCTCCACGCCCAGCTCGTCCAGCTGCCGGCGGTGGTCCTCCAGGCGCAGGTCGGCGAGGATGCCGGCGTGGACCTTGGGGTGCAGGGTCTTGACGCGGCCGTCCAGGCACTCGGGGAAACCGGTGAGCTCCTCGACCTTGGTGACGGGGACGCCGGCCGCGGCGATCCGCGCGGCCGTGGACCCGGTGGAGACGAGCTCGACGCCGGCCTCGTGCAGCCCGCGCGCCAGCTCCTCCAGACCGGTCTTGTCGTAGACGCTGACGAGCGCGCGCCGGATGGGCCGCTTGTTGCTCTCGGCGGTCACTGGATAACTACCTTTCGTCCCTCAATGCGATAGCCGTTGCGGGCGAGCCGCCCCACGACCTCGACGAGCAGCCTTCGCTCGACTTCCTTGATGCGCTCGTGCAGCGCGCTCTCGTCGTCCTCGTCCCGGACCTCCACCACGCCCTGCGCGATGATCGGCCCGGTGTCGACGCCGTCGTCGACGAAGTGGACGGTGCAGCCGGTGACCCTGACGCCGTACGCGAGTGCGTCCCGCACACCGTGGGCCCCGGGAAAACTGGGCAGCAGGGCGGGGTGGGTGTTGACGAACCGCCCGCCGAACCGCGCGAGGAACTCCTTCCCCACGACCTTCATGAACCCGGCGGACACGACGAGGTCGGGCTCGTGGGCGGCGACGGCCTCGGCCAGCGCCGCGTCCCACTCCTCGCGCGTCCCGTAGTCCTTGACCTTCCGCACGAAGGTCGGCACCCCGGCGCGCTCGGCGCGTGCCAGCCCCTCGATGCCGTCGCGGTCGGCGCCCACGGCGACGATCTCCGCGCCGTAGGCCTCGGCGCCGGCCTCGGCGATCGCGTCGAGGAGCGCCTGCAGATTGGTGCCGGATCCGGAGACCAGCACGACGAGGCGTTCGGCCACGGGCTTGGCGGCCACGGCGGGGCCCTTTCTCGGGGGAGCTGTTTGTGCGGTCGTACGAATGCTTCGCGCCCCCGGATACGGGGAAGCCTACGAAGCAGCCGACCGCCAGCAACGATACCGGCACACCGTGCGGCCCCCACGGGACGGGGGCGTGGCCGGAAGGTAGCGTCTGAGGGGAGCCCGTACGGGAACGCCCTCCGCGCACCGTGCGTTCACGGGATGGCGTACCCGGGTCCCGGGGCTTTCGAGCGCTTCGGGGACGCTCCAGATCAGTCGTGACTCACCAAGGGGAAGACGCTCACTTGATGCCGGACCGCAGCCCGCGACTCCTCACGCTCCCCCCGCAGCCCGCGCCGGGAGGGGTGCGCGGCGCCGTGCTGCTGCGGGAGCGCCCCGCCTCCCCGCCGGACGCGCCCTCGGACGGGAAGAACGGGAAGAACGGCACCGGGCAGGGCGGCGCGGGACAGGACGACAACCCCTTCGCGCCGCCGCCGGAGGGCACGCCCGACCGCCCCTGGCAGCCGCGGCACCCGTCGGGCGGCGGCCAGTCCCCCGACGGCGACTCCGGTGACCGGGACAGGGACGGCTCCCCGTGGGGCAGTCAGTGGAGCGACCGGCAGCCCGGCCGCTCGCCCGGCGGCTTCGGCGACCGTCCGCAGCCGCCCGGCGGCGGATCCGAGGGACCCGGCGGACCCCAGGGGCAGGGCAAGGGCCCCGGCCCGGGCCTGCGCTGGGACCCCACCGACCCCGCCCAGCGCCGGGCGCGCTACGCCCTGCTGTGCGGCATGTGGGCCTTCTTCTTCGCGCTGTTCAGCTGGCCGTACGTGGCGCTGCTGCTGGGCGCGCCCGCTCTGTACTGGGGCATCAGCGCCCTGCGCGC
The DNA here is from genome assembly GCF_040645305.1 of Streptomyces sp. NPDC046831. Lineage (NCBI taxonomy): Bacteria > Bacillati > Actinomycetota > Actinomycetes > Kitasatosporales > Streptomycetaceae > Streptomyces > Streptomyces sp. NPDC046831. The sequence continues at coordinate 42,043 of NZ_JBEYXZ010000007.1, read as the reverse complement.
CAAGCCGCGCACGCGCGACCCGCACGCGGCGGCCCCCGCCGCCGTCCCCGAGGGCAGGCCGCAGACGACGGCGGCGGTCAGCGGCCTGGTCACCGCGTCCCTGGCCCTGGCCCTGGTCGCCGTGAGCTTCACGGCGCAGCTCGTCTACAGCGACTACTACTCGTGCGTGAAGGACGCCCTGACCAGCGAGGCCAGGCAGTCCTGCGACCAGCACCTGCCGAAGGAACTGCGGGGCGTGCTGGAGGTCAGCGGCTGAGCCGGTGACGCCTTCGGCCGGGGGCGTCACTCCGGCGCGGTGTGGGGGGCCGAGGGCTCCGGGGAGCCTGGTGGTTCCTCGCTCCGCGTCCGCTCCGGTTCGCCGGCGGCCGGCTGCGCCTCGGGTTCCTCCCGTCCTCCCTGGTGACGTCCTCCTTGGTGGGGGAGGTCGGCCGAGTCGGAGGTGGGCGGCGGGGCGGCCGGGGTCGCCGTCCCGTGAGCGTGCAGCGGCCGCTGTGAGGCCGGCCGGTCGCTCGAGTGCGCGGGGTTCCGGGCCGCTGAAGGGCCTTCCCCTGCCGGTGATTCGCCGTCCACCGCGGACTCCTGGGTGACAACGGGTTCCAAGGGCTGCCCGGGTCCGCCGACGGTCGCGGTTTCCCAGCAGTCGGCGGACCCAGTGGCCGCCCCGGCCTCGACTGCCGGTGTGGCGTCCGCAGCCTGCGCGGCGTGCGCGGCGTGCGCGGCGTGCGCGGCGTGCGCGGCCTGCCTGGCCCGGTCGGCCTGGGCGGGCTGCGTGTCCAGCGCCGGGGCACCGGGCCGGAGCGTCGTCGCCGGGGCGCCGGGGCGGAGCGTCGTCGCCCCCTCCGGTGCCTTCCCGGCCGGCGTTCCCTTCGCCGCGTCCGTCATTTCGGCGGGTCCTGCGGAGACCTCCGTCGCCCGCGCCCTCTCGTCGGGCTCGGTGAAGTCCCTCGCGGCCTCCTTCAGCGCCGCCCAGCGGGCCGTGCGGGTCACGTCGTCGCGCCACAGGGACCCCTCACCGCCCGGCGGGGAGTCGAGGGGCAGCACGTCGTAGGCCTCCAGCGTGGGGTCCTCGTGGCGCCGGGAGGCCGCCGTCGGCTCCGGTACGCGCGGCGTGGGGGTCTTCCCCCGGGTGAACCAGCCCCGCGTCGACGGCCCGGAGGCCGGGTCCCGGCGCCCGTCCGTGCCGGACGGAGCGGCGACCGCGGCCGTCCGCGATGTCCCGGTCCGCGGCTCCCACGTCAGACGGCTCCTGCGGCAGCGCCACGCCCGAGCCAGCAGCGCCGTGGGCGGAGCAACAGTCACCGTCCACGCCAGCACGGCGGGTCCCACCTGCCAGTTCACCGGCCCGAAGCGGGCCAGCGCGGCGTTGCCCAGCGGGCCGCCCGCCAGCGTCGCGAGCACGGCCAGTGCCAGGGCGCACAGCAGACAGGCCAGCCCGGCGCCGCCCACCGTGCGCCCCCACGACCACACCTCGGCTCCTCCCCCGCCGGGTCTCCCGGCACCCCTGTCCGGCCTCTGCGACGTCCGGCCCGGACCCGCGTCCCGTCCGGCAGTTCCGCCCCGGGCACCGCCTCCGTCCGTGCCCGTGTCCCGCCGGCCGCCCGCCGCGTCCCGTCCCTCCGTCACGGCTGCCCCGGCGACGAACCACCCGATCGTCAGCCCGGCCGCCACCGGCACCGCGGCGGCCCAGTGCACCAGCGTTCCCGGCCCCGCGTCCGGCACCGCGGCCAGCAACGGGAACGGCGGCAGCAGCGGGGCCGGCGCGGACGACAGCGGGCCGGCCACATGACCCACACCGAGCGCGAAGCCGGGGCCGGTGGCGTACGCGACCGCCCACACCGCCGCGTTCGGCAGCAGGGCGAGGCACAGCACCACGACGGCGAACCGGCCGGACCACACCTCCGACAGCTGCACGAAGGACCGCTGGACGGCCCCGCCGTGCCCCACCAGCGACACCCCGAGCAGCAGCGTCCCGCCTCCGCCGAAGACCACCGTCCCGGCGGCCGCCGCCCGCGCGGCACCGCCGAGCCGCGCACGGGCCCCCGGCGCGACGAGAAGACGCCGCACGCCCCCCGGAAGCCTGCCGAGTGCCTGCTCCAGCGGGGCACGCGGGCAGCCGTAGGCCGTCCACACCCCGCTGCCCGCGGCCACCGTGACGACCAGCGGCACGCAGATCGCCGTCCAGACGTACGAGGGCCGCAGCGCACCGCCCGCCGCGTACACCGTGGCCGCGCCGCCGACGGCGAGGTAGCCGAGCACCACGCCCACCCAGGCGGTACGCGCGGGGACGAGCGGGCCGCCGTCGCCCGCGTCGGTCGCGTCCCGCGCGGCACGGTGCACGAGCAGTACCGGCAGCGCGAACAGCAGCAGCGGAGTGACACCCACCGGGGCGGGCACGCCGGACAGCGTGTCGGCGCGGAGGAGTTCGGCCCCGTGCGCCAGCACCCACAGCGCGGCGGCGACGTGCAGCGCGCCGGCCGGCCCGCTGTCCGGGTACGGCGAGCTGATCCACAGCGCGATGACCAGCACGGCGAACGAGCCGAGTCCGAGCCCCGCCGCGACCGCGCCCCCGAGGAGGCCGGCGCCCAGGCCGGGCGATCGGTCCCGCACCCGGGTGCGCAGCGGAGGCAGTGGCGGACGTCGAGCGGTCGTCTGGATCACGTCCGCCATGCTCCCAACACCACCCGCTTTCCCCTCGTAACAGGCGAAGTGCCGTTGTGTCGCACAACATACTTTTATGTTCTTTATCAGGCGAAGGGGCGCATCGTGAACCAGAGTCCTGCGAAGCCGTTGCCGCCGCCCGCGGAACGCCGACGCCTGCGCCAGTCCGCTGCCTTGACCCAGCATCAGGTCGCCTCACAGGTCGCTGTCGCCCTCGAGACCCTGCGCGCCTGGGAGGCGGGCCGCTCCGTACCGCGCGGCCGGGAGCGGGAGGAGTACGCCGACCTGCTGGCCTCCATCGCCGAGGCGGAGCGTCAGCAGACCCGCGCACCCGGCGGCCTGACGGCTCGTGGGGGCCCCGGCGCGTCACACGGCGCGCCCGTTCCGGCCGAAGCCTCCGGTGCCACCGCCATGACGCCCGCTCAGGCCTTCGACACGCTCTACGCCTTCTGCGCGCCCGCCCTGGTCCGGCAGGCCTACCTGCTGACCGGCCGGCGGGACCGGGCCCGGAGGGCCGTGGAGCGGGCCTTCCAATCGGCCTGGCAGCGCTGGCCCGAGGTGGCCCGGGACCCGGACCCGGCGGGCTGGGTGCGGGCGGCGGTGTACGACTGCGCCCTGTCCCCCTGGAACCGCCTGCGCCCGCCCTCGCGCGCCGCCGCTGCCGCCGAACCCCCGCCCGCGGACCCCGCGGACCGGGCGCTGCTGCGCGCCCTGCTCGACCTGCCGCCGTCGTACCGCCGTGCCTTGGTCCTGTACGACGGCGTCGGCCTCGACCTGCCGGAGACGGCGGCGGAGAGCGAGGCGAGCACCCCCGCGACGGCGAACCGGCTGATGCACGCCCGCGAGGCCGTCGCCGCGCGCCTGCCGGAGCTGGCCGACCCGGCTCAGCTGCACCGGCGGCTGGTCCGGCTGGCCTCCGGTGATCAGCTCCGGACGGACCAGCCCCCTTGCGTACGGACGGCCGGGGAACGCCGGACCCGCTTCTGGGCCCGGGCCGCGATCGCCTTCACGGTCACCATCGTCGGGGCGACGGCCCTGACGCTGCGCACGGCTCCCACGCACTACGAGGCACCGGTGGCTCCGGGGCACACGGTGCGCGGGGTGCCGCCGCGGGCCGCCCTGGGGCCCCTGTCGCCGGCGCAGACCCGGCTACGGGCCAGGCTGAAGGCGGACATGGCCGGCGGACCGGAGCGCGTGCTGCCGGAGGCCAGGTAGGTGACCACGTGCGGCCGGACGACCACGGATGCCGGTGGGTGCGGCGGGACGACCACCGACGCTGGTCCGAACGGCCGGACGACCGCGGATGCCGGTGCGTGCGGCGGGACGACCACCGACGCTGGTCCGAACGGCCGGACGACCACCGGCGCTGGTCCGTACGGGCGCCGGCGCGTGCGGCGAGTGACCGTCGGCCCCGGCACGTCCGGCGAGTGACCACCGGACCTGGCGCGCGCGGCAAGTGACCACGGCACCAGCGCCCGCGGCGGATGACCACCGGCCCTGGCACCTGGAGCGGATGACCACCGGCCCCGGCACATGGAGCGGGTGACCACCGGCAACGGCGCGCGCGGCGGGTGACCGTCCGCTTCCACGAGGGCGACCGGGCGGCCGCCGACCCCGTCGCCCACGGCCGTGCCGCCGCTGGGCCGATGCGCTGCGGCGCACCGCGCGCCCGTGCGGCAGAAACGCCGGTGGGCCCGCTCCCTGAGGGAGCGGGCCCACCGGCGTTCAGCCGTAGTCCTCGGCCAGGCGCCCGGCCGTCCTGCGCGCCGGGCGCGCGCCCGGCCGGCGGAGGCCGGCCGTGGGGCGGAGTCAGCCGGCGAGGATCTCGCGGGCGAGCTTGGCCGTCTCGGTCGGGGTCTTGCCGACCTTGACGCCCGCGGCCTCCAGGGCCTCCTTCTTGGCCTGGGCGGTGCCGGAGGAGCCGGAGACGATGGCGCCGGCGTGGCCCATGGTCTTGCCCTCGGGGGCGGTGAAGCCCGCGACGTAGCCGACGACCGGCTTGGTCACGTTCTCCTTGATGAAGGCCGCGGCCCGCTCCTCGGCGTCGCCGCCGATCTCACCGATCATGACGATCAGGTCGGTGTCGGGGTCGTCCTGGAAGGCCTTCAGGGCGTCGATGTGGGTGGTGCCGATGATCGGGTCGCCACCGATGCCGACGGCCGTCGAGAAGCCGATGTCCCGCAGCTCGTACATCATCTGGTAGGTCAGCGTGCCGGACTTCGAGACCAGGCCGATGCGGCCCGGCTTGGTGATGTCGCCCGGGATGATGCCGACGTTGGACTGGCCCGGGGTGATGATGCCGGGGCAGTTCGGGCCGATGATGCGGGTCTTGTTGCCCTTCTTGCCGGCGTACGCCCAGAAGGCGGCCGTGTCGTGCACCGCGATGCCCTCGGTGATCACGACGGCCAGCGGGATCTCGGCGTCGATGGCCTCGACGACCGCGTCCTTGGTGAACTTCTCCGGCACGAAGATGACGGAGACGTCGGCGCCGGTCTTCTCGATGGCCTCCTTGACGGTGCCGAAGACGGGTACCTCGGTGCCGTCGAAGTCCACGGTCTGACCCGCCTTGCGCGGGTTCACGCCGCCCACGACGTCGGTGCCGTCGCCGAGCATGAGCTTGGTGTGCTTCATGCCGGTGGCGCCGGTCATGCCCTGGACGATGACCTTGCTGTCCTTGTTGAGCCAGATAGCCATGGTGTCTTGGTGTCCTCGTCCTAGGTGCTTACTTGGCGGCGGCCAGCTCGGCGGCCTTGTCGGCCGCGCCGTCCATGGTGTCGACGCGCTGGACCAGCGGGTGGTTGGCGTCGGTGAGGATCTTCCGGCCCAGCTCGGCGTTGTTGCCGTCGAGGCGGACGACGAGCGGCTTCTCGACCTTCTCGCCGCGGTCCTCAAGGAGCTTCAGGGCCTGGACGATGCCGTTGGCGACCTCGTCGCAGGCGGTGATGCCACCGAAGACGTTGACGAACACGGAGCGGACGTCCGGGTCGCCGAGGATGATCTCCAGGCCGTTCGCCATGACCTGGGCGGAGGCACCGCCGCCGATGTCCAGGAAGTTGGCGGGCTTGACGCCACCGTGCTTCTCACCGGCGTACGCGACGACGTCCAGGGTCGACATGACCAGGCCGGCGCCGTTGCCGATGATGCCGACCTCGCCGTCGAGCTTGACGTAGTTGAGGTTCTTCTCCTTGGCGGCCGCCTCGAGCGGGTTCGCCGCGGCCTTGTCGTGGAGCTCCTCGAAGTCGGGGTGGCGGAACTCGGCGTTGTCGTCGAGGGACACCTTGCCGTCGAGGGCGATGACGTCACCGGAGGCGACCTTGGCCAATGGGTTGACCTCGACCAGGAGGGCGTCCTCCTTGATGAAGGTGTCCCACAGCTTGACGAGGACGTCCGCGACCTTGTCGGCGACCTCGGCCGGGAACTTCGCAGCCTCGACGATCTCGCGGGCCTTCTCGGGCGTCACACCGTCGATGGCGTCGATCGGGGTCTTGGCGACGGCCTCCGGACGGGTGGCGGCCACCTCCTCGATCTCCATGCCGCCCTCGACGGAGGCGATGGACAGGAAGGTGCGGTTGGCACGGTCGAGGAGGAAGGAGACGTAGTACTCCTCGACGATCTCCGGAGCGGTCTCGGCGATCATGACCTTGTGGACCGTGTGGCCCTTGATGTCCATGCCGAGGATGTCCGTCGAGCGGGCGACGGCCTCGTCGGGGGTGGCGGCGAGCTTCACGCCACCGGCCTTGCCACGACCACCGACCTTCACCTGCGCCTTGACGACCGACTTGCCGCCCAGCCGCTCGGTGATCTCGCGCGCCGCCTCAGGCGTGTCGATGACTTCACCGGCCAGCACCGGTACACCGTGCTTGGCGAAGAGGTCCCTCGCCTGGTACTCGAACAGGTCCACGCGCTTCCGTCCCTATCAGTGATCTCGCGGTTCGTTGGATGCGTGGGCGTGCCGCGAAGGGCAACGTGACGTCCGCTCTGTGTCACAAGGGAGGCGCACACGGTGTCCGAGCGCGCGGCATGTCCGTCTCGCAGGTTATCGCCGCTTCCGGGGAGGCTCTAAATCGCAGGTCACACCTGAGCGGTGATACCGGTCACATGAGTCAGCGTACGCGCCCGGCGTGAACGGGTGCGCGGAGCCTCACCGGGCTGGGGTTGGCCCGGTGAGGCCCCTTCTGCGTGCCCGAGGGGGGCGCGTGCGCCGCCCCTGGGGCACGGGCCGGCCGGTCCCCACCCCTTCGGGGACCGACCGGCCCCGCCCGCGGGGTCTCCGGCCGGACGGACCGACGGTTTTCGGTCGTCCGGACCTCCGCCCCGCGGAGTCGGTCGGGCACCGCGCGAGAGCGTCCGCCGGACGCCGCTTCACGCGGCTGTACGTAGGGCCTGCCCTGGGGGAGCGGCCCTACGAACGGGTACGACGGCCGCGGGAGCGCCGCCGCGAGATCGGGCACGGGACCTCCCGCGGGGGGCCGCCGTACGGGTCGAGCACGGTGACACCCAAAGGGCCGCCCTGCAGGCCGAGCACGGTGACACCC